>JAIENU010000156.1 GCA_019751125.1 Burkholderiales bacterium | reverse complement strand
GACGCGCAGGCCCATGCCATCAGCCGCAGCATGGTCGGCACCCGGCAGCGCGTGCTGGTCGAAGGCATCGCGCGCCGCAATGCCGCCGAACTGGCCGCACGCACCGACAACAACCGCGTCATCAATTTTGCGGGACCGCGCGAGCTGATCGGCACCTTCACCGAAATCACCGTCACCGACGCGCTGGCGCACACGCTGCGCGGCGAAACGGTCACCAACGACAGCATTGCCACCCATTGAAATCCGCTGAAATCAGTTTCACGCCGGTCGACAACCACCGTCTCGCCAATCTCTGCGGCGCTCTGGACGAAAACCTTCGCCAGATCGAAACCGCGCTGGACGTCGGCATCACCCGCCGCGGTGAACATTTTGCGCTGACCGGCACCGTCGAGCGCACGCGCATTGCGGTGCAGGTGCTGCGCAACTTCTATGAAAAGGCGGCGGATCCGCTGTCGCTGGATACCGTGCAGCTGACGCTGATCGAAGCCGGGCACCAGGGACCCGCCCATGCCGCGATCCCGGCGCCGGCACTGATCACCCGCAAGCAGGATCTGCATGGCCGTACGCCGCGCCAGAACGAATACCTGCTCAACATCCAGAAACACGACATCACCTTCAGCATCGGCCCCGCCGGCACCGGCAAGACCTATCTCGCCGTGGCCTGCGCGGTGGATGCGCTGGAGCGCGAAGCGGTTCAACGCATCATCCTGGTCCGGCCCGCGGTCGAGGCCGGCGAACGCCTGGGTTTCCTGCCCGGTGACATGGCGCAGAAGGTCGATCCTTATCTGCGGCCGCTCTATGACGCGCTGTACGACCTGATGGGTTATGACAAGGTGGCCAAGATGTTCGAGCGCCAGGCGATCGAAATCGCGCCGCTCGCCTTCATGCGCGGACGCACGCTGAACAAGGCCTTCATCATCCTCGACGAGGCGCAGAACACCACGCGCGAGCAGATGAAGATGTTCCTCACCCGCATCGGTTTCGGCAGCAAGGCGGTGATCACAGGCGACGTGACCCAAGTCGACCTGCCCAAGGGCATGATCAGCGGGCTGGTCGAAGCACAGGCGGTGCTGAAGAAGGTGCGCGGCATCGCCTTCACTTATTTTGACTCGACCGATGTCGTGCGCCACCCGCTGGTGCAGCGCATCGTCAACGCCTACGACCGCCACACCAAGACGGCAAAACCTGACTGATCCGCCGAATGACCCGCACGCCCCCGCGCAGCCCGAAAATCACGGTGCAGAACGCCTCGACCGCGAGGAATGTGCCCACTGCCGCGCGCATCCGTCGCTGGGCACGCGCGGCACTCGCTGCAGAAGCGCAGGTCACCATCCGCATCGTCGGCGCCACCGAGGGCCGGCTGCTCAACCGCAGCTACCGTCGCAAGGATTACGCCACCAACGTGCTGACCTTCGTGTTCCGTGACCACGCGCCACTCGCCGGCGACATCGCGCTGTGCGCGCCGGTGATCACCCGCGAAGCCCGTGCCCAGAGAAAACCGGTGGCCGCGCATTACGCGCACATGGTGGTGCACGGCCTGCTCCACCTGCAGGGCTATGACCATGAATCTGAAAACGACGCCAGGGTGATGGAACGCCGCGAACGCACCCTGCTCGCCGCCTTCGGTTATCCTGACCCCTACAAGGCACCACCGCAGCCCCTCCGCAGCCGCTGATTCAATCGCTGAAATGCCCATGGACGAATCCACCAAGCAACCCACCCTGCTCGAACGCCTGTCGGCCTTCCTGCTGCGCGAACCCGAAGACCGCGAGCAGCTGCTGTCGCTGCTGCATTCCGCACACGACAACAACCTGCTCGACGCCGACGGCCTGGCGATGATCGAAGGCGTGCTGCAGGTGTCCGAAATGCAGGCGCGCGACATCATGGTGCCGCGCGCGCAGATGGACGTCATCGATGTCAACGAGCCGCCCGACCGCTTCATCCCCTTTGTCATCGAGACCGCGCATTCGCGTTTCCCGGTGATCGGCGAGAACAAGGACGACGTGATCGGCATCCTGCTCGCCAAGGACCTGCTGCGTTACTACGCCGGCGAGGAGGAATTCGACGTGCGCGACATGCTGCGCCCGGCGGTGTTCATCCCCGAATCCAAGCCGCTCAACGTGCTGCTCAAGGAATTCCGCAAGAACCGCAACCACATCGCCATCGTCGTCGATGAATACGGCGGCGTTGCCGGCCTGATCACCATCGAGGACGTGCTCGAGCAGATCGTCGGCGACATCGAGGACGAATACGATTTCGACGAGGCCGAGGACAACATCGTCCAGGAAAAGCGCGGCATCTACCGCGTCAAGGCGTTGACCGAGATCGCCGATTTCAACGAAGCCTTCGGCACCAGTTACAACGACGAGGAATTCGACACCGTTGGCGGACTGGTGCTCAAACGCTTCGGCCGCGTACCCAAGCGCGGCGAGCAGTTGCTGATCGAGCCGCTGAATTTCCGCGTGTTGCGCGCCGACAGCCGGCGCATTTACCTGCTGCAGGTCGCCAAAAAGCTGGACAAACCAGCACCCTGACGCCGCATTTTGCAAGCCATTGTTTTTGTTGATAATTTAATCCATACCCAATGCAGGCGCGATCACAACGCTGGAGACTTCGCGCCGCAGCAGCCGCGCTGGGCGCACTGAATGTCGCGGCCTACGCGCCACTCGCCCTGTATCCGCTGGCGCTGCTGAGTTTCGGCGGCCTGTTCCTGTTGTGGATGCGCGCCGCCAGCGCGCGTGATGCCGCCATGCTCGGCTTCGCCTTCGGCCTCGGCTGGTTTGTCGGCGGCGTGTCCTGGGTCTATGTCAGCCTGCACACCTTCGGCGCGATGCCCGCACCGCTGGCTGCAGCGGTCACGCTGCTGTTCTGCGCCTATCTCGCGCTGCACCCGACGCTGGCCGGTTATCTCGGACGCCGTTTCGCGTTGCCGCCGGCGCTGAACTGGATGCTGTTCCTGCCCGCCACATTCACGCTGCTCGAATGGCTGCGCGGCTGGCTGTGGACCGGTTTCCCCTGGCTGAACCCCGGCTACAGCTTGGCGCCTGCCAGTCCGCTCGCCGGTTATGCCCCGCTGCTCGGCCTGCATGGACTGACCTTCATGCTGCTCGCCACCGCCGCCGCACTGGCCTGGATGCTGCACACGCGCCTGTGGCAGCGGCCGCGTGTACTGCTGCCGCTGTTTTCCGGGCTGCTCTTACTGTGGATTTGCGGCGCGGCGTTAAAAACCGTGAGCTGGACCGAAGCCACCGGCCGACCACTTCGGGTGAGCCTGATCCAGGGCAACATCGCCCAGGATCAGAAATGGCGAGAAGACCAGCTGCGCGCGACGCTCGAACACTACCTGCGCCTGGTGCGCGAAAGTTCCGCGCAGCTGATCGTGCTGCCGGAGACCGCGCTGCCGTTGTTCCTGAACGAAGTGCCGCGCAATTACCTTGAGGCCCTCGCCGCGCACGCACGCGCCAACGGCGGCGACCTGCTGCTCGGCATACCCGAACGCATTCCCGGCGGCGGTTATTACAACAGCGTGGTGTCGCTGGGCAGCGCGCCGCCGCAGTTTTATCGTAAGGACCACCTGGTGCCCTTCGGCGAATTCATCCCGCTGCGGCCGCTGCTCGGCTTCATCGTCGATCAGCTGGCGATACCGCTGCAGGACTTCGCCCGCGGCGGCACGATGCAGCAGCCGCTGGCCGTCGCCGGCGAACAGGTCGCGGTAAACATCTGCTATGAAGATGCCTTCGGCGAGGAAATCATCCGCCAGCTGCCGCAGGCGACCCTGCTGGTCAACGTCAGCAACGTCGCCTGGTTCGGCCGTTCGCTGGCGCCGCAGCAGCACCTGCAGATCGCGCAGATGCGGGCGCTGGAAAGCGGGCGGCCGATGCTGCGCGCCACCAACACCGGCGTCACCGCGGTGATTGCCGCCGATGGCCGTGTTGAAGCCAGCGCACCGGAATTCAGCGAAGCGGTGATCACCCGCGAGGTGATGGGCCGCAGCGGCACAACCCCCTTCGTGCGCTGGGGCAATAACGCCGCGCTGCTGCTCTGCATACTGGCCATTGCCGCCACGCTGATTGCAGGCAAACGCAGCCGCACCTGACTCCGCGCAACTGCCCCTGCGCGTCTTTGGCTCACGGGGATAATCCCTGTAAAATTCGGCACTTACCGCACTCCGGCCGCAGCACATCCGCAACATGCTCAGCTTCCAGCAAATCATCCTCAAACTGAACCAGTACTGGGATCGTCAGGGCTGCGCCCTGCTCCAGCCCTATGACATGGAAGTCGGCGCCGGCACCTTCCACACCGCGACCTTCCTGCGAGCGATCGGCCCGGAACCGTGGAAGGCCGCCTATGTGCAGCCTTCACGCCGCCCCAAGGACGGCCGCTACGGCGAAAACCCGAACCGCCTGCAGCACTACTACCAGTACCAGGTCGTGCTCAAACCCTCGCCGCCCGACATCCTCGAGCTCTACCTCGGCTCGCTGCGTGAAATCGGCATCGATCCGAAGCAGCACGACATCCGCTTCGTCGAGGACGACTGGGAATCACCGACGCTGGGCGCCTGGGGATTGGGCTGGGAAGTGTGGCTGAACGGCATGGAAGTCACCCAGTTCACCTACTTCCAGGAAGTCGGCGGCATCGCCTGCAAGCCGGTCATGGGCGAGATCACCTACGGCCTCGAGCGCCTGGCGATGTACCTGCAGCAAAAGGAAAGTGTCTACGACCTTGAATGGGCGCCGGGTGTGCGCTACCACGACGTCTATTTCCAGAACGAGGTCGAGCAATCCACCTTCAACTTCGAGCAGGCCAATGTCGATATCCTGCTGCAGCAGTTCGGCCAGTTCGAGGGTGAAGCCAAGCGCCTGTTTGAAGCCGGCCTCGCGCTGCCCGGCTACGAGATGGTGATGAAGTGTTCACACAGCTTCAACCTGCTCGATGCCCGCGGCGCGATCTCGGTCACCGAACGCGCCGCCTACATCGCGCGCGTGCG
>JAIENU010000137.1 GCA_019751125.1 Burkholderiales bacterium | reverse complement strand
CCGTTCTCGTCCGGTGATTTGAAGTCGAGGAAGTCGTTCTCGGCGACGTTGACAAAAAACTGCGCGGTCGCCGAATGCGGATCCTTGGTGCGCGCCATGGCCACCGTGCCGACCGCGTTGCGCAGGCCGTTGCCGGCTTCATTGCGGATTTTTTCGCGTGTCGGTTTTTCCTGCATTTTCGGCGTGAAGCCGCCGCCCTGCACCATGAAGCCGGGAATCACGCGGTGGAAGATGGTGCCGTTGTAGAAACCATCCTTCACGTACTGCAGGAAGTTCTCCACGGTCTTCGGTGCGTTGTCGGGGTAGAGCTCGATCACAAAGCTGCCCATAGAGGTGCGCACTTCGACGCGCGGGTTGGCGGCATGTGCCGGCAGCGCCATCAGGGCGCACAGCAGAGTGCCGGCAATGAGGCTGGCGAGAAAGCGGAGTCTGGTCATTTTATTCAATAAAAACAATTAGTTATGATGAATCAGGCGGCGCCTTCGTGGATGATGCGCCAGGTGCCGCCTTCGCGCTGCCAGTACTGGCGCTTGCGCATCTGGTTGTTGAGGTTGTTGCTGCTGTAATGCTGTTCGAAAGTCACCACGGCGAGGTCTTCGTTGCCGGGGTAGAGAAACATGCTGACGCGATCAACCTTGACCTTGATCCAGGATTTGTTGGCGTTGACGCTGCGTTTCTGCTGCGACCACGAGGCGAGGTCCTGTTTGCCGGCACTGAATTTGCCCGAGTAGTGGCGCAGATAGCGGTCGGTGTCACGGCTTTCCCAGTCGACACGCCACTGGTCCAGCGACTTGCGCAGGTCCTCACGCGTGGACTGCGCGGCCTTGGCCTCCACCCATTCCACCTTCGGTGAAATGATCACCGGGGTCATGCCGACCTGCACATGCTTGCCCACGGCCAGCAGGTCTTCATTGGTCAGTGCCACGCAGCCGTCGCTGGCGCGCGGCGGCCGGCTGTAGGTGTCGAAGGGCACGCCGTGCAGCCAGATGCCGTGGCCGCTGCGGCCGAGGCGGCGGTCCCAGTCGTTGGGGTAGTTCAGCGGGAAGGCGCCATCGCCGTACAGCGTACTCTGGTTGCCGTAGGTCTTCACCAGGTAATCGCGCTGCAGGTTGCCGGTGACGTGGTAGACGCCAAGCGGCGTTTTCTTGTCACCCTCGCGCAGTTTTTCGGCGCCGTTGCGGCCGATGGTGGTGTAGTAGTCGGCGACGTAACGCGGCCTGCCCTTGTCGTTCTCGAATACATACAGCGTGTATTTCGAGACATCGACCACCAGCGCGTATTTCTGCTCCGGCTCCATTTCGACCAGATAGCGCGGGACTTTCTGCAGCGGACGTTCGGACTGGTGGCGGGTCAGGCGTGCGCGAGCTTCGTCCTGCAGGTCGGCGATGCGGTCTGCCGGTGCCGCAGAGGCTTCGCCGATGTTGCTGATCGGCCGCACCCGCGCCATCAGCAGGTCGCCCTTGATCAGGTGGGCGAGGCGGAAATTCGGATATTGCTCGAGCACGCGGTCGATTTCGGTGAGCGCGATGTCGAATTGCGAGCTGGTGATCGCCAGCAGGGTCTGCGCCAGCATCGCCTCGGGCGCAACGGCGCCGCGTTTGCCCGCGGGCTGGCCATATCCGCCGGTGAGCGAGGACAGCGGGCGGTTGCCCAGCGCCAGTGTGGTCGAGGAGGGCGTCAGTGCGGTAGCCAGCAGCGCCGTGGCGACGGCGCAGCCAAGCAGCGGTTTTTTCATCCGCCGACGAGTTCCTGCTGGATCAGCCATCGATCACCTGACTTGATCAGTACCAGGGTCTTGCCTGCCGAAGCCTTGAAGGTATTGGAGCGGTAGTGCTGGCGGAAGCTGACCGAGGCGGTATTGGCGTCCTTGAAGGTCACTTTCGGCGACTCGACCTTGACCTCGATCTTGCGCGGCTTGGCGATGCGCTCGCGGCGCTCGGCCTCCCAGGCCTTGCGCGATTCGCCGTCGGCCGGCTTGAAGCCCGGCGCATAACGCGACAGATAACCTTCGACATCGTTGCCCGACCAGGCGGCAGCCCAGCGTTCGACGGCACGCAGCACGGCAGCGGTTTCGTCGCCGGCTGCCGGGGCGGGCTTGGCGGTTTCCTTGGGCGCTTCTTTTGCAGCTTCTTTTGGCGCTTCCTTTGCCGCAGGCTTCGGCGCTTCCTTGGCGGGCGGCGCGGGCGGGGTGATGGTGGTGGCAGGACGTGCCGGTGCGGGCGCCGGCGCCGTGGCAACCACCGGCGGCGGTGCTGGTGTCGCAGCCGGTGCCGGTTTTGGCGAGGTCACCGTGGCGACCCGCGTCGGACGCGTGTTCGAGAACAGGTCCTTGATCAGGTTGAGCTTGGTCTGCGCGCCCTGATTGGCCTTGTCGAGCTGCAGCGCCTTGTCATAGGCCTGGCTTGCCATCTTGGCGTAGATGTCGCCGAGGTTTTCGTGGGCGGTGGCGTAGCTGGGATGGGTGCGGATCGCCATTTCGAGTGCGGCACGGGCCTTGTCGTACTGGCCCTGCGAAGCGTGCAGCACCGCCAGGTTGTTGTACGGCTCGGGCAGTTCCGGGAAGTCCTGAGTGAGCTCGGTGAAGACGCGGATCGCGTCGTTCGGCTTGTTCTGCTCGGTGAGCACGATGCCGCGCAGGAAACGGCCGCGTGCATCCTTCGGGCGTGACTTCAGGTATTGATCGACCCGTTCGAGCGCCTTGTCAGCCTGCCCCTGCTTGAGCAGTTGCTGGGCGTCCTGCAGTTCGTCAGCCTGGCTCCATGCCGGGCTGGCAATGGCGAGCAATCCAAGGATTACGGCAAGCCGCGCGGCGGCCAGTTTCAGGGTCATCGTGTTATGATTCCGGCGGTCATTGAGGTCACGGGATTGATGTTTTGTGTGGTGATTTTTTTCACTGGAACATCGCTCTCGATAAAGACTTTAGTCCTTGAATTTTCTCGATTTTACCAAGAACAAGCACTAATTCAACCTCGGCCTGCACAGGGCCGGGGCCGGCCGCAGGGGGCTTGGCGACCTGTATCGCCCGAGTCACCGCCCGGCAATCTCCCGCGACGACTATCCCATGCTGAAAATCTACAACACGCTTGCCCGCGACAAGCAGGAATTCAGGCCGATCGAGCCCGGCAAGGTGCGCATGTATGTCTGCGGCATGACGGTCTACGACTACTGCCACCTCGGCCATGCCCGGGTGATGGTGATGTTCGACGTGGTGCAGCGCTGGCTGCGCGCCTCGGGTTACGACGTCACCTATGTGCGCAACATCACCGACATCGACGACAAGATCATCAAGCGCGCCCAGGAAAACGGCGAGACCATGGGCCAGCTCACCGAGCGTTTCATCACCGCAATGGACGAGGACTCGGCCGCACTGGGCGTGCAGCGGCCCGACCACGAGCCGCGCGCCACCCAGTATGTCCAGGGCATGCTCGAGATGATCACCACGCTGCAGGGCAAGGGTTACGCCTACCAGGCCGCCGACGGTGATGTGAACTACGCGGTGCGCAAGTTCGAGGGCTACGGCAAGCTTTCCGGCAAGTCGCTGGAAGACCTGCGCGCCGGTGAACGTGTCGCGGTGGATGCCGCGAAGCAGGATCCGCTCGACTTCGTGCTGTGGAAACGTGCCAAGCCGGGCGAGCCGTCCTGGGAGTCCCCCTGGGGTCCGGGCCGTCCGGGCTGGCACATCGAGTGCTCGGTGATGTCGGGTTCGCTGCTCGGCAAACAGTTCGACATCCACGGTGGCGGCCAGGACCTGCAGTTCCCGCACCATGAGAATGAAATCGCCCAGTCCGAAGGGGCGCATGGCTGCAACTTCGTCAATTACTGGATGCACAACGGCTTTGTCCGCGTCGACAACGAGAAGATGTCGAAGTCGCTGGGCAATTTTTTCACGGTGCGCGAGATCCTCGCCAAGTACGACGCCGAGGTGGTGCGCTTTTTCATCATCCGTGCCCAGTACCGCAGCCCGCTGAATTATTCCGATGCCCACCTCGATGATGCACGGCAGGCGCTGACCCGGCTTTACACCGCGCTGAAAGCGGCGAAGGCGGAAACCACCGCCATCGACTGGTCGCAGCCGCAGGCGGCGCGTTTCAAGGTGGCGCTGGACGACGATTTCAACACCCCGGAGGCGGTGGCGGTGCTGTTCGAACTCGCCAACGAGGTCAACCGCTCGGCCGATGCCCGGACCGCGGGCCTGCTGAAGGCGCTGGCCGGCCAGCTCGGCCTGCTGCAGCGGGATCCCGATGCCTTCCTGCAGGGTGGTCCCGCTGCAGGCGAATGGACGCCACAGCGCATCGAGGCTGAAATCGCCGCGCGTGCGGCCGCCAAGAAGGCCAAGAATTTTGCCGAAGCCGACCGCATCCGCAAGGTGTTGCTTGATGCCGGGGTTGTTCTTGAAGACAGTGCACAAGGCACGACTTGGCGGCGTAGTTGATTGTTATTGTGTTATTGCAAATTTGTGCACCCCAGGCGGTTTGTGCCCCCCTTGTGAGCTGCCGAGCAGCGTAGCCGGGTCAGGGGAAGTCGGCGAGGACTGTCTGAGCTCTTGCCGCACAGCGGCAAGAGCGAGTTCCGCAGCCGCCTGACTTGGCGAGCAGCGCAGGGGAGCCCGCAGGGCCAGCGAACCAGGGTCGCCTTCTCTTTGGTTACTTTCTCTTGGCGAAGCAAGAGAAAGTGACTAGCCGCCGGGCTACCCCCGGCGAAGTTGTGCTGCTCGGCGGCTCGCAAGGGTAGGGTAGTTTTGTTGCCAGCAGTAGATCAGTGACAGTTAGTGACAGCGATATTCGTAGATTTTTGATAAAGGATTTTCACCGTGACCCGTATTGCTTCCGTCAAAGCCCAGGCCTTTTCCGCCCCGCTCAAACAC
>JAIENU010000075.1 GCA_019751125.1 Burkholderiales bacterium | reverse complement strand
ATACCCAGGCCGGACACCCAGCGCATGCGGGTCTCTTCCATGAAACGGAAAAAGCCGGTGTTGTTGACATGGCCTTCAGCGTCCATGTCGCCCCAGCGCACCGGTATCACCGTGGTGAATACCGGCGGGTTGAGGGCTGTGTCTTCGGAAATGACGCGGATCATCGGTATGAATGATCTGACAAAAATACCCTGATGTGGCCCTTGCTGAACCACCCCCATCCCAACCTTACCGTCAAGCGGCACCGAGGTCCCCCTGAGGGGGACAAGGGCACACTTGAAGCGAAGCAGGGTTAGGGTGGGGGTGGTTTTACTACAACTGAATCAACAACCTTCATCAAACCACGTTGCGCTTGTGCAGATCCGCAATGTCACCGTCGCGATAACCCAGCTCGCGCAGGATCTCGTCGGTGTGCTGGCCGCAGTCCGGGGTGGCGCTGCGGATTTCGTGCGGGGTGCGCGACAGGCGCACCGGCTGGTTGATCACCGCGACATCGCCAACGCCGGGGATGTGGATCGGCGCGGCCATCTGGTTGTAGATCACCTGCGGATCGGCAAAGACCTCGTTCATCTTGTAGATCGGGCCGCCGGCGACGCCGCATTCCTCAAAACGCGCGGTCCAGTGTGCCTTGTCTTTCTGGATCATCAGCGCCTGCAGTTCCTGGTTCAGTGCGGCGCGGTTTTTCGAGCGCGCGGCGCGGTCCTTGTATTCCGGCTTCTCGTTCAGCCCTTCGGCACCCAGCGCCTTGCACAGGCGGGCAAACATCTCGTTGTCGCCGGCGGCGATGTTCATATAGCCGTCGGCAGTCTGGAACACGCCGGTCGGAATCGAGGTCGGGTGGTCATTGCCGGCCTGCTCGGGCACCTCGTGGTCCACTGTCCAGCGCGCAGCCTGGAAATCGGTCAGCGCGATCATCGCATTGAGCAGCGAGACTTCAACCCACTGGCCCTCGCCCGACTGCTCGCGCTCGAGCAGCGCGGTCATGATGCCCAGCGCACAGTACAGGCCCGATGCCGAATCGGACACCGCGCAGCCGGCGCGCATCGGGCCGCGGCCCGGCTCACCGGTGATCGCCATCAGACCACCCATGCCCTGGGTGACCTGGTCGAAACCCGGACGCTTGGCATAAGGGCCGGTCTGGCCGAAACCGGAGATGCTGGCGAGGATGATCTTCTTGTTGACCTTTTTCAGCGACTCGTAATCGATGCCGAGGCGGAATTTCACGTCGGGACGGTAGTTCTCGGCGACGACGTCGGATTTTTCCGCGAGCTTCATGAAAATCTTCAGGCCGTCCGGGTCTTTCAGGTTCAGCGTGAAGCCGCGCTTGTTGCGGTGCAGGTTCTGGAAGTCGGCGCCAGTGCGCTTGCCGCCCCAGCCATCGGACAGGTTGAGCCCAGGCGGCGTCTCGATCTTGATCACGTCAGCGCCCCAGTCGGCAAGCTGGCGCACGGCCGTCGGGCCGGAACGCACACGGGTCAGGTCGATGACACGGAAACGCGACAGCGGGCCGCGGCGTTGGGAGGATGCAGTCATGGCGAATCTCTCTTGTTCAGAAAAGGGCAACAGGGCGCGTCATCGGGCCGGTCGGCGCAGTCCGGAACAGTGTTCCGGCAGCCGAGGCGTGGAGTTCGCGCTGGGGAACCGGAGTTTCGCACAAAACGCCACCAATTTGGCTGGATACAGGCCGCGGCGCCACTGTCATCGAGTCACTGCTATAGAATCCGGCCATGAATGCCCCCGTGCAGAAGATGCCGGTTGACCTGGAACGCCAGCGCGCAGTCTGCGCCGCGCTGCGCGCCTTCATGCCGGCGCAGAACGTGCTGTTCGAGCGCGAGGACGTGACGCCGTACGAATGCGACGGCCTCTCCGCCTACCGCCAGGTGCCGATGGTGGTGGCGCTGCCCGAAAACGAGGAACAGGTTTGCGCCATCCTCGAAGCCTGCCACCAGATGCGCGTGCCGGTCACCGCACGTGGAGCCGGCACCGGGCTTTCCGGCGGCGCACTGCCGCTGGGTAACGGCGTGCTGCTGTCGCTGGCCAAACTGATGAGCATCATCAGCATCGATCCGGCCTCGCGCAGCGCGCGGGTGCAGCCCGGCGTGCGCAATGTGTCGATTTCCGAAGCTGCCGCGGCCTACGGCCTGTATTACGCACCGGATCCGTCGAGCCAGATCGCCTGCTCGATCGGCGGCAACGTCGCCGAGAACTCCGGCGGCGTGCACTGCCTGAAGTACGGACTCACGGTGCACAACATCCTGAAAATCCGTGTCGCCACCATCGAGGGCGAGATCATCGAGCTCGGCGGTGGCGGACTGGATTCAGCGGGTTACGACCTGCTGGCGCTGATGACCGGCTCCGAAGGACTGCTCGGCGTGGTCACCGAAATCACCGTCAAGCTGCTGCCGCGCCCGGAATGCGCGCAGGTGGTGCTCGCCGCTTTCGATGACGTCGCCCGCGCCGGCCAGGCGGTGGCCAACGTCATTGCCGCCGGCATCATTCCCGCCGGCATGGAGATGATGGACCAGCCGGCGACACTGGCGGTGGAGCCCTTCGTCAACGCCGGCTACCCGACGGACGCCGCCGGCATCCTGCTCTGCGAATCCGACGGCACACGCGAGGAAGTTGCCGAGGAAATCGCGCGCATCGAACAAATCATGGCCGACAGCGGCGCGCACCTGGTGCGGGTGTCGCAGGACGAAAGCGAGCGCCTGCGTTTCTGGGCCGGGCGCAAGGCAGCGTTTCCGGCAGTGGGCCGGCTCTCCCCCGACTACTACTGCATGGACGGCACCATTCCGCGCAAGCGGCTGGCCGAAGTGCTGCGCGGCATCACCGAAATGGAAAAGAAATACGACCTGCGCTGCGCCAACGTGTTCCACGCAGGCGACGGCAACCTGCACCCGCTGATCCTCTACGACGCCAACGACGCCAGCCAGCTGCAGCGTGCCGAGGATTTCGGCGCTGAAATCCTCAAGCTGTGCATTGATGTCGGCGGCACCATCACCGGCGAACACGGCGTCGGAGTCGAGAAAATCGATTCGATGTGCGTGCAGTTCCGCAGCGTCGAGCTCGAAGCCTTCCACGCGCTGAAGCACGCCTTCGACGAGCACGGCCTGCTCAATCCGGGCAAGGCGGTGCCGACACTGCAGCGCTGCGCCGAATTCGGCCGCATGCATGTGCATGCCGGACAGGAAAAATTCCCGGAACTGCCGCGTTTCTGATGAGCGACACCCCGAAACTGCTGGCGGAGAGCATCCGCGCCGCTGCCGACGCCCGGCGCCCGTTGGCGATTCGCGGCAGCGGCAGCAAGGCCTTCTATGGCCACGCACTGCAGGGTGAGGCCCTCGATGTCACCGGCCACCGCGGCATCATCAGCTATGAACCCACGGAACTGGTGATCACCGCGCGTGCCGGTACACCGCTCGCCGAGATCGAAGCGCTGATGCGCGAACAGGGCCAGATGCTCGGCTTCGAACCACCGCAGTTTGGTGGCGGCGGCACCATTGGCGGCTGCATCGCCGCCGGACTTTCCGGCCCGCGCCGCGCCTATGCCGGATCGGCACGCGACTTCGTGCTCGGCCTGCGCCTGCTCGATGGCCGCGGCACCGATCTGAGTTTCGGCGGGCAGGTGATGAAAAACGTCGCCGGTTATGACGTGTCGCGGCTCGCCACCGGTTCGCTGGGCACGCTGGGCGTGATCCTCGAGGTCTCGCTGAAGGTGCTGCCGCTGCCGCCAGCCGAGCTGACACTGGTGCAGGAACATTCACAGGCCGAGGCACTGCGCCTGATGAATACATGGGCCGGCAAACCGCTGCCGATGACTGCCACCTGCCATGCCGATGGCAAGCTTTATCTGCGCCTCGCCGGCGCACAGGCCGCGGTCAAAGCAGCGGCTGCGACACTCGGCGGCGAAACACTGGCCGGCGCTGATGTTTTCTGGCGTGATCTGCGCGACCAGCGTCATGCCTTCTTTGCCGGTGATTCTGCCAACAATCTACCGCTGTGGCGCCTGTCGCTGCGTTCCACCACGGCAGAACTCACACTGCCCGGCACACAACTCATCGAATGGGGCGGCGCGCTGCGCTGGCTGCGCTCCGATGCTGACGTGATGAGCATCCGCAAGGCAGCGCGCGGTGGCGAAGGCCACGCCACGCTGTTCCGCGGCGGCAAGCCCGGCACGGCGGTATTCCATCCGCTGCCGGCGGCACTGATGAAACTGCACAAGCGCGTGAAACAGGCGATGGACCCGGCGGGCATCCTCAATCCCGGCCGCATGTATCCGGACCTCTGACGCATGCAAACCATCCTCGCCGACTTCATCAAGGACACGCCGCAGGGTCGCGAGGCCGAGGCGATCCTGCGCAAGTGCGTGCACTGCGGCTTCTGCACCGCGACCTGCCCGACCTATCAGCTGCTCGGTGACGAACTCGACGGGCCGCGCGGCCGCATCTACCTGATGAAGCAGGTGCTCGAAGGCGCGCCGGCCACCGAAAAAACCCAGCTCCACCTCGACCGCTGCCTGACCTGCCGTTCCTGCGAAACCACCTGCCCTTCAGGCGTGCACTACAGCCGGCTGCTCGACATCGGCCGTGCAGTGGTCGCAGAACAGGTGCCGCGCAGCGGTTTTGCAAAACTGCAGCGGCAGGCCTTGGCCGCGGTGATTCCGAAACCCGCGGTATTCAATCCACTGCTCGCTGCCGGACGCATCGCACGCAATATCCTGCCCAAGGTGCTTGATGACGTGGTGCCGGAAACTCCGGCACGTGCCCGACCCTGGCCGGTCGGCGGTCACGAACGGCGCATGCTGGTGCTCGACGGCTGCGTGCAGCCGGCACTGTCACCAGCCACCAATGCCGCTGCCGCGCG
>JAIENU010000012.1 GCA_019751125.1 Burkholderiales bacterium | reverse complement strand
CCGCCGGGTGCGCGGCTGTGGGGCAAGTCCCATGTCGGTGTGCGCTGCTCGGTGCCGGCTTCGTGGACGATCTATGTGCCGGTGACGGTGCAAGTGCAGGGCAGTTATCTGGTCGCGGCTCGGCCGCTGCCACCGGGCCACATGCTTGCGGCCGGCGATCTGGCCCCGGCTAGCGGTGATCTGGCGCTGTTGCCGGCCGGGGTCGCACAGGATCCCTCCCAGATCATCGGGCGCAGCACTACGGCGCCGCTCGCTGCCGGCCAGCCCCTGCGTGCCGACCTGCTGCGTGCCCCTACCGTGATCCAGCAGGGTCAGAGCGTGAAGCTGGTGGCGCGCGGCCGCGGCTTCGAGATTTCGGCCGAAGGCAAGGCACTCGCCCAGGCCCAGTTGGGTCAGGTGGTGCAGGTCCGCGGCCCGTCAGGCCAGACGGTGCATGGCATCGCCCGGCACGATGGCGTGGTTGAAGTAAATAATTGAATTAAAACAATGGGTTACGAAATATTAAAGGCGGTAGGCGAAGTTGCCGTAATAAGTTTCATGACGGCGTCGTGCGGAGGGCCTCAAGTTCTCCGCAGCAATGCCGTTAACTGCATTGCAGTTCATCCTTTACAGGAATCCGATCATGAAAATCACTGGTAATGGCATCAGCCGGGTGACCACCAATACGGTCACCGATGACAAAGGCACGCAGCCGAAAAGCGGTGGCAGCGACGCCGCCCCCGGCGGCAGCTCGAACGTGCAACTGAGCACGCTGTCGGCGCGGATGCGCGAAATCGAAAACCGCCTTGGTGACACCCAGGTGGTGGATGCCGCACGCGTCGCCGAAATCAAACAGGCGATTGCCGAGGGCCGCTTCAAGGTCAACGCAGACGTGGTTGCCGACCGCCTGCTCGACACCGTCCGCGAGCTGATCAACTCGCACAAAGCCTGATCAGTACAGGCACAGGCTCAACGGGACCGGCGAAACAGGACATGGCACTCACCGGCATTCAGCTGCAGGCCCTGATCGGGGCTCTGCGCGAAGAACGTGCCGCGGTCGAAACGCTGGTGCAGCGCCTGCGCGAAGAGCAGCAGGCACTGGTCGCCGGTGATGCCGATCGTGTTGCCGGCGGACTTGCCGCAAAAGCCGAAACCCTCACCACCCTCAGCCGCCACGGCGAACGCCGCATGGCGCTGCTGCGCCAGTTCAATCTTCCCGGTGACAATGCCGGCATCGGGCAGCGCCTGGATGCCGACCATGAAGCCGCCGCGGCTGCCGGTGAATGGCGGCTGCTGCTCGCCGCCACCCGTGAGGCCTGGCGGCTGAACCTGCTCAATGGCCGGCTGATTTCCGACCGCCTGCAGACCAACCAGAACGCGCTTGCCGCAATCACGCCGCCCGGGCGCAGCCTCTACGGCAGCCACGGCCGCAGCGTCGGCGGCTGGGATTCGCGCAAACTCGGCGCAGCCTGACGCGGTCCGGCCTTGCGGGCCCGGACTGCTCCATCACCGTTCCATCACTTCCAGGGATTTTGTGCCGGATGCCGGCACGCGCCCGCGCAGCGGGCGCAGATGCCGCGTTCAGGCCGCTTCGCGCAGCCGGGTGCGCAGTCGGGCAATTGCCTGGGTATGCAGCTGGCAGATCCGCGATTCACTCACGCCAAGGATTTCGCCGATCTCGCGCAGGTTGAGTTCCTGCTCGTAATAAAGGCCCATCACCCGTTTCTCGCGTTCCGGCAGATCGTCGATCGCGGACGCCAGTTCCTCGCGCAGCGCGCGGTCGGTCAGGAAGGCCAGCGGGTCGGGACGGCCGTCACTGCAGTAACGGTCGATGAATGACTCGTCCTCGCCACCCTTGAAATCCTCGTACGACACCAGCTGGTAACCACGCGCCTCCTGCAGCAGGTGCTGGTAGTCACCCAGTGACATGTTCAGCGCGGCAGCCAGTTCGTTCTCGGTCGGCGGGCGGCACTGTGCCTGCTCCAGGCGCGAGATCGTCACCTCGATGCGGCGCAGTGACTGGCGCAGCGAGCGCGGCAGCCAGTCGGCCTGGCGCAGGCTGTCGAGCATTGCGCCGCGGATGCGCTGCACGGCGTAGGTCTCGAACTGGGCGCCCTCGGTTTCGGTGTAGCGGCGTGCCGCATCAAGCAATCCGATCATGCCCGACTGGATCATGTCGTCGATTTCAACCGATGAAGGCAATGACGCCATCATGTGGTGCGCGATGCGTTTGACCAGAGGCGCGAACTTGTGGACATAGCGTTCGACCTCGACTTCGTTGCTGGAGTCATACATGTTCAGCCTCCTGCGGCAGCCCGGCGCGGCGCGCCGGTTTGGGTGAATCGTTGGAACAGGTGTGCGGGACCGGCAGCGCCGCGGCGCGCCGGCCAAGACAGGACATCCCGGGCCAGGGCGCGCAAAGCACGCGAAGCCGGGGACGTCTGGTCGATTTCGACGAGCGGCGCACCGCGCGACGCTGCGGCGGCAAAAGCCGCATCCTGCGGTATTGCGGCGGCGTATTCGACGGTGGCGTCGAGAAATCCGCGCGCCGCCTGGGTCAGGTTGGCCGCTGCACGGTCGGCCGCGGCAGCATCGGCGCCACGGCTGATCACCGCGCGGAAATGGTCGATGCCGTGCTCACGGCGCAACCGTTTCATCGTGGCATAGGCCTGGGTGATCGAAACCGGGTTGGCTTCGAGCACGATCAGCACCTCCTGTGTCACGGCACCAAACATCGCGCGGCGGCCCGCAGCAGGCGCCAGCGCATCCACCAGCACGATGTCGCACCAGCTGTCTGAAATGCGCAGTTCGGCCACGGCCAGCTCGCGCGCCACCGGCGACATCCGGCCCAGGGCGCGGGCACCGCTCGCCGCAGGCAGCAGCATCAAACCCGAGGGCCGGCCATGCACGACGCCGGCAAAAAGGCTGTCTCCGCTCAGGGCATGGCGCAGGTCCAGACGCGTACTCACGCCGAGCAGGCCGCAGGCATTACCCGGACCGAAATGTTCATCCACGAGCAACACGCTGCGTCCCGCCGCCGCCAGCGCCGCACCGAGGTTCACCGCAATGGTCGTGGCTCCGCAGCCGGCACGGGCGCCAAACACGGCGATGGTCCTGACACGGCTCGCGGAAAGCATCTTGCGCAGGCCTTCGGCCTGATCGTTCCCGTCAAGCATGGCGCTCTCCCGTCAAGGCGCTGCGCGCAGCCATCATCACGGGCAGATCCTCGACATGCGGCCGCTGGCCGGGATCGACCGGCGAACGCATGGCCCGGTGCAACAGGTAGGAACGGTTGGGCAGGTGCACGTCTTCCGGCACACGCTGGCCGTTGGTGACGTAGTGCAGCGTCAGAGCATGGCGCAGGCAGGCATCCAGTGCCGGTGCGACACTGGCCGCCTCATCAACCTTGGTGATGATGCAGCCATGGTGGCCAGGCGAGACGTAGGCACCGATCACCTCGTCTAGAGTGGCTCCGCTCGATGTGGCGTTGAGCATCAGCACGCGCTGGACTTTCGGGCTGGCGGCAAGCAACGCGGTCTGTTCGGCAACCTGGCGGTCGCGCTGGCTCATGCCCATGGTATCGATCAGCACCAGTCGCCGTTCCCGCAATTCACCGAGAATCTGCGACAGCGCAACTCCGTCCTTCACCGCATGCACCGGCACGCCGAGGATGCCCCCATAGACGCGCAGCTGGTCCTGGCCGGAAATCCGGAAACTGTCAGTACTGAGCAGCGCGACAGATGCGGCGCCATAACGCACCACCGCGCGTGCGGCCAGCTTGGCAATGGTTGTCGTCTTGCCGACACCGGTGGGCCCGACCAGCGCATAAACACCACCCTGCTCGATCATCTGGTCTGCCGGGGCAATCGGCAGCTTCTGACCGACCGCCGAAATCACGCGGCGGCGTGCAATCTCTTCGGTTTCACCTGCAGGCAGCCGCATCGTCAGCGCGCGCGCGGTCGAGGGGCTGAATCCGGCGGCGAGCAAGTCGCCGAGCAATGCAGTCGCTACCGGATTGCGCCGGCGCAACTCGTTCACCGACAGCGAGGCCAGCTCCGCCTGCAGCACGCCGCGCATGCGCTGAATTTCGCCAAGAATCTCTTTTGCAGAGCCCTCAGCCGCGACCGGCTTGGGTGCGGATGCCGGTGCCGGAGCCGGAGCCGAGGGCCGCGCAACAGCCGGCGAGGCGGTACGGCCGGCCGCTGCCGCAACCGGCGCCGCCACAGCCGCATCCAGTGCCTGCATCGGCAGCGCCAGCACCTCAATGCCCTCTTCAATCGCATTGTTGGCAACGATCATCGCATCCGGCCCCAATGCATTTCTGACCTTCTGCAGTACTTCACGGGAAGTGCGTCCACTGAAACGTCTGGCGTTCATCACGGGCTCCCTGCTATGGCGGCTACCTTGATCGTGCGGCTGTCAGGCACTTCGCTGTGCGAGAGCACCTTCAACTGCGGAATTGAGCGGCGCAGGAAGCGCGACAGCAGCACACGCAGCTGCTGCGGCACCAGCAGCACCGCTGGCAAACCCATCTGTTCCTGCTGGCGTGCGGCATTCTGAACACCGCGTTGCAGGTTGTCGGCCAGTGTCGGCTCGATCACCGCGCTGTCGGCTGCTGCGGCCTGCATCAGCAACCGCTCGACGCCGGGGTCAAGTGCAATCACCTGCATGTCGGAAACCCCGGGGAAATTCTGTTGCGCGATGGCACGTCCGAGCACGATGCGCACCTCGGCCGTAAGTTCGGCCGGATCCTGGGTGCGCCCGCCATGCGCCGCCAGTACTTCAAGAATGCTGCGCATGTCGCGGATGTGAACCTGTTCTTCGAGCAGGTTCTGCAGCACCCGCTGCAGCAC
>JAIENU010000004.1 GCA_019751125.1 Burkholderiales bacterium | reverse complement strand
TCGTACAGTTTTTCGCCGGGGCGCAGGCCGGTGTAGGTGATGCGGATTTCATCTTCGCCAAGACCTGACAGCCGGATCAGGTCGCGTGCCAGATCGGCGATACGCACGGGCTCACCCATGTCGAGCACAAAAATCTCGCCGCCTTTGCCCATCAGACCGGCCTGCATTACCAGTTGCACCGCTTCAGGAATGGACATGAAGTAGCGGGTGATTTCCGGATGGGTCACCGTGACCGGCCCGCCGGCTGCGATCTGTTTGCGGAACAGCGGGATCACGCTGCCGGTGGAACCGAGGACGTTGCCAAAACGCACCGTGATGAAGCGGGTGCCTTGGATGGGTTGCAGGGCCTGGCACAGAAGTTCCGCGAGCCGTTTGGTGGCGCCCATGACATTGGTCGGGTTGACGGCCTTGTCCGTGGAGACAAGCACGAACTTCTCGACGCCGGCGGCAATGGCCGCCTCTGCGACTACTCGCGTACCCTGGACGTTATTGAGTACCGCCTGCCAGGCGTTTTCCCCCTCCATCAGCGGCACGTGCTTGAACGCAGCGGCATGAAAGATCACCGAGGGCCGCTCGGTTTCCAGCGTTGACCAGACACGTGCCGCGTCCTTGACATCGCCAATGACGCAGTGAATCGCCAGTTGCGGAAAGTTTTGGCGGAATTCCTGTTCGATGGTGTATATCGAAAACTCGCTCATCTCGAAGAGCACGATGCGTTGCGGCTGGTATCGGGCGATCTGGCGGCACAGTTCGGAGCCGATGGAGCCCCCAGCACCGGTGACCATCACCACGCGCCCGCCCAGCCAGCCATGCAGACCGGAAGTGTCAAGCTGCACCGGGTCGCGGCCGAGCAGATCATCAAGCTCGATCTCGCGAAGCTGGGATACGGTGACACGGCCGCTGGCTAGGTCATCGAATGAAGGCACAGTCATCGCCTGCAGTCCGGCCGCGCGTGCAGCCTCGACAGCGCTCCTCCGTTTTCGATGATCCGCTTCGGGCATCGCGATGATGGCGAGCCGCGCCTGTAACGTGGGTTGTAGCTCCGGCAGTTCGGAGATCGGGCCGTGAACGGTGACGCCGTGGAGTTGGCGGCCGCGCAGATTGGGGTTGTCATCGAAGATGCCGATGACCTGCCATTGCGTACTGCGCGCGAGATCCTTGGCCAGGCTTGCCGAAGTGTCGGCTGATCCCAGTATCACCACGGGTTCACGACCGGTCGCAACCGGCAGGCCCAGGCGGCGTTCCTTCCACGCCCGGTACGCAAGCCGGCTGCCGCCCATCAACACGACCAGCAATACCGGGCTCATGACCAGTACGGACCGCGGCACCGGCAGTTGCAGCATGAACAGCATGGCTGGAACCGCCAATGCCGCTCCGCCTACAGCCAGCACGATGCGCTGGACATCGGGCAGGCTCGCGTAGCGCCAGATGCCGCGATAAAGCCCCGATGCATAAAACACGGCGCCATAAAGCGGGACTACCCAGGGCAGTGAAAGCTGGGCCTGCGCATCGTAGGGCTCGGGCAGTTCCAGATTGAAGCGGAGCCAGAACGCGATCAGCCAGGCCGCGCATACGGCAACCATGTCATGCAATACCGCGAGCAGCGTCCGCAACTGGTTAGGCATGTGGCTGTTCCCGATTGCGCCAGGCGAGGCTTATTTTCACAATCAAACCGGCATAGACCAACGCAGCAGCTCCAAGCAGCGCATGCTGCCCGCTGGTCTCGAGCGTCATGCCCCACAGCGAGGCCAGGGCGCAGGCGGCCATCAAGACATATTCGGCGAGCGCAGTGTTGCGGTGGCCCAGGCCCAGCAGCACCAGGCGCTGGTAATAATGGTCGCGATGCGCTTCCCAGACGCGTGCACCGTTGAGCAGGCGACGGGTGAGGGTGAGGCTTGCATCTACAATAAACGGCGAAAACACCAGCAGCGGGAACCACCAGGGCCAGTCGCGTTGAAGCCAGCCTGCAAGTCCCAGAACTGCCGCAAGAAATCCCAGCGGTACCGAGCCGGCATCACCCAGAAAAATTCGCGCAGGGTGGAAGTTGTGCAGCAGGAATCCTGCAGCGGCAGCGGACAGCGCCAGGTTGAGCAGCGCGAACGGGGTGCTGCCGGCGAGCCAGGCGGCAACTGCGTAGGCGAGGAATCCGGACAGTGCCATGCCCCCGGCGAGGCCGTCGGCACCATCCATGAAGTTGTACAGATTGCACATCCAGCCGATCGCGAATACCGCGATCGCCAGCAGCAGCAGGTCAGTCATACCCAGAAGTGCGACGGCAGCAAGCGTGGCTGCCAGCAGGTGCGCGGTGAAACGCAACGCAGCTGAGAGTCCATGCAGGTCATCGAGCAGGGAAATCACGATCACGATGGCCAGTCCCGCCCAGACCAGACCTGGCAGCCTGGCCGATGCCAGCAACCAGCCAGCGGCGATGCCGCACAACAGACCGAGTCCGCCGGTGCGGGGCACCGGTGTGCTGTGCAGGGAACGGGCGTTCGGCTCATCCAGCGCGAGCCGCGCAACGCGGGCGCGTGCCAGCCAGCCCACGGCCAGTGCCGCGGTGACGAAGGCGATCAGGGAAACGGACAGGGCTGGCCACACGGCGCGAAGTAATTCATGTTTGGCGCCGACGATGATACCACTGCACTGTCTCGCTAAGTCCTTGATCCAGCGTGTATCGCGGGCTCCAGCCGAGTTCCCGGCGCAGGCTTCCGGCATCGATTTGCAGCGAGCCGGTCAGCCGCATGGCTTCGGCGCGCCGGCCGATAAGGGCGGCGCCAAGGTTAAGCAGCAGCGCTGGGCAGGGCCACAGCCGGGGCGGCTTGCCCATGGCTGCGGCCATGCCGGTGATCAGGGCCGGTGTCGAGCAATCCTCGCCGTCGCTGACCAGATAGGTTTTCCCCCGTGCTGCCGGCGCGTCGATGCAGCTGATCAGGGCATCTGCCAGGTTGCCGACGTAGACCAGGCTGCGACGGTTGCGGATGGATGCGAAGGGCAGCGGCATGCCGCGCTCGACCAGCCTGAGCAGGCGCAGGAAATTGCCTTTGACGCCGGGGCCGTAGACCAGTGGCGGGCGCAAAACGACGGTTTCCAGATCGGTCGTGGAAGCGATGGCATGGAGGGCGTCTTCGGCTTCGCGCTTAGTGATTCCGTAGGCATCTTCCGGCGCGGGTGCATCATGTTCGGTGAATGGATGACCGGCGCTTGCTTCTCCATTGACCTTGATGGAGCTCAGAAACACCAGCCGGCGCACACCTGCAGCGGCGGCCTGTTGTGCCAGCACTGTGGTGCCGTGGAGATTAATCTCGCGGTAGGCAGCCAGCGGATCATCGCTGTCGTCGTGCAGCACATGGGTGCGCGCGGCGAGGTGGACGACGCAATCAATGCCGCGCAGTGCGGCACTCCAGTCGGTGTGCGCACCGATGTCGCCAACGATGATCTGGCGGTTTCCAAGCTGTGCCGAAGCCCTGCGCGTGGCGGCGATCCAGTCCCGTCCTGCGGAGTCCAGCGCCGCGGTCAGCGCTTGGCCGACGAAGCCGCCGGCACCGGTGATCAGGATGCGGCGTCCGGAGCCGGCTATTTTGACCACACCGTGCGGTTTACGTAGTCGGTGTAGCTCATGATGATGCGCAGCACCTTGGCGGAGACGTTGTCCGCCTGGTAGTCGGCCACGGTTGCGAAGGGCCGGGGCCTGCCGGCGTAGGCCGCGATGGTGGCCTTGACTGCCGCCAGTACGCGCTGCGGCTCCAGGCCGGACATGATCAGCGTGCCTTCATCCATGCCCTCGGGGCGTTCATGTGCCTGACGGATCATTACCGCAGGAAAACCAAGCAGCGAAGACTCTTCGGTCAGTGTGCCGCTGTCGGACAGCACACAGGCGGCGTCGCGCTGCAGGCGCACGTAGTCGAAAAAACCCAGCGGCTTGAGGAATTCCACCCGCGCCGGGAGTTTGCGTTTCGATACTGCCGCCAGCCGTTTGCGGGTGCGCGGATGCGTAGACATGATGATGCGCTTGCGGTAGCGGCGGGCCAGAGCGTCAAGGCTGGCCAGCAGGTTTTCGAGGTTGCGCGGGCTGTCGACATTTTCCTCGCGGTGGGCGCTGACCACGAAGTAGCTGCGGGGCTCGAGCTTCAGGCGCTGCAGGGCCTTCGAGGCCTCAATGTCGGCGGCGTGGTGTTCGAGGACTTCGCGCATCGGCGAACCGGTCTTGATGACGGTTTCCGGGCGCAGGCCTTCGGCCAGCAGATAGCGCCGCGCATGTTCGGTATACGGCAGGTTGATGTCGCTGATGTGGTCAACGATGCGGCGGTTGATCTCCTCGGGCACCCGGTCGTCGAAGCAGCGGTTGCCGGCCTCCATGTGGAACACGGGGATCTTGCGCCGCTTGGCGGCGATCGCGGCGAGGCAGGAATTGGTGTCACCCAGCAGCAGCAGTGCGTCCGGGGCTTCGCGTTCAAAAACGGTATCCGCGCGGGCAATAACCGCGGCGATGGTATCGGCGGCGGTTTTGCCGGCGGCGTCAAGGAAATGGTCCGGCTTGCGGATTTTCAGCTGGTCGAAAAAGACCTGGTTGAGCTCATAGTCGTAGTTCTGGCCGGTATGCACCAAGACATGCCTGGTGTGAAGATCGAATGCTGCGATCACCCGCGAGAGCTTGATGATCTCGGGCCGGGTCCCGACGATGGTCATGACCTTGAGGCTCATGGCAGGGTCCTAGCGCAGCAGCTCGCCGTCGTCGGCGCCGGCATCACCGGGCATCAGCCGGTGCTGCTTCAGGAGTTTTACCGTGCCGGCCAG
>JAIENU010000226.1 GCA_019751125.1 Burkholderiales bacterium | reverse complement strand
AAGATCCTCAACTCCGCGGTGTTCCCCGGTTCTCAGGGCGGCCCGCTGATGCACGTCATCGCAGCCAAGGCGGTGGCGCTGAAGGAGGCGATGAGCCCGGACTTCCGCAAATACCAGCAGCAGGTGCTCGACAACGCGAGGACGATGGCCAAGGTGGTGCAGCAGCGTGGCTACCGCATCGTTTCCGGCCGTACCGACTGCCACCTGTTCCTGCTCGATCTGCGTGACAAGCCGGTGACCGGCCTCGAAGCGGAGCAGGCTTTGGGTCGCGCCCACATCACCGTGAACAAGAATTCGGTGCCCAACGATACCCGCACCCCGACGGTGACAAGCGGCGTGCGTATCGGTTCGCCGGCGATGACCACCCGCGGCTTCCGCGAACTGGAGGCTGAAAAGCTGGCCCACCTGATCGCCGACGTGCTCGATGCGCCGCAGGATGAGGCCGTGATCGCGAAGGTGCAGAACGAAGTGAAGCGCCTCTGCGACAAGTTTCCGGTTTACCGCAAGCCCTGAACGTGCGCTGGCGATGAAGTGCCCTTTCTGCAAACACGACGAAACCCAGGTCATCGACTCGCGGGTCAGTGACGACGGCGACAGCATCCGCCGCCGGCGCAAGTGCGTGTCCTGCGAAAAGCGCTTCACCACCTACGAAACGGTGGAGCTGCGCATGCCGCAGGTGGTGAAGCAGGACGGCAGCCGCGCCGAATTCGATCTCGGCAAGCTGCGCACCAGTTTCATGCGCGCGCTGCACAAGCGGCCGGTGCCGACGCCGCTGGTGGATGAGGCGATCGGTGCGCTGACAAACGAACTGCTGGCTTTGGGCGAGCGCGAGATACCTGCGCGCCGCGTCGGCGAGATGGTGATGCGCGAGCTGAAAAAGCTCGACGAGGTTGCCTATATCCGTTTTGCCTCGGTCTACAAGAGTTTCCAGGGCGTCGATGATTTCACCGACGCAATCAAGGAAGTACGCAAGCCCGGCCGCAAGTGACCGGTTGGTTTTTCTTTCCACGATGTTCACCGCCGACGATCAACGCCACATGGCCCGCGCGCTGCAGCTTGCGGCGCAGGGCCTCTACACCACCACGCCGAATCCGCGCGTGGGTTGTGTCATCGTACGCGACGGCACGGTGGTCGGTGAGGGCTGGCACGCGAAGGCCGGTGAACCGCATGCCGAGCCGCTGGCATTGGCTGCGGCCGGCGACCGTGCCGCCGGTGCCACGCTGTACGTGACGCTGGAGCCCTGCGCCCACCATGGCCGCACACCGCCCTGTGTTGATGCGTTGCTCGCGGCAAAGCCGGCGCGTGTGGTGGCTGCCATGCAGGATCCCAATCCGAAAACCGCGGGCAAGGGTTTTGAGCAGCTGCGCGCCGCCGGCATCCGGGTGGATAGCGGACTGATGGAGCAGGAGGCGCGCGAACTCAACATCGGTTTTGTATCGCGGATGACCCGCGGCACACCCTGGGTACGGATGAAGGTTGCGGCGAGCCTCGACGGCCGTACCGCGCTGGCCGACGGCCAGAGCCAGTGGATCACCGGTGCCGAGGCACGCCGCGACGGCCATGCCTGGCGCGCGCGTGCCTGTGCGGTGCTGACCGGTGTCGGCACGGTCAAGGATGACGATCCGCAGCTCAACGTGCGCGACGTGGAGACCAGCCGCCAGCCGCTGCGCGTGGTGGTCGACAGCCGGATGCAGACGCCGCTGACGGCGAAGATTCTCGGGCCGGGTGCGATCATCGCTGCTGCCGGCGCCGATGTGCCGCGCATGGTGGCACTGCGCGCGAAGGGTGCCGAGGTCGTGGTGCTGCCCAACCACGAAGGCAAGGTCGAACTGCCGGCACTGCTGCAGGAACTGGCGCGGCGTGGCTGCAATGAGGTGCATGTCGAAGCCGGGCACAAGCTGAACGGTTCGCTGATCGACGAAGGCCTGGTTGATGAACTGCTGATCTACATGGCGCCGAGCATCCTCGGCGACACCGCGCAGGGTATGTTCCACCTGCCGCCGCTGAAATCGCTGGCCGAACGGCGCAACGTGAAAATCACCGAGGTGACACAGGTCGGCGCAGACCTGCGAATCCTGGCGCGGCTGAACCCGGTGGGAGCTAGCTGATGTTCACCGGCATTGTCGCGGCAGTCGGCCACATCGACCGCGTGGAGCCCGCGCCGGGTGGCGTGCGCCTGCACATTGCCACCGGCGGACTCGACATGGCTGATGTTGCACTCGGCGACAGCATTGCCGTCAACGGCGTGTGCCTGACCGTGGTTGCTTTTGATGCGGTGCATTTCGAAGCCGAGGTGTCGCAGGCTTCGCTGGATGTGGTTGCCGGTTTTGCCGCCGGTGCCGCGGTCAATCTCGAAAAGGCATTGCGCCTGTCCGACCGCCTCGGCGGCCATCTGATGAGCGGCCATGTTGACGGCACCGGCAGCGTCACCGCCTTTGATGCGGCCGGAGACAACCGCCGGCTGGAAGTCGAGGCGCCGGCGGCGATTGCCCGCTACGTCGCGCGCAAGGGTTCAATCACCATCGACGGCGTCAGCCTGACCGTGAATGCGGTCGCGGGCTGCCGCTTCGAGGTCAACCTGATCCCCCATACGCTGGGCGCAACCACGCTGCAGCACCTGAAACCGGGTGCGCGTGTCAATCTTGAGGCGGACCTGCTGGCGCGGTACATTGAGCGCCTGCATGACGCCGGAAGCACTGAAACAGGACGCTGAACCTTGAAATCAGGAACACAGGAATTGGCCATCAGCCCGACCACCGAAATCATCGCCGAGATCCGCGCCGGGCGGATGGTGGTGCTGGTTGACGAGGAAGACCGCGAGAACGAGGGCGACCTGGTGCTCGCGGCCGAGTTCGCCACGCCCGAAACCATCAACTTCATGGCGCGTTACGGCCGCGGCCTGATCTGCCTGACGCTGACCGAGGAGCGTTGCCGGCAGCTGAACCTGCCGCTGATGGTCAGCAACAACCGTTCGCCGATGGGCACCAACTTCACGCTGTCGATCGAGGCTGCGGAGGGCGTCACCACCGGCATTTCGGCGGCCGACCGCGCGAAGACGGTGCAGGCGGCGATCCGTGCCGACGCGAGTCCGAGTGACATCGTGCAGCCCGGCCACATTTTTCCGCTGATGGCGCAAAACGGCGGCACACTGATGCGTGCCGGCCACACCGAAGCGGGTTGTGACCTGGCGCGCCTTGCGGGGCTGACACCGGCTTCGGTGATCTGCGAAATCCTCAAGGACAACGGCGAGATGGCGCGGCTGCCGGACCTGATTCCCTTTGCCGCGGAACACGGCCTGAAAATCGGCACCATCACCGACCTGATCCAGTACCGCAGCAGCACCGAATCCCTGGTGAAACGGGTGACAGAGCGCGACATCGAAACCGCACACGGCCCGTTCCGCCTGGTGGCTTATACCGAGACTGCCGGCGCGCAGACCCATCTTGCGCTGGTGAGGGGCAAGATTTCGGCCAAGGATGATGTGCTGGTGCGCGTGCATGAGCCGGTGTCGCTGATCGACCTGCTGGATACCGGAACCACCAGCCACTCGTGGAACCTCAATGATGCGATGGCGGCGATCGCCCGCGAGGGCTGCGGCGTGATCGTGCTGCTGCACCGCCAGGAAACCGCCGCGGAACTGCTCGAGAGGGCGCGCCCGCAGCACGAACGCGGCAGCCCGGCGAAGATCGTGCTGCGCAACTACGGCATCGGCGCGCAGATCCTGCGCGACCTTGGCGTGAAAAAGATGCGCGTGATGGCCCAGCCGCTGCGCATGCCGAGCATGGCCGGTTTCGACCTCGAAGTGACCGGCTACATGCAGCCGCCGGGCAAGCGCTGAAGGAGCCTGAACCTTGAGTCAGATGAAAAGACTGGAACCCGATCACAACGGCAAGGGCCTGCGCATCGGCATTGTTGCCGGCCGCTTTAATGTCGAGGTCTGCGACGGGCTGCTGGCTTCCTGCAGCGCGGCGCTGTTCAAGCATGGCGTTGCCGCGAGTGACGTCACGGTGGTCACCGTACCGGGTGCGCTGGAAATCCCGCTGGTGCTGCAAACGATGGCGCAGTCCGCCAAATTTGATGCGCTGATCGCCTTGGGCGCAGTGATCCGCGGCGAAACCTACCACTTTGAAATCGTGTCCAACGAGTCCTCGCGCGGCATCACCGAGGTGCAGCTCCAAACCGGCACGCCCATCGCCAACGGCATTCTCACCACCGAGAACGACGAGCAGGCCGAGGCGCGGGTGGCACAGAAGGGGCTGGATTGCGCGCTGGCCGCGATTGAGATGGCGCGGTTGCTGCCGCGGCTGGCGAAATAAGCCGGATTATTTATAACCAATTGTTTTTAAAGGAAAAATCATCATACGCTGATGGCGGCATGATGCGAATCAATGAAATCCAGCCGCAGACGTTCCCGGGAATTTGCATTGCAGGGCCTTTATCAATGGCAGCTTGCAGGCACCGAAGCCAAAACCATCATCGAGCAGCTTGCCGATGCCGAGGGTTACAACAAGATCGACATCGAATATTTCCGGATGCTGCTCACCGGCGCCATCAACGGCGCCGGCGAAATGGAGCAGCTGATTGCGCCGCTGCTCGACCGCGCCTATGCCAGCCTGTCGCCGATCGAGCGCGGCATCCTGCTGATGGCCGGACACGAGTTCAAGGCCCAGCCCGAAGTGCCTTATCGCGTGGTGATCAACGAGGCGATTGAACTCGCCAAGGCCTTCGGCGGCACCGATGGCCACAAATACGTCAACGGCGTGCTCGACAAGATGGCGGCGCAA
>JAIENU010000266.1 GCA_019751125.1 Burkholderiales bacterium | reverse complement strand
CTGCCCTGGCTGCTGCTGATCGGCTTTGCCGGCCTCGCCGCGCATACCTGCATGGTGCGCGCGCTGGCGCTGGCCGACGCTACCATCGTGGTCACGCTGGATTTCATGCGCCTGCCGCTGATCACGCTGATCGGCTTCTGGCTCTATCACGAGCCGGCGGATTGGTATCTTGCGGCGGGTGCGGCGCTGATCCTGGCGGGGAATCTGGTGAATGTGTTTGGCGGGCCGCGCCGGGCGCCCTAGGCTCGGAAACTACTGAAAGTTCAGCGCCGCGGCCCAGAAATGCTTTTCCACAAAGTTGACGTCCTGACCGTATACCTCGTACAGGTAACCATGCGCCGTAAAGTGCTGGATGATTTCGCTTTTTTCCTGGTCGGTCAGATTGATGTATTCGGTCCGGATTAGTTTGGGCCGGTACAGCGACAGGTCCAGCTGCCTGATGATCTTCCAGTCATGCCCTTCGGTGTCGAGCTGCATGACATCCACGTGATTGATGTTGTGTTTCCTGAGCAAGGCATTCAAGGTCAGGCAGGGAACCTTGATTTTCCTGCCGAATCTGCTGACCACCTCGGCATCGCCCTCGCTGGCAAGGCCGTTTCTGGGCGGATAAATGGTGCTCATCCCGCCAAAACAGGGATGAACCTCGCCTCTTTCCACTGCCGCCATGTCAATGAGCAGCATTTCAACCTCACCGTTGAAATCCGCGATGGCCGAATTCTCATACTTGTTGTCCGGCACGTATTCGAGCGAGCCGTAGTATTTTTTCAGTTTGTTGAACTGGTATTCGATGGGCTCCACGAACAAGCCGCTCCATTGATAATGCCTGATGAATCCGGCCAGGCCGTCAAAGCTGATGCCATCCATGGCACCAATGACGACAATGCTGGGCTTGAACTGCTTCATGCCCAGAAAGTGCAGGCTTTTGTCACAGCAAACTGACATTGCTCGATCCATCCCCGTATTTTGTTGAGTCGGCCCGATTTCCAGAGCGCTGACAGGCTTCAGGAAATACCGTTTTGTGTAGTTTACCGTTACAGGGCTGCTGCTGACCGTTCACCGGGACTGACCGGGGTTCGCGTACTGTCTGCATTACGCATGCTGGAACAGCCAGCGATTCCAGCACCTGCCCGCTCTATAATCACGCCTTGTTTCTCGTCGCTTTTCGCAATACAGCCGCCGTCACGGCCCGGAGCACCTAATGCAAACCAAAATCCCCTGCGTCATCATGCGTGGCGGCACGTCGCGCGGCCCTTTTCTGCTGCAGGATGATCTGCCCAGCGATCCAGCAACCCGCGACGAAGTGCTGCTGGCAATCATGGGTTCACCCCACGAAATCCAGGTCGACGGCATCGGCGGCTCGCATTCGGTGACCAGCAAGGTGGCGATGATCAGCAAGTCCAAGCGTCCGGACGCCGACATCGATTATTTTTTCGCGCAGGTGCAAATTCACGAGAAGTTCGTCGACACCAAGCCGACCTGCGGCAACATGCTGGTTGCCGTCGGCCCCTTCGCCATCGACGCCGGCCTGGTGCCGGCGCAGGACGGCGAAACGAAGGTGCGTATTCACAGTGTCAACACCGGCACGCTGGTCGAGGCCATCGTGCAGACGCCCGGCCGGCAGGTGCAGTACGAAGGCGACGCCTCGATTGACGGTGTGCCCGGCACCGCGGCGCCGGTGGGTATCAATTTCAGCGAAGCCATCGGTGCGGTCACCGGCAAGCTGCTGCCGACCGGCAAGCCGCTGGATGTAATCGAGGGCATTGAAGTGAGCTGCGTGGACATTGCGATGCCGATCGTGATGATGCGCGCCGCCGACATGGGCAAGACCGGTTATGAAACGGCCGTCGAACTCGACAGCGACCGCGCGCTGATGGAACGCATGGAAGGCATCCGCCGCAAGGCCGGTGTGCTGATGGGTATGGGCGACGTGTCGAAAAACGTGGTGCCGAAAATCGCCCTGCTTGCCCCGCCGCGCCAGGGGGGCACGATCAGCTCGCGTTATTTCGTGCCCGAGACCTGCCACAAATCGCATCCGGTCACCGGCACGGTGTGCATCAGCGCTGCCTGCGCGATACCCGGCACGCTGGCTGCGCAGATTGCGCCGCTGAAGCCGGCACCGCAGGGCATGGTGAAGATCGAACATCCCTCGGGGATGATCCTGATCGATCTGGATGCCGATTTCAGCAACGGCAAGGAAGACTTGCGCCGCGCTGCGCTGGTGCGCACCGCGCGGCGGATTTTCGAGGGACTGGTCAACGTGCCTTCGAAGATCTGGGCGGGCAAGACCAGCGCAGCCAAACGCGCCGCTTGAGCAACCTGTAATGGCGGCCACACCCTCAGTCGCCATCATCGGCGGCGGTTACGCCGGCATGGCCGCGGCGGTGGAACTCGCCGCACGCAATGTGCCGGTGACGGTGTTCGAGGCCGCGCCTTCGCTGGGCGGCCGTGCACGCCGCGTCACCGTCAACGACACCGCGCTCGACAACGGGCTGCACATCCTGATCGGCGCCTATCGAGAAACGCTGCGCCTGATCGAGAAAGTGGCGCCGCCACGCACGCAACCCTCCGATCTGCTGCTGCGCCTGCCGCTGGATCTGAATGTGCACGGCAAGCTGCGCCTGCGTGCACCGCGGCTGCCGGCACCGCTGCATCTGGCCTGGGCGCTGCTTACCGCACAAGGCCTGACTTCAGCGGACAAACGCGCTGCGTCGCGCTTCATGCAGGCGATGAAGGCAAGAAGGTGGCGGCTTGGCGCGGACCGCAGTGTTGCAACCCTGCTCGCAGAGCACACACAACCCGTTGTTTTAATTGAATATTTTTGGTCTCCGCTGTGTGTGGCTGCACTCAACACACCGGCAGACCGGGCGTCGGCGCAGGTCTTCCTGAACGTGCTGCGCGACAGCCTCGGCGGTGCGCGCGCCGACAGCGACCTGCTGCTCGCGCGCTGCGACCTCACCGCGCTGTTTCCGAAACCGGCGGCCGATTACGTGCGCGCCCGCGGCGGCACGGTTGAGGCCGGCGCCACCGTCGACAGCGTCACCCGCGGCAACCATCAATTCACGCTGCATGTGCAGGGCAGCAAGCGCAGCTTCGACCAGGTGATCTGCGCGGTGTCGCCGCATCGCACCGCACCGCTGCTTTCCGGCATCGCCGAACTCGCGCCGGTACGCGCACAGATCGAAGCCCTCACCTATGAGCCCATCCATTCGGTGTGGCTGCAGTTCGACGGCCGGGTGAAACTGCCCGCGCCGATGATCGGTCTCGCCGGCAGCCCGGCGCAGTGGCTGTTCGACCGCGAAGCGATCTGCGGCCAGCGCGGGCTGATCGGCGCGGTGATCAGTGCCTCGGAAGAACATGTCGGTGAAGCGCAGGATGCACTGGCACAGCGTGTGGCGGCCGACATCGCAAAAAACTTCGGCCCGCTGCCGCCGCTGAAATGGCATCGCGTGATCGCCGAAAAACGCGCCACCTTCAGCTGCGCACCCGGCCTCGCGCGGCCCGCCCCGCGCACGCCCTGCCCCGATTTCATCCTTGCCGGCGATTACGTCGCCTCCGATTATCCGGCGACCATAGAGGGCGCGGTGCGCAGTGGTGTAGCCGCCGCCGCGATGATCGCCGCATAATCCAGAATGCAACTTCCAGACGGGGGCGCGGCATGAAAATCCCGATGGGCATCAGCTACGTCTTTCTGGCGATCGGCATAGTCTTGCTGGCCGTGGCGGCTTATTTTGGCAGGGAAACCCTGCAATTCCTCGAGCAGTCGGCGAAGACCGAGGGCACCGTCGTGAAAATCGACTACTCACCCCCCGATTACGCCAGCGGCGACACTACGCCGACCTACCGGCCCGTGGTCCGGTTTGCGGCCGAGGACGGCCAGACCTACGTATTCACCGGCCAGATGGGCATGGCTTCGCCGCGGTATCGCATGGGCGAGAAGGTGAGCGTCGCCTACAACCCGGGAAATCCCCGCAAGGCGCGGATCAATGACCTGTCGCTGTGGCTGATCGAGCTGGTACTCGGAGTCATCGGCAGCGGCTTTGCGCTCTTTGGCGGCGGCATCCTGCTGGCGCGAAGCCTGTTTTCGCGCCGCGAACAATACCTGCGCGACCATGGCTTGCCGGTGAAAACCGAATTCCTGCAAGCGCGGCACCATCCCTGGCTGGTGATCGGCAACCATCGTCCCTTTGTGGTGGAGACGCGGTGGCGGAATCCGGCCACCGCGGAAACCCACACCTTTCGCAGCAGCATCCTGATGTTCGACCCGACGCCGCAGATCAAGGCCGGGCCCATCACCGTTTTCATCGACCGCGACAACCCGCGCAAATATCATGTGGACCTGTCATTTCTGGCGGTTTCAGACCCCATGGCATGACCTGCCGCGCGGGGACGATGGCCCTCGGCCCCGTCGTATAATCGCAGCCGAAATCTTCCACCTGGAGTGAGTGATGGCCGAACGTGAAGCCATGGAGTATGACGTCGTCATTGTCGGTGCCGGTCCCGCCGGCCTCGGTGCGGCGATCCGCCTGAAACAGCTGGCCGCGGAACAGGGCCGCGAAGTCAATGTCTGCGTCATCGAAAAAGGCTCGGAGGTCGGCGCGCACATCCTCTCCGGCGCGGTGATGGACCCGATCGCGCTGAACGAGCTGATTCCGGACTGGAAGGAAAAAGAAGCGCCGCTGAATGCGCCGGTCACCGAAGACCGTTTCATGTTCCTCACCGAAACCGG
>JAIENU010000020.1 GCA_019751125.1 Burkholderiales bacterium | reverse complement strand
GCGCAGGCCTTCATGCAGCAGCACGCGCAGCCACCATTGTTCGCGCAGTGCGAAGCCGTGCATGCTGCCGAGCTGCTGCATCAGCCACAGGTCGCCGCCGGAGAGTTCCCACAGCAGGATCAGCACGAGGCCTGCGGCTGCAAGGCACAGCGGCCGGCGGAGTAACTGCGGGATTTCAGACACGGTGGATCAGAGCAGCAGCGCCCAGACCAGCACCGCGTTGACGATGCTCAGCAGCACCGCGGCGCTGCCCAGGTCCTTGGCGCGGCCAAGCAGCGGATGGGCTTCGCGGCTGACCGTGTCGCACAGTGCTTCGAGTCCGGAGTTGAGCAGTTCGGTGATCCACACCAGCAGGATGGCGCCGATCAGCAGCGCGATCTGCCAGCGTTCCGCCGCGATGAACGGTGCGATCAGCATCAGCGGCAGGCCGGCATACACCTCCTGGCGGAAGGCGGCTTCGTGCTGCCATGCCGCGCGCAGTCCGGCCAGCGAATAACGCAGCGCCGGCAGCAGGCGTTGCAGGCCGCCGCGGCTTTTGGGTGGTGCCGGCTTTTGCTGATCCACGGGCCCGTTCATGTCGTTCATTTCGGGCGCGCCGGATGCAGCAGGTCCTGTCCGGCATCGTAGACCGAGGTTTCGATCTCGAAAAACCCGAGCAGGGTGTGGAACACATTGTTGTGGGTGAAACGCTGCGCCGACTTGCTGCGCACGCTGGCCGGATCAACCAGGCGGAAATTCCTGCCGAACCACATCACCGCCGGCACGTGGAGCTGGGTGTCGGGGGCGATGGCCTTGGGCAGGCCGTGCAGGTGCAGGCCGTATTCGCCCAGCGATTCGCCGTGGTCGCTGACATAGAACAGCGCGGTTTCGAATTTCGCGTCGTTGCGCTTGAGCAGTTCGATCGCCTGGTTCAGGAAATGATCCGTGTAGAGAATGGTGTTGTCGTAGGCATTGCTGATTTCCTCGCGCGAGCAGCGGCTCAGATCGCTCTCCCTACACACCGGCCTGTATTTCTCGAAAGCCTGGGGGTAGCGCCGCGCATACGCCGGCCCGTGGCTGCCCATCTGGTGCAGCACGATCAGGATGTCGCCCTTGGGATGGGCATCGATGTACTGCTGCAAACCGGCAAGCATGCCCTCGTCGCGGCATTCGGGGTTGCAAATGGGATTTTTGTCCGGGGTCTTGAAATCCTGGAAGGAGACGCGGCTGGCGACGCCCTTGGAATCCGAGTTGTTGTCGCGCCACAGCACATGCACGCCGGCATGCTGCAGCACGTCGAGCACGTTTTCCTCCGTCGTGATCTTGTGATGTCCACGGGCCTCGCCGTTGAGCAGGAACATGCAGGGCACCGACACCGCGGTCGAGGTGCCGCAGGCCCAGAAGTTGCGGAAACTCACCACGTTCTGCCGTGCCAGCAGCGGCGTGGTTTCGCGGTGATAGCCGTTCAGCGAAAAACGGTCGGCACGCGCGGTTTCGCCGACCACCATGATCACCAGGTCGCGGGTCACATCACTGGCCGGAATCGCCGCGTCGGTGCCCAGCGGCTGCACGATGCCGCCATTGCTCGAGCGCAGCGACTGGCTGGCGAACTTGGCCATCGAATACAGGTAGTACACCGGATTGGCGTGCTGGCGCAGTTCCTTGTTGACCCGGAAAAACGAGGCGTAAAAGCTGCCGAAGGCGAGCAGCGTGGCGATTACCACCACCACGGCGCCGGCAAGCAGTTTGCCGCGGGCAAGGATTTCGCTGCGGGTGCCCGACCAGCGCAGCGGCACCGTGGCGACAAACCACGCCGGCAGCACGCCGAGGAACACCAGGTACAGCAGCAGGCGCGGTGTCAGCAGCTCGGCCGATTCGGCCATGCTGGTGTGTGCCACGTTGACCAGCATGTCGTCGCTGATGATGACGCCGTAGGTGTCCATGAAATAGGCCGCCGCCGCCGACAGCAGCAGCACCGTGGCGAGCAGCGGCCGCGTGCTGCGGCGGAAGCACAACGGCGCGATCAGCAGCACGGTGACCCCGCCAAACACCAGGGCCAGCGACAGCAGCGGCGCCGCCGTCGCGGTGGTGAAGGGATAGGCGTCGAGCACGACGCCGGCAAAGGTCATGTTGCCGGACAGCAGCAGGAATGCAGTGACTGCAAGAATCAGCCGGTTGACCGGCCAGCCGTCACGCGGGATCAGGGCAATGTTGGGCATCGTTGGTGCCCGGGGAGCGGGCAGGGTGGAATAAACGCAGCAGGAATTGCGCGGACGATAGTCCCCCTGCCGTGAAGAATCCGTTAAGGCCCGGGCGAGAACACAAGCGCGGAAATCATTCTCATTCCACCAGTGTGATCCGGCCCCAGTCATTGTCGAAGGTGTCGAGCAACTGCCGCAGCGCCGGACTGCTGTATTTGACACGGCGGTCATCAAATCGTGCCTTGACGCTGGCGTGCAGCAGCGGCTCCACGGTGCGTGTCGCGGAACGGCCGAGGATCTTGTAGATCCCTCGGTATTCGTTGTGCTGCGGCGCGCGGTGGTCGGGTTTCATGCCGGCAAGGAAATGCGCTTCGAAGGCGAGGCCGAAACGCATCGCCTCCTGCACCATCCACTGTCCGGCGTGGTCGCCGAGGCCGTGGTCGGCATAACCGCCGCCGATGTCGGTGTGCACGCCGGCGAACCACACCTGCTGCAGGTCGATTTCCGGTTTCAGGCTCCACAGCGTCGGCAGGAAGTCCTCGCGGTTCTCGTCGATCGCCACCGCATGGCGGGCGTGGCGGATGATCCTGCTCGGCTCGGTGTCGTGGAACAGGTAACGTCCGCTGCTCAATGTGCCGAGGAAGGGCGTGGGGATGCCCAGCGCGCCGACGGTGTCCCAGACACCGACAAATTCGATTTCGCTGATGTCGGCCACTGCGTAATCGGCGCGAAACTGCGTGGCGCGATCAGCCTTGGGCCCGCTGCCGGCGCTGCGCTGGCGGTACAGCTCATAGGCCTCGGGGATGCGTGCCGCTTCGGCGCGGGTCAGGATGCCGCAGTTGCGGATGAAGCCGGCGAGCGAGCGCACCGTGTACGCGCCGCGGCTGAATCCGAAAAAGTACAGCGCATCACCGGCATCGTAGTTGTGCACGATGAAGCGGTAACAATCCATGATGTTCTTGTCGATGCCGGCGCCGGTGATGCCGCCCTTCATCGCATCACCCTCGGTGCCCACGCCCCAGTCATAGAACACCACCTGCTTGCTGTTGTTCTTCCCGCGCGGTGCGATGCCCTGCGCCAGCCGCATCAGGTGTGTCGCCTGTTCCGATTCCGGTGACTGCCAGGTGCCGTCGGCACAGATCACGATGCGTTTCATCATGCCCTCCAGTTGATAAGTCCAATAAAAAGGCCAATAAAAATAATTACTTATGGATTGCTCGCATAAGCTGTGGTTTGCGCTCATCATTCATCACTCCCATTCTGCACGGCTCTTCCCATGCCTTCACTGTCGATTCGTTTTCCCGGCGCCCTCGGGGCCGAACTGGCCGCCCGGCTCGATACGCCGCTGCTGCCGCCGCGTGCCTACGCGTTGTTTGCGCACTGCTTTACCTGTTCCAAGGACAGCCGTGCCGCGAGTTTCATCAGCGCCGCGCTGGCCGAACACGGCATCGCGGTGCTGCGCTTCGATTTCACCGGACTCGGCGCCAGCGACGGCGATTTTTCGAATACGCATTTCAGTTCAAACATTGCCGACCTGGTGGCCGCGGCCGACTGGTTGCGCGCGCACCACGGTGCGCCGGCGATACTGATCGGTCACAGCCTTGGTGGCGCAGCCGTGCTCGCGGCGGCGGCGAAAATTCCCGAAGTGCGCGCAGTGGCGACACTCGGCGCGCCGTACGAGCCGGCGCATGTCAAAGGCCTGCTCAAATCCTCTATTGCCGAGATCGAAACACAGGGTGAGGCCGAGGTCGAACTGGTCGGCCGGCGCTTCCGCATCAAGCGCGAATTCCTCGACGACCTCGATGCCCAGCCGCAACGTGAGGCCATCGCAAAACTGCGCCGCGCGCTGCTGGTGATGCATTCGCCGGTCGACGACACGGTGCCGATCGATAACGCCACCGGCATTTTTGTCGCCGCGAAGCATCCGAAGAGTTTTGTCTCGCTGGATACTGCCGACCATCTGCTGACACGGCGCGAAGATGCGCGGTACGCGGCTGCCGTGCTTGCTGCCTGGGCCGCGCGTTTTGTGCCGCTCGCCGATCCGCACCGCATTGCCGGAGAGGAGGGTGAAGTCATCGTCGCTGAAACACGCGAAGGCCGTTTCACCCAGACGATCTCGGCTTCGGGACACGCGCTGCGCGCCGACGAGCCGCAATCTGTCGGCGGACTCGGCTCCGCGCCCGGGCCGTACGACCTGCTGCTGGCCGCGCTCGGCGCCTGTACGGCGATGACCATCCGCATGTATGCCGACCTGAAAAAAATTCCGCTGGTGCGCAGCAGCGTGCGCCTGAAGCACGAGAAGATTCACGCCGCCGACAGTGAAGGCAGCGACACGAAGGCCGCCAAGATCGATCGCATCGAGCGCGAGATCACGCTCGAGGGCGAACTCGACGACGCGCAACGCGCGAAGCTGCTGGAGATCGCCGACAAATGCCCGGTACACCGCACGCTGCACGGTGAAGTGAAAGTGGTGACGCGCATCGTCTGAGTGTCCGGCATGGTTATTGCTGA
>JAIENU010000035.1 GCA_019751125.1 Burkholderiales bacterium | reverse complement strand
AAGAGGGCCTGCGTTTCGCGATTCGCGAGGGTGGCCGCACCGTCGGCGCCGGCGTCGTCGCAAAAATCATCGAGTAAGCGATCAACGGTTAAAACTGCAGGCCAGTAGCTCAACTGGCAGAGCGTCGGTCTCCAAAACCGAAGGTTGGGGGTTCGATTCCCTCCTGGCCTGCCAACTCAGCGTCATTGAAGGGCCGGCGGCCATGCCGGTGTGGCATGGCCTGACGGATGCAGCGGTAGCGGCAATGCAATAGAGACGGGACAGCAGCGACAGTGGACAAGATCAAGGTTGTGGTGGCGGCGGTTCTGGTCATCGCGGGTATCGCAGGGTTTTACTACCTGCAGGACAGCGCAACGGTGATCCGGCTTGCGGCGTTTCTCGCCGGGCTGGTTGCCGGTGCCGCCGTGCTTTGGACGACAGCCTCCGGCCAGAACTTTGTTGCCTTCGCGCAGGAGTCCGTGGCCGAAACCCGCAAGGTGGTGTGGCCGACCCGCAACGAGACGCTGCAGGCCACCGCGATTGTCTTTGTGTTCGTGGTGATCATGGCGCTGTTCATGTGGGTTGTTGACGGCATCCTGCTGTGGATCGTCAAAAAGCTGATCGGCGGTGAGTGAGATGAGCAAGAAATGGTATGTGGTGCACGCGTACTCGGGCTTCGAAAAAAGCGTCCAGCGCGCACTCGTCGACCGCATCCGCCGCGCCGGCATGGAAGAGCAGTTCGGCCAGATCCTGGTGCCGGTCGAGGAAGTGGTCGAGATGAAGAGCGGCCAGAAGAGCATCAGCGAGCGCAAGTTTTTCCCGGGTTATGTGCTGGTCGAGATGGACATGACCGACGAGTCCTGGCACCTGGTGAAAAACACGGCCAAGGTCACCGGTTTTGTCGGGGGCACGGCGACCAAGCCGACGCCGATCTCGGACAAGGAAGTGCAGAACATCCTGAACCAGATTCAGGAGGGCGTGGAAAAGCCGCGTCCGAAGGTGCTGTTCGAAGTGGGCGAGGCGGTGCGCGTCAAGGACGGCCCCTTCGCCGATTTTCACGGCAACGTGGAAGACGTCAATTACGACAAGAGCAAGTTGCGCGTGTCGGTGACGATTTTCGGCCGGTCGACGCCGGTCGAGCTGGATTTTGGTCAGGTCGAGAAGGCATAACTTCGGGCCTGATTAAGTGGGCTTGAATACGTTTTGTTGTTAACCCCGGGGAGGGGCGCATCTGTTGATGCAACCCCGTCTGAACCCGCAAGGAGAGTGTGATGGCAAAGAAAGTAGTCGGCTTCATCAAGCTGCAGGTGCCCGCGGGCAAGGCGAATCCTTCGCCGCCCATCGGCCCCGCCCTCGGCCAGCGCGGCCTGAACATCATGGAATTCTGCAAGGCGTTCAACGCCGCGACGCAGAAGATGGAGCCCGGCCTGCCGGTGCCCGTGGTGATCACCGCCTACCAGGACAAGAGCTTCACCTTCATCATGAAGACGCCGCCGGCGTCGGTCCTGATCAAGAAGGCTGCAAAAATCGAAAGTGGCAGCAAGCGTCCCAACAGCGACAAAGTGGGTCGCCTGACGCGTGCCCAGGTCGAGGAAATCGCCAAGGCGAAGATGCCCGACCTGACCGCTGCCGACCTGAATGCCGCCGTGCGTACCATCGCCGGCAGCGCCCGCAGCATGGGCGTTGATGTGGAAGGAGTCTGAGATGGCCAACGTATCCAAGCGTTACAAGGCGGTTCGCGCCAAGGTCAACCGTGACAAGCTGTATCCGGTGAAGGATGCGCTGCAGCTGGTCAAGGAAAACGCCACGGCCAAGTTCAACGAAGCCGTTGATGTCGCAATCAACCTCGGCATTGATGCCAAGAAATCGGACCAGAACGTGCGCGGTTCGGTTGTGCTGCCGCAGGGCACCGGCAAGACCGTGCGCGTGGCGGTGTTCGCCCAGGGCGACAAGGCCCAGCAGGCGAAAGACGCCGGCGCCGACATCGTTGGTTTCGACGATCTCGCCGCTGAGATCAAGGGCGGCAAGATGGATTTCGACGTGGTCATCGCCACGCCGGATGCGATGCGTGTGGTCGGCCAGCTCGGCCAGGTGCTCGGTCCGCGCGGCCTGATGCCGAACCCGAAGGTCGGCACCGTGACCATGGACGTGACCCTGGCGGTGAAAAACGCCAAGGCCGGCCAGGTCCAGTACCGCGCCGACAAGGCCGGCATCGTGCAATGCACGATCGGCCGTGCGTCGTTCACGGTCGATGCGCTCGAGGAAAACCTGCGCGCACTGGTCGATGCGGTGAACAAGGCGCGTCCTGCCGGCACCAAGGGCATCTACCTGAAAAAGGTGGCGGTCTCGAGCACGATGGGTCCCGGCGTCCGCGTCGATTCATCGGGTTTCGCGCAGCAGGCGCAGCAGTAATTAAAAGCCCCCGCATGTTTCTCGCGGGGCAGGAACTTTGGGCCGCCGGCAGGTTATCGCCGGCGGGTTGTCAAAGACCGTAGGTACCTGGAGCTTGAAGGTTTAATTTTTGGAAGAAGGCCGGGATGCAATCCGGCCGGACGCTGAAGTCCTACGCAGACGGTGTGCCCGAAACAGGTCAAACATGTTCATGTCTGGCTCCTGGATCCATGGTCGCCGTGCAGCAAACGGTGGAAGCACAGCAACGGATTTGACGGTCATGCCGGTTCCCGGAATGGCTGCCGGAAAAGTTGCCGGATTTTCGCTGGTTATCTCGTTTAACGTTTAACGGAGAACGACCTTGAGTCTCAATCTGGAGCAGAAGCAAGCGGTGGTGGCCGAAGTGAGCGCGCAGGTTGCGCAAGCCCAGACCATCGTACTCGCCGAGTACCGCAGCCTGCCCGTGGCGGACATGACCGAACTGCGCAAAAAAGCGCGCGAGTCGGGCGTGTACTTCCGCGTTCTGAAAAACACCCTGGCACGTCGCGCGGTTGCGGAGACGTCGTTCAAGGCCCTGGCCGACCAGATGGTTGGTCCGCTGGCCTATGGCATTTCCAGCGACCCCGTTGCCGCCGCCAAGGTACTGCACGAGTTTTCGAAGGGTAATGAGCGTCTCGTGATCAAGGGCGGCGCAATGCCGAACGTCGTGATGAGTGCCAAGGATGTAGCGGCGCTCGCCAAGATGCCCAGCCGTCAGGAGCTGCTCGCGACCCTGCTCGGAACCATGCAGGCCCCTGTTGCGAAATTTGTGCGCACCCTCAACGAGGTGCCGAGCAAATTCGTGCGTGGTCTGGCTGCCGTGCGGGATCAGAAGGAAAAGCAGGCTGCGTAAGTCATCGCCCCTGGGCGTGACTACGCATAAACCATTGTTTTTATTGACTTTTTAGTATTCAGGAGAACGACATGGCTGTTGCCAAAGCTGAAATCCTCGACGCGATCGCCGGCATGACCGTGCTGGAACTGTCGCAACTGATCAAGGAAATGGAAGAGAAGTTCGGTGTGTCGGCTGCTGCCGCTGCCGTCGCCGTTGCGGCCCCCGCCGCCGGTGGTGGTGCCGCTGCCGCTGAAGAGAAGACCGAGTTCACCGTCAACCTGACCAACGCCGGTGCCAACAAGGTCAACGTGATCAAGGTGGTTCGTGCTGTGACCGGCCTGGGCCTGAAAGAAGCCAAGGACCTGGTCGACGGCGCGCCGAAGGCCGTGAAGGAAGGCGTCTCGAAAGCCGACGCCGACGCGATCGCCAAGCAGATCACCGAAGCTGGTGGCACTGCCGAGATCAAGTAATACCTCAGCAATACCGCGCCGGATGGCGGTTTTCCGCCCCCGGCGCCTTTTGATTTTTTGGGTGCAGGATTTTTTGCAATCCAGGTCAAAAGCCGCAGGTCATCGCGAAACACGCAGTGACCTGCAGCGTTTGACTTTCTGACCTTGCTCCGGAGTGGACATGGCTTATTCATTCACCGAAAAGAAGCGCATTCGCAAAAGTTTCGCCAAACGCGAGAGCGTGCTGCAGGTGCCGTACCTGCTGACGACCCAGATTGAGTCCTTTGCCGCCTTTCTGCAGGAATTCACGCAGCCTGGCGAGCGCAAGAATGAAGGCCTGCAGGCGGCGTTCACCAGCATTTTCCCGATCGAGAGCCATTCGAAGAATGCGCGCCTCGAATTCGTCAGCTACGCGCTGGGCATCCCGCCGTTCGACGTCAAGGAATGCCAGCAGCGCGGCCTGACCTTTGCTGCGCCGCTGCGCGCCAAGGTGCGCCTGACGATCATGGACAAGGAAGCCTCCAAGCCGACGATCAAGGAAGTCAAGGAGCAGGAGGTCTACATGGGCGAAATTCCGCTGATGACCTCGACCGGCTCTTTTGTCATCAACGGCACCGAGCGCGTCATCGTGTCGCAGCTGCACCGCTCGCCCGGCGTGTTCTTCGAGCACGACCGCGGCAAGACCCACTCCTCGGGCAAGCTGCTGTTCTCGGCGCGCATCATCCCCTACCGCGGTTCCTGGCTCGACTACGAATACGACGCCAAGGATTACCTGTACTTCCGCGTTGACCGCCGCCGCAAGATGCCGGTGACGATCCTGCTGAAGGCGCTGGGTTACTCCGCCGAGCAGATCCTCAAGGAATTCTTCGTATTCGACACCTTCCACCTGTCGAAGA
>JAIENU010000191.1 GCA_019751125.1 Burkholderiales bacterium | reverse complement strand
GCCTTCATCGATTTTCTGGTGACGGTATTCAACGAGGAGCCGTGGCGCAGCAGCGCCCTGCCCTGAGCACCCACGCAAACGTCAGGTGCGCTGCAGGTCCCTGCGCAGGTTTTCGATCACTGCCGCCCAGTCGCCAGCCACCTGCTGCCGGTAGAGCCGGGTTCGCGGATACCAGGGCGTATCTTCGCGATCGAGCATCCAGCGCCAGTCCGGGGAGAAGGGCAGCAGTATCGACACCGGCTTATCAAGTGCGCCGGCGAGATGTGCAACGCTGGTATCGACGCTGACTACATGGTCCATCAGTTCACACAGCGCCGCCGTGTCACTGAAATCCCCCAGGTCTTCGCCGAAATGGCGCAGCGCGGGTGTGGCGCGCAGTGTGGTTTCGTCGGCCACCCGCAGCTCTTTCTGCAGGCTGAAGAATTCGGCGTCCAGTTCCAGCAACGGTAACAGATCGGCCAGCGTGATGCTGCGCCAGCGGTCACCACTGTGGGCTGTACTGCCGGTCCAGACCAGGCCGATCCTCCGCTTGCGCGCCGGGCCCAGTCGGTCGCGCCAGGCCTGCAACTTATCCGGGGTGGTGCGCAGGTAGCGGCCGGGCGAAGGCACGGTATCCAGCCGGGTGCCGAACACCGCGGGCAGGCTGAGCAGCGGACACTGCAGATCATGTGCCGGCAGCTTCTCCTGATAGGTACAGACCCCGGCTACCCCTTCGAGTCCGCTCAATAGCGGCAGCAGCGATGCCTGGGCCTGCAACAGCACCCGGGCGCCGCGGGCGGCCAGCAGCGGCACGTAGCGGCAGAACTGCAGTGTGTCGCCGAGGCCCTGCTCGGCATACAACAATACGGTGCGGCCGCGCGGATCGGTGTCGGCCGTGAGCCGCGGTGTGGCCGGCGGCTGTCTGCCCGCAAACAGGCGCAGTCGGGGGTGACGCCAGCGCCACTCGTACTCCGCCCAGCCAGACTCGAAATTCCCGCTGAGCAGCAGGCACAGCGCACGATTCCAGCGGTTCTCTGCGAAGTCCGGTTGCCGTTCAAGTGCCTGCTGATAACAGGCCAGCGCCTCGGTGCTGCGGTTCAGCGCCTGCAGAGCAACGCCGCAATTGCACCAGAATGCAGCTGAGTCGGGGTTGATTTCTCGGGCACGCTGATAATCCGCCAAAGCCTCTTCAAAGCGGCCCTGATCCAGCAACAGCTTGCCGCGGTTGTTGTAAGCCTTGGCATAAGACGGGTTCAACGCAATCGCGCGGTCATAGGCCGCCCGTGATTCGCCCAGGCGGCCTTCGGCGTGAAGGACCATGGCGAGGTTGTAGTGCGCCGCGGGGAGGCCGGGCTTGAAGCGGATAGCCTGCCCGTAGGCCTCGATCGCCAATGCCGGCTGGCCGAGCGCTTTGAGCGCAATGCCGCGGCAGCAATGCGCCTCGGCGAACTGTGGGGACTTGGCAAGCGCGAGGTCGAACAGCGCCAGCGCATCCTCGCGCCGGCCGGCGTCGAGCAGCTTGACCCCGCGACGCTGGCAGGCTTCTGCAGTCCAGGCGGTAGCCGCCTGGAGTTCCGGCGGTCGAGGCAGCTCTAGACCAGCGCGCTTCATCGCCACCCGCAGATTGGTTCGTGCCTTGTCAAAATCGGGCTTGATTTCGATGGCGCGCTGGTAGCTTTTAATGGCCTCGTCGGGGCGCTGCAGCTCCATCAATGAGATACCGCGATTGAAGTGCGCCATCGCGTATCCGGGATCGCTGGCGATGGCGCGATCAAAATATCCCAGCGCCGCAGCCGGCTCGCCACCCTGCGCGCTGATTACGCCCAGGGCATGCAGTGCCTCGGCATGCTGCGGGTCGGCAGCAAGCACCTGCTCGAACCGGGCACGGGCACCGGCGAGATCATTGCGCCGGTGCATTGCAAGACCCTGCTCCATCAGTACGACCGTCTGTGCGGTCATCACGGCAAAACCATCAAGCCGTTGCGGCCTGTTGAATGGCACATCGGATACATGGCCATGATTTTACCGTCAGAGCCGCGCCCGCCCCGGCGTACTCAGCCTGCTTCGGCAAAAACGCTTCCGGCACTCAAAAAATTCTCGATGTCCTGCGCGGCATAGCCAAGCTCTGCGAGCACCTCGCGGGTGTGCTGGCCTTTGGCGGGTGCCGGACGTGCCGCGCCAAAAAATTGGCCGTTGTAGCGGATCGGCGCACCCATCGCCTGCGCGGCATTCGGCAGGCCGATATCCAGCAGCGGCAGGCAGGCTTTCAGTACCGGATCGGCCAGTACATCAGCGACGGTATTGATCGGGCCGCAGAGTATGTCCGCCTTGCGCAGGCGCTCCAGCCAGTATTCCGCCGGCTGCGATTTCAGCAGCGGCACGATGACCTCATGCAATTCGGCACGGTGCTGCACGCGTCCGGCATTGCTGTCGAAGCGGTTGTCTGCAGCGAGCCGGTCGAGTCCAAGTGCGGCGCAGAACTTCGCCCAGTGCGAGTCACGCAGCACCGCAATGGTGATGTAACGGCCGCCGGCAACCTCGAAAGCGCCGGCGGGAGAAAGCAGGCTGTTCTGGCTGCCCTGACGTGGCGGCAGCCGGCCGGTGGACAGATATTCGGTGAAACCGCCGCACATCAGCGCCGTCGCCGCAGCCATCAGGCTGACATCGATGCAGGCCCCGCCCTGTCCGCTGAGCCGGCCATACAGGGCGAGCAGCACCGACTGCACCGCGGAATTCGCCGCGGTCATGTCGATCAGCGGAAAACCGACACGCAGCGGTGGGCCATCCGGTTCGCCGACCACGCCCATCACGCCACTCACCGCCTGCAGGATGGTGTCGCTGGCCGGCAGCCGGGCATAAGCGCCATCCTGCCCGAAGCCGGAAATCGTGCAATAGATGATGTCGGGCTTCAGCGCCTTGCAGCGCTCGTAATCAAAACCCAGCCTGGCCATCACGCCGGCGCGGTAATTCGAGATCACCACATCGGCCCGGCCCACCAGGCGCTCGACGATGCCGCGGCCTGATTCGGTATTGAGGTCGATGCCGATGTCGCGCTTGTTGCGGTTGAGTGCGATGAACTGCGGATTGCCAAAACGCCCGGGTTCGCCACGCCCGGCACTGCGCTGCCAGTCGCCCTCACTGCGCTCGACCTTGATCACGTCGGCACCCATGTCGCCGAGCAGCGTGGCCGCATACGGACCGGCGACACCTTCGGTCATGTCGACCACGCGGATTTTTGACAATATGTTTCGGTTCATGCGGGCATCATCGCAATTCAAGCCTGCGCGCACCAGCGCGCAGGAATGCCATGAACTGTAATCACGGCAGGGGCGCTGAGGGTATCACTCCACCTTCAAACCCGCCGCCTTCACCACCGGCCCGAACTTTTTGATTTCTTCCTGCACGAACCTGAGAAATTCTTCAGGCGTATTGGTCACCACTTCCGCGCCTTGCCGGTTCATGATCTCCCGGGTCTCCTGCAGATTCATCGCCTTCATCAGTCCATCGCGCAGCTTGTCGAGCACCGGCCTGGGCGTTCCGCGCGGCGCCAGCAATCCCTGCCAGCCGCCATACTCAAAGCCCGGCACGGTCTCCGCGATGGCCGGCATGTCGCCCAGCATTGCGGTGCGCTTCGGCAGCGTGTGACCGATCGCCCGCAAACGTCCCGCCTTCACCAGGCCCTGCACCGATGGCGCCGGGTTGATCGACCAGTGCGATTCACCTGCAGCGACTGCAGGCGTTGACGCGCCGCCCTTGTAAGGCACGTGCAGCGAATTGAACTGCGCCATGTTCTGCAGCAGCACGCCGGCGAGGTGGCTCTGTGAGCCTGATCCTGCAGACGCCATGTTGATCTGACCGGACTTCGCCTTGGCCAAGTCGATCAGATCCTTCACCGATTTCACCGGCAGTGCAGGGTTCACCACCAGCACATTGGGTGTCACCGCAAACAGCGACAGATAGGCATAGTCTTTCAGCGGGTCGTAGGGCAGCTTCTTGTGGATATGCGGCGCGATCGACATCGCGGCTGTCGAAGCCGAGATCAGCGTGTACCCGTCCGGCAATGCAGTCTTGGCGATCTCCATGCCGATGATGCCACCGGCACCGGCACGGTTGTCGACCACGATCTGCTGACCCAATACATCACCGAGCTTGTTGGCCACGACACGGCCCAGCGCATCGGTGGAGCTGCCCGGTGCATTGGGCATCAGCATGCGGATCGGCCGGCTGGGGTAGGCCTTGGCAGCCTCTGCTGCCATTGCCTGATGCGGAAGCGCCGTGCTGCCGATGAATGCCAGCAGATTCATAGCGCTCAATACCATGGCTGTCTTCATTGAGTGATCCGTTCTCGGTTATGTAAATCCGTGGCTGGCCCGCAGCAATGCATGTTGGTACTGCAATGATCGGGGGCGATACGCAAGACTGGCATTGCTGAGACCAGACTCCTCCGATGGCCAATGTATGGCTGCAACTGCATCGGTCGCGGACACAGGCCGGCCGGCATTTTTCTTACAGCTTTGGCCAAGGCCCCACAAAAGTCAATCAAGACACGGGGTTGCCGAAACGAGTCTTTGGAGTCGGAAGCGGGTGGTGGC
>JAIENU010000183.1 GCA_019751125.1 Burkholderiales bacterium | reverse complement strand
CCTGCCTAGTTTTTCAGCCGCACGTGATGCGCCGCTCCGGCACAATCTTCGTCGGTCTTTAATCCTGCGCTGCGGATGCCGTGGGCGGCGAGTTCCTCGTCACGCTCCTGCGTGTCGCCGGTGACGCCGACTGCGCCAAGCAGTGCGCCGTCGGTGTCGCGGATCAGCATGCCGCCGCCCTCGGCGAAGATGCGGTCCTGCGAAGCCTTGAACAGGAAGTCCATGAACAGCGGACGCTCCTCGGTGCGCATCCGCACCAGGCTCGACGAGCGGCCCAGTGCCAGCGCGGCGTGGGCCTTGCCCATCGCCATCTCGAAACGCATCATCGCCGAGCCGTCCTCTTTCTTGAAGGCCTTGACCACCGCACCGTGCTCGACGACAACCACCGAGATCGGGCGGCAGTTGAGTTCGCGTGCGCGGGCCAGCACGGCATCGATGATGAGTTCGGCCTGCTTCAGCGTGATCATGGACACGGCGTTTCCCCGGAAAGAATGGATGAAGCGCGGATTGTATACTCGGGTCCGCTGCATAAAACACGATGCATCAGCAACAAAACGCGAGGAGAAAACCGTGGACACATCAATCATCAAATCGAGGGCATGGGGCGGCCTGCTGCTGGCGGCCGTTCTTGCGCTGCCGGTTCAGGCCGCACAAGCCCAGGCCACAACATATCCGGAGCGGCCGATCCGTTTCCTCGTCGGCTTTGCGGCGGGCGGCGTCAATGATCTGGTGGCGCGGCTGGTGGCGGGCAAACTCGGTCCGCGGCTCGGCCAGCAGGTGATCGTCGACAACCGCGCCGGTGGCGGCGGCGTGCTCGCCCACGAACTGCTGGTCAATGCCGCGCCCGACGGCTACACGATGATTCTCGCTTCGGTCACCGGGCTGGCGATGGCGCCGGCATTGCGCGGCAAGCTGTCCTACGACCCGGTGCGCGATTTTGCGCCGGCGGTGCAGGTGGTCGATGCGGTGACGCTGTTCTCGGCGCATCCCTCCAGTGCCTCGAAAACGCTGAAGGACCTGGTGGAACGCGCGAAGCGTCAGCCCGGTGTGCTGGTGGTCGGCAATCCCGGTTCGGGCAGCATCGGACATCTCGCCTTTGAGCGTTTTGCCAAGCTCGCCGGCATCCAGGTGCTGGGTGTGCCGTACAAAAGCGGCGGCCTTGCGGCGACCGCGGCGCTGTCCGGCGAAGTGGAGCATCTGGCCGGGGTGATTTCCTCGGGGGCACCGCATGTGCGGGCGGGCAAGCTGCGCGGCCTCGGTGTGACCAGCGCAAAACGTTCCGCGGCGCTGCCGGATGTGCCGTCGGTGGCCGAGCAGGGTTACCCCGGTTACGAAGCGAGCGGCTGGCTGGGCATCGCGCTGCCGGCCAAAACCCCGGCAGCGATTGTGCAGCGCATCCACCAGGAAACGCTGGCAGTGATGACCCAGCCCGATACCCGTGCTTTTCTCGAAAAAAACGGGCTCGATTACACGATGCGCAACCCCGAAGAATTCCGTGCCTACATCAAGGCGGAGGTGGCGCGCTGGGGTCAGGTGATCCGCGAGGCCGGAATCAAGGCGGAGTAGGGTGCAATCACAGTCGGTGCCGCGAATGGCGGATGATCATAAGTCATTGTTTTATATCACTATTTTCAAGAATGACTTAACTTTGTACGGTCTTCCCGTGTAAAATAGTGCGTTTTTTGCAATCCTCCCCAGTCTGACCGTCAGTGAAGGGAATTTCAGGCATGTCCGAGCAAGATACCGATCAGTGCAAGCGGCAGTTTCTGGTTGCCGCGACCACGGTTGCCGGCGGCGTGGCCGCGGGTGCCGTGGCTGTGCCGTTCGCGGCGAGCATGTTGCCGTCCGAGCGCGCCAAGGCCGCCGGCGCGCCGGTGGAAGTCGATCTCTCCACCCTGGCCCCCGGTGAACGCATCACCGTCGAGTGGCGTGGCAAGCCGGTGTGGATCGTCCGCCGCACCAAGGAAATGCTCGACACCGTGCGCGGCAATGACGGCAACGTCGCCGATCCGCAATCGAAAAAACCGATGCAGCCGGCCTACGCCGCCAATGAAATGCGCGCGATCAAGGATGAATATCTGGTCGTCGTCGGCATTTGCACCCACCTCGGCTGCTCGCCGGTGGGCAAGTTCGCCAAGCAGGCCGAGGCCTTCGATCCGAACTGGCAGGGCGGCTTCTACTGTCCCTGCCACGGCTCGCTGTTTGACCTCGCCGGCCGCGTCTACAAGAACCGTCCCGCGCCCGACAACCTGGTGGTGCCGCCGCACAAATACCTGTCGGACACGCGCATCCTGATCGGCGAAGACACCAAGGGAGCCTGAGGAAAAAATGGCTGCTACCCCCAAAGAACCCGTCCAGTTCAGTGGCGCCGGTCCGCTCAACGCTCCGATCAGTGGCCTGCTCACCTGGGTGGATCAGCGTTTCCCGCTGATGAGCCTGTGGCGTGACCATCTGTCGCAATACTACGCGCCGAAAAACTTCAACTTCTGGTACTTCTTCGGCTCGCTGGCGATGCTGGTGCTGGTGCTGCAGATCGTCACCGGCATTTTCCTGGTGATGCATTACAAGCCGTCCGCCGCTGAAGCTTTTGCCTCCGTCGAATACATCATGCGCGACGTGCCCGCGGGCTGGTTCATCCGCTACATGCACTCGACCGGCGCCTCGGCATTCTTCATCGTCGTCTATCTGCACATGTTCCGCGGCCTGATGTACGGTTCCTACCGCCAGCCGCGCGAGCTGATCTGGATTTTCGGCATGCTGATCTATCTGTGCCTGATGGCGGAAGCCTTCTTCGGCTACCTCCTGCCCTGGGGCCAGATGTCGTTCTGGGGTGCTCAGGTGATCGTCAACCTGTTCGACGCGCTGCCGCTGATCGGCCCCGACCTGTCGACCTGGATCCGCGGTGACTTCGTCATTTCTGATGCCACGCTGAACCGCTTCTTCGCCTTTCACGTGATCGCGCTGCCGCTGGTGCTGCTGGGCCTCGTCGCCGCGCACATCATGGCGCTGCACGAGGTCGGCTCGAACAACCCCGACGGTGTCGAGATCAAGGAGAAAAAGGACGCGCAGGGCCGGCCGCTCGACGGCATCCCCTTCCACCCGTACTACACGGTGAAGGACATCGTCGGCGTGGTGGTCTTCCTGTTCCTGTTCTTCCTGGTCGTGTTCTTCATGCCGGAGATGGGCGGTTACTTCCTCGAGTACAACAACTTCATCCCGGCCGACCCGCTGAAGACGCCGCCGCACATCGCGCCGGTGTGGTACTTCACGCCGTACTACTCGATCCTGCGCGCGATCACCGAAGACTTCATGCTGGTGCTCGCGATCGGTGTCGCCGCCTATGTGGTGCTGATCTGGCTGACGGTGCGCGACACGCGCATCAAGCTCGCCGCCGCCGCGATCGGCCTGGTGGTGATCGTGCTGATGAAGGGTGGCCCGCTGGCGATCGAAGCCAAGGTCTGGGGCGTGGCGATGATGGGTGCCGCGACGCTGATCTTCTTCCTGCTGCCCTGGCTGGATCGCAGCCCGGTGAAGTCGATCCGCTACAAGGGCCCGCTGTTCCGCAGCGCGCTGACCATTTTCGTGATCACCTTCATCGTGCTCGGCTACTACGGCGTGCAGACGGTGACGCCGGTGGGTACGATCATCTCGCAGGTCGGCACACTCATTTATTTCTCGTTCTTCCTGCTGATGCCCTGGTATTCGTCGATGGACAAGACCCTGCCGGTGCCTGACCGGGTGACGATGTGATGGCCGACACCATGAAAACACTCAAAATGACCTTTGCAGCGCTGCTGCTCGCGCCGCTGCTGGCCTTCGCCGCCGGCGGCGACGTCAAGCTCGACCGCGCCCCGATCAACCCCGACGATCACGCCTCGCTCCAGCGCGGCGCACGCCACTTCGTCAACTACTGCCTGAACTGCCACAGCGCGAATTACATGCGCTACAACCGGTTGAAGGACATCGGTCTCACCGACCAGCAGATCCTCGACAACCTGGTGTTCAACGGTGGCAAGGTCGGCGACCTGATGAAGATCGCGATGGATCCGAAGGAAGCGAAGGACTGGTTCGGCGGCACGCCGCCGGAGCTGTCGCTGATTGCGCGCTCACGCGCCTCCCACGCCGGCAGTGGTGCCGACTGGCTCTACAGCTACCTGCGCGCCTTCTACCGCGATGCCGAGCGTCCGACGGGCTGGAACAACACCGTGTTCCCCAATGTCGGCATGCCGCATGTGCTGTGGGAGCTGCAGGGCGAGCAGGTGCTCGGCGAGCGCAAGGTGCAGGGCGCGGGCTACGAGAAATCGGAAGTCGCGCTGAAGCTCGACAAGCCCGGCACGCTGAGCCCCGCCGAGTACGACCAGTTCGTCGCCGACCTGGTCAACTTCCTGGTGTTCATGGCCGAACCGGGCCGCGCCAGCCGCGAAACCATCGGCATGTATGTGCTGCTCGCGCTGGGTCTGCTGTTCGTGCTGGCCTACGCACTGAAGAAGGAATACTGGAAAGACGTGCACTAGGCCCTGTTCGGGCGATCCGGGGCCGTGCGCGGAT
>JAIENU010000025.1 GCA_019751125.1 Burkholderiales bacterium | reverse complement strand
TGCGCCTTGGCGTACAGTGCCGGGATTTCCTCGGGCCGGTCCTGCAGGTCGCAGTCCATCACCACCACCCAGTCACCCTCGGCGACATCAAGGCCGGCAGTGATGCCGTAGTGCTGGCCGAAATTGCGGCTGAACTGCAGGCCCTTCACCCGCGGATCCGCTGCAGCCAGGCGCTTCACGATGTCCCAGGAGCGGTCGCCGCCGCAATCCTCGACCATCACGATCTCGAAATCCCTGGTGATCGTCTCCAGCGCGGCGACCAGCCGGCGGTACAGTTCTTCGAGGCAGCCCTCGGCCTTGTACACCGGGGTGACGATGGAAATATGCGGCATGGTCATTGCTCCGCAGCGGACTGGAACTGGTTGCGATACAGCAGCGCGTACTTGCCTTCACGCGCCAGCAGCTCGGCATGGCTGCCGCTTTCGACAATGCGCCCGCCGTCGAGCACGACGATGCGGTGCGCGTTTTCAATGGTCGACAGCCGGTGCGCGATGACCAGCGTGGTGCGTCCGCGCATCAGCTCGTCCAGCGCAGCCTGCACATGGCGTTCGGATTCGGTGTCGAGCGCGGAAGTAGCCTCGTCGAGGATCAGCACCGGCGCGTTTTTCAGCAGCGCGCGCGCAATCGCCAGGCGCTGGCGCTGGCCGCCGGAAAGCCGCACGCCGTTTTCACCGATCAGCGTGTCGAAGCCCTGCGGCATCTGCTCGATGAACTCCAGCGCATGTGCGGCGCGCGCCGCGGCCTCGATCTCGGCCCGCGTTGCACCCTTCATCGCACCGTAGGCGATGTTGGCGGCCACGCTGTCGTTGAACAGCACCACGTCCTGGCTGACCAGCGCGATGTTGGCGCGCAGCGCCGCCAGTTTCAGGTTGGCAATATCTTCACCATCGAGCAGGATGCGCCCGGCCGAAGGCGTGTAGAAGCGCGGCACCAGATTGGCCAGCGTGGTCTTGCCACTGCCCGAGGCGCCGACCAGCGCCACGGTTTCACCCGGCGCGATGACGAGATCAATGTTGTCGAGCGCGGCACGATTGCCGTCCTGCTCATTGCCGGCATAGGCAAAACGCAGGGCCTCGATGCGGATTTCACCGCGGGCACGGCCGGGTTCCTTGCGTCCGCTGTCGGTTTCGCCGGCCTGGTCGATCAGCGCGAACACGCTCTCGGCCGCGGCGAGCCCGCGCTGCAATGGCTCGTTGACGCTGGTCACCCGCTTCAGCGGTGCGGTCAGCATCAGCATCGCGGCAATAAACGAGACAAAACCGCCGACGGTGATCTGGTCGGCATTCGATTGCTGGGTGGCGAGATAAACGATGGTGGCCAGTGCAACAGCCGCCAGAAACTGCACCACCGGCACGCTGGCCGCGGCGGCGGCAGCCTGTTTCATCAGCTGCCGGCGCACGCTGTTGGCCTGCACATCAAAACGCTGCTGTTCGTAATCCTGGCCGCCAAAGAGCTTGACCACGCGGTGGCCCTCGATCGCTTCCTGCACCACCTGGGTCATCTCGCCCATCTGGCGCTGCACTTCGCGGCTGGAATTGCGCAGGCGGATGCTGATCACCCGCACCACCAGCACGATCAGCGGCATCAGCACCAGCGACAGCAGGGTCAGCTTCCAGTTCAGCCACAGCATCCAGCCGAGCAGGCCGAGGATCACCAGTGCATCCTTGAACACCACGGTGAGCACGCTGGTCGCGGCCGTGGTGACCTGGGTGACGTCAAAGGTCAGTTTGGAAATCAGCGTGCCCGAGGGCTGGTCGTCATAAAACCGGGCTGGCAGCGTCAGCAGCTTGTGGAACATCTGCGCGCGCAGATCCATCACCAGGCGGTTGCCGACCCAGGACAGCGCGAACTGCGCGACATATTCGGCGAGCCCGCGGATCACGAACAGGCCGATGATGAACACCGGCGTCCAGCGGATCACGGTTTCGTCCTTGCTGACGAAGACACCGTCGAGCAGCGGCTTCAGCAGCGCCGGCAGCGCCGGCTCGGTGGCGGCGACGACGACGATACCGAGGATCGCCACCGCGAAGGTGCGCCAGTACGGCCGCACATGGCGCAGCAGACGCAAATAGAGCTCGGTTCCGGACATCGTTTGCACGGGCCGAACAATAGCAAACTTTTGATAATTAAGGAAAACTTGGCCGTGTTTTTGCGGCAAAACCCAGCCGTTTTTTCGAAGGCAAAACCTGCCTGCCTTTGCCGATAAAAAAAGCCGCGCGCTGCGCGGCTTTTTGCGGACGGAACAATGCTCAGCGGAACACGTACTCGGCCATCACGCCGGCATTACGCTCCGGCAGGGGGTAGGCGTTGTAACGGTCAGCGACAAACTGGCTGCGCACCGCATAGTTGAAATACTGGCGGTCGAACAGGTTGTTAACCACTGCGCTAAACGTCCATCCACCCTGTCGCTGCGACAGCTTGAGGTCAACCACGGTGTAGGCGGGAATCTTCACTCCCAGCGTGTTGCCCTCGTCGTTGTCCATGTACTGCGCGCCGACATGGGCCGCGGTCAGGCTGACCAGCGTACCCTGCGCCGGGGTCCATGCCGTGCCAATGTTCAGCTTGTGCCGCGGCACCAGCGGCACCGTCTTGCCGGCGATGACCACGTTGAAAGCGCCACCCGGCAGCACACCCTCGCGGAATTTTGCTTCGGTGTAGGTGTAGGCGCCGAACAGCGACCACGCGCTGGCCGGCTTCCAGCGGCCCTCCAGCTCGAGGCCGCGCCGGCGTGACGGCGGCAGGTTGGTGTTGCCAATGCCCGTGGTGAAGGCGTCGAGGTGGATTTCGTCGCGCACATCGATCTCGAACAATGCCGCGCGCATCCAGGCCGCGGCACGCCGCCACTCCATACCCAACTCATGGTGTTGCGCGGTCTGCGGGCGCAGAAACTGGAACTGGTTGAGGAAGGCCGCTGAAGTCTCGTAGACCTCGTCGATATTGGCAAAGCGGTAGCTGCGTGCGGTCTTGCCGGTCAGCGCCAGCACCGGGGTCAGCGCATAACGCGCGCCGGCCTCGTAGGCCTGTGCCGATTCATTCTGCGAGGCCGCCGGCGCACCGGAGCCGAAGGCACCACCGGGCGCTGCGGCATTGTAGGTGTCCGTGGCGTTGGCCTTGAAACGCTCGTGGCGCATGCCCGCGGTCAGCGTCAGCCGCTGCGACACCTGCAGCGTGTCCTGGATATAGGCACTCAGGTTGTTCTGCTGCGCGTCGATGATGTTGAACGGCGTGCCGATATTCAGCGTCGAGTTCGAGCGGCGCAGCTGGTAATCCCACTGCTGCCAGTCGAGCCCGGCGACAACAGTGTGTTTGCCACCGGGCAGGTCCGGTGACCAGCGCACCCGCGGCGACAACGACAAGACATCAAGGTCGGCGATGCGATAGTCGGGGAAACCGCCGAAATCGAAATAGGAAATCTGCTCCTTGTTGCGCCAGCCGGCGCCGAGGTTGAATTCAGCGCCGCCGATGCGCTGCAGCCAGTCGAAGTTGACGCGGTTGCCGTTGCGCTGCGCCCAGTCGAGCGGCGTCTGCGCACCGCGGCGGTCGGTGACCAGCTGGTTGGTGTTGGTGCTCGGCTGCACCTGGCGCGCGCCGGGCAGGCGGATGCCCTGGTGATCGGTGGCCAGGCGCAGCGCCAGTTCACCGCCCTCGGTCAGCCAGCGCAGGTCGGCGGCAGCGTTCGACTGCCGGTTCTGGTTGTTGCGGCGGTAGCCGTCGCTTTCGAGGTTGCTCGCCGAAACGCCAAGACCGAGGTTGCCGTTGCGGTACTGCGCGGTAAGGCCGGTTTCCAGCGTATTGTAGGAACCAACCCGTGCACGCACGCTGCCGTGCTCTTTGCTGTCCAGCGGCGAGCGGGTGATGATGTTGATCACACCTGCCACAGCGCCGTCGCCATACAGCACCGACCCCCCACCGCGCACGATCTCGATGCGCTCGACATTGGCCAGCGGCACGGCTGACCACTGCACGCCCGACTGGTCGATGTCGGACACGCGGCGTCCGTCCACCAGGATCAGCGTGTTCTGCGTGCCGGTAATGCCGAAGCCACGCAGGTCGATGGTGGTGGTAGCGGCGTTGTTGCCGAAAAAGTCGTGGATCTGCACGCCGGCCTGCTCGGCCAGCAGGTCCGGCACCGTCTTCGCCGGGCTGCGGCGGATGTCCTCGGCGCTGATCACCGTCATGTTCACCGGCTTGTCGTCGTAACGCTCCTTGAAGCGGCTCGCGGTGACCACCACGGTGTCCAGCGTGGCAACAGTTTGTTGCGCCATGCCGGGGGTTCCCGCCGCCAGGGCGACGGCTGCTGCCAGTACTTTGTGTTTCGTTATGCGTTTCATGCCATTCCTCGTGTGCACACCCGCCGTGTGCCGGTCAGTCAACGAGGAAATGCCGCATGGGAAGAAAACGCACCGCGCAGGAACGCCGGACGCCGCCTCCCCGCGGCACTTCCAATACGGCGATCAAGGCCGGTCTCCGGGCTCACAACCCGAGCGCACCGCCTTCCCGTTCCCGCAGGAACAGTGGCGA
>JAIENU010000244.1 GCA_019751125.1 Burkholderiales bacterium | reverse complement strand
ATGGTCATGAACAGTTCCACCGCGAGGTGCTGTGAACTGCCGCTGCCGGGTGTTGCGACATTGAGCTGGCCGGGACGATTGCGGACCAGCGTGATCATCTCGGCGGTGTTTTTTGCCGGCAGTGATGCGTTGACCACCAGCACGTTCGGCGTGGTGGTGGCGAGGCCGATCGGCGCGAAGTCGCGGATTGCGTCATAAGGCAGGCGGCGGTACAGCGCCGGATTGACGCCATGGGTGGAGATGTTGGCGAAGATCAGCGTGTAGCCGTCGGGCGGCGCCTTGGCGGCGATTTCGGTGCCAAGCAGGCCGCCGGCTCCGGCGCGGTTGTCGACCACGACCTGCTGCTTCAGCAGCGCTGACAGCGGCGTGGCAATGACCCGTGCTGCGACGTCGGTGGCGCTGCCGGCGCTTTGCGCGACGATCAGGCGCACTGCCTTGTTCGGATAGTTCTGCGCGCCGGCCTGCTGCATGCCGAATGCGGCGACTGTGGCGGTGGCCACCAGCGCTGCATGGAACAACGGACTGAATTGCATCATCGACTCCTCCTCCGGGTTGGCAAGGCCGCGGGGCTCTGGCGGCGCCGTCGTGCCTTGGGGTGTTTCGATGGTTGATGCTTCAGATTCTGTAATCGACCTCCGCGGATCAGCCGCGCAGCAGCGATCGCGTCGCTTCGAGCCCTTCGCGCGCGGTGTCCAGCGGCGGACGCTCCCAGTGCACGGGATTCGGCGCCTCGTAGCTGATCGGGCCGCGGTAGCCTTTTTCCTCGAGCAGTCCGAACACTTCGGGCCAGCGCACGATGCCCTTGCCCGGACACAGCCGGTCGGTCGGGCGGCGCGCGGTGGGCGGGGTGTCCGGCACGTCGCTGAACTGGAAGGCGAAGATGTCCTTTGCCGGCACCTCGGCAAAGCCGCGGCCGCCGGCGCCGCTGCGCTGCAGGTGATAGGCATCGAGCAGCAGGCCGCAGGCCGGATGGTTGGCCTCGGCGAGGATGGCGCGGGCAATCGCCACGCTGTTGAGCACCGGATGCTGCGAATTGAATTCCAGTGCGAAACGCAGGCCGTGTTTTGCCGCGGTTTGCGCGGCGAGCCGCAGGTTGGCCGCCGCGGTCTGCGGCGTGCCGGTGTTCTGTCCGGGGGCGATCATCACCATCGGGCAGCCGAGTGCAACGGCGTTGCTGCAGGTCAGTTCGAGCGAGGCGAGCAGGCGGTCGCGTTCCGTGCCCTCGGCGAAGATCAGGCCGTACTCTGTGCCGAGCACATCAACCTTGACGCCACTGTCCTTGATCAACTGCAGGATCGCGGCGTTGTCCATGCCCTGCGCGTTACTGCGTTCAAAATCAACATAACGCAGTTCGGCGCTGTCCCAGCCGGCGTCGCGGATGGCGGCGAGTGCCCCGGCCAGCGGCGTGGTGTCGATGGTCCAGGTGTGCAGCGCGAGGCGCCAGGTGTTGCGGGTCATCCGTTTCTCCTCAACTCGGGGGTGGCTGGATTCGGAGGCTGCGTGCGGTGCCGATCCGGCGGCTTTTGATTTACTGATATCTTAGCGTTAGGATATTCTTCGTCAAGAACGGGATGAGGTCCAGATAGCCTGTTGGATGGCGGAATAAAATAAATAATAAAAACAATTAGTTATGTTATTTTTGTGTCATGAGCCAAAAATCTGACCGGATTATGATCCGTCATCTGAGATATCAGTAATGGAATCAATGGCATGACCACGGCAACAACAGGCGGCGAGGCCGGGCTGGGTGAGCGACTGTACGTGGAGCTGCGGCAGGCCATCCTCGACTGCCGGCTGCGTCCCGGCGCCGAGGTCTACGAGAATGAGCTGGCGCGCAGTTACGCGGTGAGCAAGTCGCCGGTGCGCGATGCGCTGCTGCGGCTGCGTGTCGACGGCCTGGTCGAAGTGACCGCGCGGCGCGGCTACCGCATCAAGCCGGTATCACTCGCCGACATCGCCGATCTTTATGAGCTGCGCCTGGTTTACGAGCGCCAGTCACTGGTCAACCTGATCGCCCGCGCCGATGCGGCGACGCTGTCCGGCCTCGACCGTTTCCGTGCCTATGACCACGGCGGCAATCTCGACGCCTGGATTGCCGAGAACCGCGAGTTTCACACCACGCTGGCGCGGCTTTCGGGCAATACCCGCCTGCACGAGGCGACTCGCAAGCTGCTCGAGGAGGCGGACCGGGTGATGCACCTCGGTTTGTCGGCCAGGGCCGAGCCTGCACCGGCACCGCGTTTCGGCCGCGGGCATGACGAGATCATCGAAGCCATCCAGCGTCGCGACAAGCGCAAGGCGGCGTCATTGATGACGGGGCATATCGAGGACTCACGCGATCGCGCGCTGGCGGCACTGCGCGCACAGCCGGTGATCATGAATTGAACTCCGGCCCGTCCGGGCCGGGATCTGTGGTTAGACTGCGGTGGTTAGACTGCGGAAAAACAAAAAACAGCACCGCATGACATGACAGGCGGTTAAGCCGCCGGGAGGAGCAGCATGGCGCAGGAATCTGCAGTACAGGCGGCCGGCAATGTCACGGTCATCCGCGGCGGTCGTCTGATCGACGCCACCGGTGCGGCCGCGATCAGGAATCCGGTGGTGGTGATCGAGGGCAAGCGCATCAGCCGCATCGGTGTCGAGGGCGAAGTGCCGGTACCCGAAGGTGCCGAGGTCATCGATGCACGGGGACTGACATTGATGCCGGGGCTGTTCGACTGCCATGTGCACATCGCCGCCTACAACACGGTGTCCTTCGCCAACCATCGCATCGCGATGTTCGAGGTCAGCCCGCAGCTGCAGTCCTTCTACACGCTGTATCACGCCCAGCTCTGCTTCGAGATGGGCTTCACCACGCTGCGCGACATGGGGCGCAACAACGCCTGGGCGAATTTTGCGCCGGAGCTGTGCGCGGTGCGCGACGCGATCAACAACGGCATCGTGCCCGGCCCGCGGCTGCAGGTGTCGGGGCGCATCATGACCACGTCCTCGCACCACGACCTCAACCTGCCGCGTGCGGCCTACCGCCATCCCGGTTATACCGTGGACGGGCCATGGGCGATCCGCGGCGCGGTGCGCGAGCACCTGCGCACCGGCGTGGACATCATCAAGACCTGCGTCACCGGTGGTGCCTCGGCCGACGAGGAGGGCGACACCCGCAACCTGACGCAGGAGGAGCTCAACGCCGCGGTCGACGAGGCGCACGGCTTCCACAAGCCCTGTGCGGCGCATTGCTGGACCGCGCTGTCGCACCGCATGTGCGTCGAGGCCGGCGTCGATACCATCGAGCACATGGTCTACACCGATGACGAATCGACGCGCATCGTCGCCGAGGCCGGCACGCCGGTGAGCCCGACGCTGCTGCATCGCACCGACCATGCCATCGATGTGCGGCGCAAGATGGGTTCCGCCGCCAACGTGCTGAAAAAGATGAAGGAGGTGCAGCCGTACTGCTACGACTCCTTCAAGCGCATGCACCAGGCCGGTGTGCGCATTTTCATGGGCACCGACATCCAGTTCGATCCCGAGATGGGCAGCAACGCCACCGAGCTCGAGCTGTATGTGAAGCTGGGCATGTCGCCGATGGAGGCGATCCAGACTGCGACCAAAAATGCCGCCGAGGCGATGCGCCTGCACAAGGACCTCGGCACCATCGAAACCGGCAAGATTGCCGATGTGATCGCGATCGACGGCGATCCGCTCGCCGACATCACCGTGCTGCAGAAAAAAGACAACATCCGCATGGTGATGAAGGAGGGCAAGGTCTATGTCGACAAGTTGCGCGCACAGCCGCTGTATGTGATCCATCCCCAGCCCGGACAGACCCGCCTCGCTGATTCCTGATCACCGTCTGAGTGTCTTTTGCTGACCCTGTCCGCCGCTCTGGCGGATGGGAGGGAGGCGAACGCATGCGCCGGCCGGGATGGCGCCGGTACATGCGGTCTGCCTGTTGTCTGATTCGCGCTGCGGACACTGTCTGCAGTGTCCGCTGACGGCCGCGCTTTATTCCATCGAAGATTCCGGGAAAACGCTGGTCTGGCTTCCGGCGTAGCTGCTTTGCAGGAGGCGCGGCACAGTGACGCCAGTCAAGCGGGTGTTGATTTCGCTGCCTTCAGTACCCGAGCTGGGGGTCACGATGGCCATCGTGGTGCCGCCGCTGGAGAGCGTGGATGCCGTCGTCATGCGGAATGCCGATTCCGAGCCTTCGACCGCGGTCGAGGGAAAAGTGCTGCTTGCCTGCGCCACGGCGGTGAGGGACAGCATGGCGGCGGCGGCGAGGGTGGTCAGGGCGGGCTTGAACATTTGATATCTCCTTGGTGTGGTTGGGCCGGTCGACCCTTGTCGGCCGGTGTGCAAGGTAATTCGCGCTGGAACGACAGACGGTTACGGGATTTCCCGAAAAACACGGTTATTTATTTTGGTAATTAGGGCGAAACGTAACCAAAATAGATGTTTAAGAACTGCTTAAAAACGTTCTCTTTTCGGTGATTAA
>JAIENU010000189.1 GCA_019751125.1 Burkholderiales bacterium | reverse complement strand
CCACGGAACCGCCGGACGCCGTTGCGCCGGGGCGCGAATGATAGCCCAGATTACCGGCGCCGCGAAGGCCGGGGACTGGGTAAACCCGGAGGTTTCACGTGAAACATCGCTGCGAACCTGCCGGTTCGGGCCCGGGAGGTTTCACGTGAAACCTCCGCTAGCCTGCGGTATTCCGGACTACTTGCCGATACAGAACCGGGAAAAGATTTCGCCCAGCAGGTCGTCGGCCGTGAACTCGCCGGTAATCGCCCCCAGCGCCTCATGCGCCAGACGCAGCTCCTCGGCATAAAGCTCCAGCTCCGCGGTGTGCGCCGCAGCCCGATCCAGATGGCTGGCAGCTGCCTGCAGGGCAGCGACATGGCGGGCCCGGGCCGTGAACAGCCCCTCCCCGGCCGGTTGCCAGCCCGCCAGCTCCTGGATCGCTTGCTTCAAACCGTCAATACCTTCCCCGGTTTTTGCCGACAGCCAGATCCGCGTTTCGCCGTGTTGCCGTTCCAGCCCGGCAGCCCGGCCAGCGAGGTCGATCTTGTTCAACACCTGCAGGCGCGGCAAGGCGGCCGGCAGCTGCTGGATGATTGCGCTGTTGCCGTCTTCGCCTGCATGCGTCGCATCCTGTAGCAGCAGCACCAGATCGGCCTTGGCGATGGCCGCCCAGGTGCGTTCGATGCCGATACGCTCGACCTTGTCGCCGGATTCGCGCAGGCCTGCAGTGTCGATGACGTGCACCGGCAGACCATCGATATCAATCTGCTCGCGCAAGGTATCCCGGGTCGTGCCCGGCACGTCGGTAACGATGGCAATGTCATCGCCAGCCAGGCGATTAAGCAGGCTCGACTTGCCGACATTGGGCTCGCCGACCAGCACCACGTGGATGCCCTCACGCAGCAGCGAGCCCTGACGAGTGGCGCCGAGTACTTTTGCCAGTTGTTCGCGCAGGACTTTCAGTTGCTCCGCAGCCCGTCCGGCGTTGAGGAAATCAACATCCTCCTCAGGAAAATCCAGAGTCGCCTCGACGAGCATGCGCAAAGTGATGGTTTTTTCACTAAGTATTTGAATTAATTGTGAAAATTCTCCACGAAGGGAGCGCAGGGCTGCGCCGGCGGCCGTGGCATTCGAAGCCTCGATCAGATCGGCCACACTTTCCGCCTGGGCGAGGTCGATGCGGCCGTTGAGATAGGCGCGCTCGGTGAACTCGCCGGGCCGTGCCAGACGCGCGCCGAGTTCGACACAGCGTTGCAGGAGCTGCGCCAGCACCACTGGACTGCCATGTCCCTGCAGCTCGAGCACGTCTTCGCCGGTGTAGGAATGCGGCGCCGGAAAAAACAGCGCGAGGCCTTCGTCGATGGCCTGCCCTGCCTGGTCTTTAAAAAAGACACGGGTCGCCAGTCGCGGCTTCAGCACGCGGCCCGGCAGCACGTTAATGAACGCGGAGAGTGAAGGTCCCGAGACACGGACCACACCGATGCCGCCGCGACCCGGCGCGGTGGCAATGGCGGCGATGATGTCGCGGGAAATCATGCGCGGCGAGTATAGCGCCGCGGGCGCTCAGGACTTGCGGACGGGCTTCGCGGCGCCTTCCAGCGCATTGTTGATTTTCCACTGCTGCGCGATGGACAGGATGTTGTTGACCAGCCAGTACAGCACCAGGCCCGCGGGAAAGAAGAAAAAGAAAATGCTGAATGCCACCGGCATGATCTTCATCACCTTCGCCTGCACCGGATCCGGCGGCTCGGGGTTGAGACGGGTCTGGATGATCATCGTCGCACCCATCAGCACCGGCAGGATGTACCAGGGATCGGGCGTCGACAGATCGGTGATCCACAGCGCGAACGGCGCCTGGCGCATCTCTACGCTGGCGAGCAGCACCCAGTACAGCGCGATGAACACGGGGATCTGCACCAGGATCGGCAGGCAGCCGCCAAGCGGATTGATCTTCTCGGTCTTGTAGAGCTCCATCATTGCCTGCTGCAGGCGCTGGCGGTCATCGCCGTAGCGGTCCTTCAGGCTTTGCATTTTCGGTGCGACCACGCGCATTTTCGCCATCGAGCGATAGCTCGCTTCCGACAGCGGGTAGAACAGCAGCTTGATCAGCACGGTGAGGATGATGATCGCCACACCCCAGTTGCCGGTCCAGCCATGCACCCACTGCAGCACCCAGAACAGCGGCGCCGCGATCACCGTCAGCCAGCCGTAATCGACGGCAAGCTCCAGTCCCGGGGCCAGCGCGGCCAGCTTCTCCTGCTCCTGCGGACCCGCATACAGTGGCATCGACACCGTGGTGCTGGCACCGGGTGCCAGCGTGCCCACCGGTACGATCACCCCGGCGGCGTAAAGCCCGGCCTGCACCGCCTTGGTGTAGTACTCGCGAGGGGCGCCCTCTTTCGGCAGCCAGGCGCCGAGGAAGTAATGCTGGACGATGCCGATCCAGCCGTCATTGGCGGTCTTCGGATAGGGCAGCTTGTTCTTGTCGATGTCGCCGAAGGCAACCTTCTGGAATTTTTCCTTGTCGGTATAGACCGCAGGACCGGTGTAGGTCGGCACCATCGCCGAGTCACCTTCGGGTGCCTTGGTGTCGCGCAACAGCTGGAAATAAGCGTGGGCATCAACCGGTGCAGCACCGCTGTTGGTCAGCTCGTGGCTTACGTCAATGACATAGCTGTTACGCTGGAAACGGTAGACCTTGGCGCCCTTCGACCCGTCCGCGGCCTCGAGTCGCACCTCGAGCTTGTCCTGGCCGTCGGCCAGCACAAAACTTTCAGCCGAAACGGTGTAGGCCGATTGGTGATTGGGCAGGCCATTGCCGATCAGGCCGGACTGCGCGATATAGGTATGGTCAGCGGCACGGTCAAACAGGATGAAATTCTTCTTGGGGTCGAGGGTGCCACCGTGTTTTTTCAGGCGCAGTCCGACCAGGTCGCCGCCGACGGTACTGATCTCGGCGAGATAGACATCGGTTTCGACCTTGACCGTTTTGGCGGCAGCCGCCACGGGGGCAGCAGCAACCGGAGTGGCGGCGGGAGTTGTAAGCGGTGCGCTGGGCACCGGCGGTGCAACACCGCCCTTGGGTTGCGTGCTGGCGTCACCCGAAGGCCTGGGGATGGCCGCGGTTTCGACATTCGTCTTGGCGGTGGCCTGAAGGTCGCGTTGCCAGCCCTCGTAGAGCAGGAACACCGACATCGTGAATACAAAAAACAGTACCAGCCGTTGCGAGTCCATAACCGTCCCTGCGGGTTCAGCGACCTGTGTCCTGCAGCAGGCCGCGCATCACCCTCTCCAGTTCTTTGAACAATTCAGTGTTGTCGCGGCCGCGGGGGCTGCTGCGCAGCTGCACCACGACATCCAGAGCCCCAAGCTCTCCGGCAAGCTGCCGGTGCACTATCCGTGTCAGGCGTTTTACCCGGTTGCGATCCACCGCGCGGCGAGCAGCTTTCTTGCCGACGATCAATCCGAGACGTGAGCCGCTTTCCGAATTGGGCAGGGCCCGGGCCAGGAATGTGCGGCTGCCGGACCGCTTGCCGCCGACCAGTACGGCCTCGAACTGCGCCGGCCGGTTCAGACGACCGGGACGCAGTGAAACAGGCTTGCGGTGATCCCCCTCGGGGGTCAAACGCTCAGGCGGGCCCGGCCTTTGGCGCGACGGGCACGAATTACAGCGCGGCCGCCACGCGTTTTCATGCGTACGCGGAAGCCATGGGTACGCTGGCGACGCGTTTTGGACGGTTGGTAAGTGCGCTTCATGGGAAGTCCTGATCTGGGGTTCTGGAAAACTCACCATTAGACCTGTACGTACCCTTCCTTGTCAATGTACGGAGGCCCCGAAATAAAGCGGCGGATGACCCCTTCCGGCGCCCCTTTTGCGCTTGGTCTGGACCCCCGGCAAAGGGTAAAATCAGGGGTCATTTTGCGCCGCCATGTGCGTCGCCATGATTACAACCCGAGCATCCCTTCAGGGACCCCCACAGGGACGAATGAACGACTTCTGGCAACACTGCCTTTCCGCCTTCGAACAGGAGCTCGGGCAACAGCAATTCGTCACCTGGATTCAGCCGCTGCACTGCGCTATTGACGGCAGCCGGGTGACCATTGTCGCCCCCAATGGCTTTGTGCAACGCTGGGTGCGTGATCGTTTCCAGGGGCGCATCACCGAATTGGCGCGCGAGAAACTGGGTGCTGCTGCCAGCGTGGAATTCCATCTCGCACAGCGCCAGACCGCAACCGTTGCCGAGCCCGTGGCCGAGGTGCGACCGGTCAAACCCGCGGCCGCCGTACGTGATGTATCCCGCCTGAATCCCGATTTCAATTTCGACACCTTCGTTACCGGCAAGGCCAATGACCTTGCCCGTGCCGCTGCACGCCAGGTCGCGGAAAAACCCGGCTCGGCCTACAACCCGCTGTTCATCTACGGCGGTGTAGGCCTCGGCAAGACCCACCTGATCCATGCCATCGGCAACCACCTGCGTGCACACGCGCCGGAAAGCAAGATCCGCTA
>JAIENU010000094.1 GCA_019751125.1 Burkholderiales bacterium | reverse complement strand
GGCCCGGTGCGCGGCATCGCGATCGAACCCTGACCCGAAACCCGGGTGCGGCGCTGATCTGTCCGTTCAGGCCGGCCTGTTCGGCCGGTCCGAGGCAATACGGCCATCCACCAGTTCGACGATACGGTCGCAGCGCGCGGCCAGGCGCGGGTCGTGCGTGACAATCAGGAAACCGGTGCCGTTGCTGCGGTTGAATTCTCGCAGCAGCTTGAAAATGCTGTCGCTGGTGTGGGTGTCAAGGTTGCCGGTGGGTTCGTCGGCCAGCACCAGCCTGGGCGCCAGCGCCAGAGAACGCGCGATGGCCACCCGCTGCTGCATGCCGCCGGACAATTCGGCCGGCCGCTTGTCGGCGGCACCCGCCAGTCCCACCCCTTTGAGCAGTGACATCGCCCGGTCCCGCATCACCTCCGGTGCGGGCGCCGCGGCGCCGCCAATCAGGGCGGGCAGCATCACGTTTTCGAGCGCCGAAAACGCCGGCAAGAGATGGTGAAACTGGAATACAAAACCAAGCACCTCGTGGCGGGCGGCAGTGCGCGCATCGTCATCAAAGCCGGTCACGTCGCGGCCGGCGAGGCGGTACTCGCCGCCACTTGCGCCCTCAAGCAGGCCGAGGATGTTGAGCAGCGTGCTCTTGCCCGAACCCGAGGGACCGATCAGCGCCGTGAATTCGCCGTGGCCGATTTCAAGGTCGATGCCGTGCAGCACCGCCTGCTCGCTGGGCAGCCCGGCGTTGTAGACCTTGCGCAGGCCGCGCAGAGCAACCAGCGGATCAGCCACGGATCGCCTGCGCAGGATCAAGCCGCGCCGCGTTGCGGGCCGGCAGCACCGCAGCGACCAGCCCGAGCAGGGCCGCGCCGAGCACCAGCAGGCCGATCAGCCCGAAATCCACGGTCATCGAAAACAGCGGCTGGCCCTCGGCGTTGCGCAATACGCGGCTGAACAGCGAGACGAGGCCCAATCCGGCGGCCGAGCCGAGCAGCGCGCCGCCCACGCCGACGATCATGCCCTGCAGCAGGAACACGCCCAGCATCTGCCGCCGCGAGGCGCCGACCGCGCGCAGTATGCCGATCTCCCTGCGTTTTTGCACCACCGACACCACCAGCACGCTGGCGATGCCGAGCGCAACCACGATGGTGATGAACACGCGGATCAGCAGGGTCATGATGTTCTGGTTGTTGATCGCGGCAAACACTTGGCTGTTGGTCTGGATCCAGCTCTCGGCCTGCTGCCCGGTTGCCGCCCGCAACTGCGCAGCCACATCCTCGGCACGCATCATGTCGCGCAGCGCGATGTCGAAATTGGTGATGCGCCCGGGAATTGCGAGCAGGCTCTGCGCGACACGCAGGTCGGTGTAGACATAGCGCCGGTTCAGCTCGCGCGAACCGAGGTCGAGCAACGCGCGGATGCGCAGCACCTCCGCGACACCCTGTGCCGACTGCACGCGGATCCGGTCACCGATCACCGCGCCGAGGTCGCGTGCGAGCTCAATGCCGATCATCGCATCACCCGGCCCCAGTTCGAGCACGCCAGCCTTCAGCTTGTCGTCGAAATTGACCACGCGCAGGTAGCGCTCGAGCTCGGTGCCAACGATCACCACGGAACGCGACGCATCACCCTTGATGCCCAGCGCGCCCCCGGAAGCCACCGGCGCCACCGCGACCACGCCCGGCGTGCCTTCGATCGTGCGCGCCATCGCAGGCCAGCCATCAATGGTGTTGAGCCGCTGCGGACGCGCCTGCAGTGCAGGCAGCCGCGGCTGCGCACCACTGCCCGCCACCAGCGGCGCGACGACTTCATCCGGCGGTTTCACCACGACATGGGCCTGGGCTCCGGTGACGCGGCGGATCAGGTCGCCCTGCACGCCGGTGAGCACCGCGGTGATGAAAAAGATGACTGCTACCCCGATCGCGGCGCCGCCGACGATCAGCGCGGTCTGCATGCGGCCCTCGCGCAGGAAGCGCAGCGCCACCGTCCACTCGAACAGCCGCGCCGCCATCATCGCGGCCTGACGCGCGCGCCCGGCTCGACCTGGCGGTCGACGATCACCACTTCGCCTCCGCGCAAACCCCCGCTGATCACCACCCGCCCCTGAAGCTGCAGGCTGCTGCGCACCGCGACCCGCTCGGCACGGCCCTCGCGCGCCACCAGCAGCCACGGCGCATCACTCTGCAGCTGGCGCACGGCTTCGGCCGGCACCAGCAGCGCCTGCCTGAGCTGGGGCCCCGGCAGGTCCATTGAAACGGTCATGTCCGCCTTCAGCGCCGGCGGGGGTTGCGGCACATCGAGCCGCAATTCGACCGAACCTCGGCTGGCATCAATGCCGGGCGAGATGTAGGCCACCTTCGCCTCGAAACGCTCGTTGGGAAAGGCATCGGCGATGGCAGTAGCCAGGGCGCCATCGCGGATCAGCGGCAGGTTTTTCTCGTCCACCTGCACGATCAGCCGCACCGGACCATCGAGGGCAAGACTCATCAACCGGCGCCCGGGCTGGGCGATGTCGCCGGGCTCGACCACACGTTCAAGCACGACACCCGCGGCCGGTGCGCGGATCTGCGTTTGAGCGAGCCGCGCCTGCGCCACCTCCAGCGCGGCCTGCGCCTCGGCAAGCTGGCTCTGCGCCTGCACCGATTCGGCGCCGCCATTCGCCTGTGCGCCGGCCTGGGCCCTTGCGCTGGCCAGCTGGCTGCGTGCGACATCGAGCTGGCGCAGGGCTTCGTCGTGACGCGCCTGGCTGATGAAGCCCTTGGCCAGCAGATCGCGGCTGCGTCGCTCTTCACGCTCGGCCAGCAGGAGGTTGGCCTCGGCCTGTTTCAGTCCCGCCTCGGCGGTGGGCAGCGCCAGTGTGCGGACCGAGGCAAGCCGGGCCCGGGCCCGCGCCACTGCGGCCTGCGCCTGGGCAACACCCGCGGCAATTTCGCTGCGCTCCAGCTCGACCAGAACCTCGCCTGCCTGCACGCGAGCACCTTCACGCACCCGCACCCGCTCGACACGGCCGGTCAGCGTGGCGCCGACCTCCACCTTGGCCGGCGGCAGCACGCGGCCACTTGCCACCACGCTGGTCTGCACATCGGCGGCATTGACGGTGATCACGTTCACCGGCTGTGCCTTTGGCAGGGCGGCCACAAACACCAGCGCCGCCAGCACGGCTGCGGCCGTCAGCCATGGCACCCAGCGCCGGGCGTTGATCAAGGTCGTACGCTCAGCCGCGGGCGAGGAAATCGCGCACGCCGGCTTCATCGCGCAGCCGCCAGATGCGCGCAATCACCCGTTTCATTTCTTCGGCGCTTGCGGCACCGGAGTGGCTGACCAGGCGCTGCGCCTTGTCTTCCAGTTCCGCGCGCGACAGCGTGTTGCCGGGATCACCTTTCGGTGTATCGACGCGGCACTCGATCCGGCGGCCGTCTGTGGTTTCCACAGACACCCGGCCCAGCCAGCGTTTCGGATAGGCGCCATCGACCTCGGGGTCGAGCACCATCGTCACGCGGTCATGGAATTTACGCAAGCCATTGTTTTTCAATGATTTTTCTGTAAAGTCTGCGAGCGAGGCGCGACCCAGCGTGGCAATCAGCGCCAGCACAAAACCCATCGAGAACTTGGACTGGTGGATGGTCTGCGGATCAGTCACCGGCCCCAGCACGTCAATCGCCCCCTGGTGTACATGCGCGGTGACTTTGACGATGTCCTCAGCCTTCAGCTTGTGCTGCTGCATCAAGGTCAGCAGCGTGTCGGCCGCGGGATGGGTATGGCGGCAGGAGGCATGGAACTTGAACGAGGTTTCGGCGGTGGCCCAGCGCGTGCCGAGGCCATCGGTCAGCCAGCGCGCATCGGCATCACTCGACATGCCCGCGGCCATCCCCTGCTTGCCCTCAAAAATCGCATGCGCGCCGGTGAAACCGTCGCGCGCGATGTAGGCCGCCATCAGGCCATCGGCCGCGGCCTTGGCGGTGTGCAGCTGCTTGGAGTCGGCGGCATCACGCAGGAATTCCCACAGGCCCGCGGCCATCGTGCCGGCCGAACCCAGGCAGTGCCGCATCTTCACCGCATCGAGTTTCAGGATGTGCGCGACGCCCGCGGCAGCGGCCAGTTTGCCCGCGGTGCCGGTGGTATGGAACACCTTGTAATGCGAACGGCCAAGGAATTCCCCGACCCGCACGCCGCATTCATAACCGGCCACCGACGCCGCGATCAGATCCCTGCCCGAGGCACCCACCGCCTGCGCCGCTGCCAGCACCGCCGGAAACACCACCGTGCCCGGATGCAGCACCGAGCTGTTGTGCAAGTCATCCTGCTCGACAAAATGCGAAGCCGCACCATTGACCAGCGCCGCAAAAAACGGCGACGTGCGTTTGCGCGTCAACAGGTTTTCGGCATCCCCCTGCTGCGGCCCCATCAGTTGCGCAAAGCTGTTGATGGTTTCCACCGGCCGCGCGCCCTTGCCGGCCAGCGCCGAGGCGAACCAGTCGAGGAACAGCTC
>JAIENU010000238.1 GCA_019751125.1 Burkholderiales bacterium | reverse complement strand
AGACCGGTCAGCGTGCCCTGGCCCATCTCGGCGCGCGCGATGCGGATCACGCAGGTTTCGTCGGGCCGCACCACCACCCAGAGGTTGATCTCGTTCGCGGCAGCCCCCTGTGCCGCGGCTGGCGCAATGCCGAAAGGCAGATGCATGCCAAGGACCAGGCCGCCGCCGGCAGCGGCGGAACTGACCATGAAGTGGCGTCGCGCAGTGTTTTGCGGCCGGTCTTGTGAACCCTCGGCGCGGGTATTTTCAATAATGTTTTGCATGTTCATCTCCTCCGGCATCAGACCGTGGTGTTGCCGGCATCAGCGGCAACGTCGGCGGCAGCGGTTTTGGTGCCTGCGGCGCGATGAATCGCAGCACGGATGCGGTGATAGGTGCCGCAGCGGCAGATATTGGTCATTGCCTCGTCGATATCCTTGTCGGTGGGCTTGGGTTTCTTGCGCAGCAGCGCGGCCGCAGCCATCACCTGGCCGGACTGGCAGAACCCGCACTGCGCCACATCGAGCTCCGCCCAGGCCTTCTGCACCGGGTGCGAGCTGTCACGCGACAGGCCTTCAATGGTGACGATGCGGTCGCCCGGCTTCACCGCCGACACCGGCAGCAGGCAGGAACGCACCACTTCGCCATTGAGATGAATCGAGCAGGCGCCGCACTGGGCGACACCGCAGCCGTACTTGGTGCCGGTCAGGCCGACCTGTTCACGGATCACCCACAGCAACGGCGTGTCGGCTTCGACCTCCACGTTGTGGTTGCGTCCATTGATATTAAGCTGCATGGTTGCTTCTCCTCTGCTGGGTTCGGAATTGTTGCGGCGGGGTTGTTGTTTTTGAGGCCGCCGATTCTGCTGCCGTGGTAATTCGCCACCTGGCTGAAACGCAGTGCAGATTATGCCCGTGCCGCGGCAGGGTCAACAGCGGAAACGGTACAAAATCAGGGAATCTGCGCGCTGTTCATCCGGGCCAATATGGTCTGCGTGCGGCGCTGCAGGTAGCCGGTATCGCTGGCCGGCCCGTAGCGGCGCGGGCTGGGCACCACGGCAGCCAGCCTAGCCGCCTGTTCAGGCGACAATGCGGCGGCGGTAGTGCCGTAATGCAGGCGCGCCGCGGCTTCCACGCCGAACACCCCCTCACCCCATTCGATGACATTGAGGTAGATCTCGAGGATGCGGCGCTTGCTCATCAGGGTTTCGAGCATCACCGCCACCACCGCCTCCTGGCCTTTGCGCCACCAGCTGCGTTCCCCGGAAAAAAACAGGTTTTTCGCCAGTTGCTGGGTAATCGTCGAGCCGCCGGCGACGATTTCACCTTCGCGCATGTTTTTTTCGAAAGCCTTCTGGATGCCGTCCCAGTCAAAACCGTTGTGGCTGACAAACTTGGCATCCTCGGCAGCCACCACCGCGCGCTTCAGGTGTCCTGAAATGCGGTTGTACGGCACCCACTGCTGGCGCAAGCGGGCCTTGGGGTTGTCTTCCTGCAGGATTTCCAGCCTTGCGCGCATGAAGGCGGTGGATTCGGGGTTGTTACTGATCCAGTAGCCGATATGCACCAGGAACCAGAACTGGATCAGCACCAGCAAGCCAAGAGCGAGCAGCAGCAGGTAGGCGGTGCCGCGCAAGATCAGCCGCATCGAAACCCGCCCGCTCAGGGTTCAGCGCGCAACTGCGCGATCACCGGCGCGGTCTGCGGCCTCACGCCGCGCCAGATGTAAAACGATTCAGCGGCCTGCTCGACCAGCATGCCAAGGCCGTCGACGGCACGCGCCCCCTGACGGCGGGCAAAGGCCATGAACGGGGTTTCCCGGCCATAAACCATGTCATAGGCCAGTGCATCGGGGGCAAAAATGCCCTCGGGCAGCGGTGGCATGTCATTGCTGAGGCCAGCCGAAGTTGCGTTGATCACCAGATCAAATTGCTGATTCGCCAAACCAGCATATGACGATGCTGAAAAACTTTGAGTCGCACGAAACCTGAATGTACTGAATCGCTCAATCAACTTCTGCGCCTTGTCCAGCGTACGATTTGCCACAATGAGGGAGTGGGCATGCTCCTGAAGAAGCGGCCGCAACACACCTCGCGTCGCCCCCCCGGCCCCCATTAACAGCACCCGTTTGTTCCGGATCGGGAAACGGCAATTGACCTGCAGGTCCGCGACCAACCCAATGCCATCGGTATTGTGACCATTCAACTTGCCATCAACGAGCTTGATGGTATTGACGGCCTGCGCATACTCCGCATCACCAGAAGAAAGATGCATCATTTCGCAGGCTTCGCCTTTAAATGGCACCGTGACATTGAGGCCTTTGCCGCCCTCGAGAAAAAACTGCTCCACCGTTTTCCTGAATCCATCCAGCGGTGCGAGCAAACGCTCGTACACAATGTCCTGCCCCGTCTGCCGCGCAAACGCCGCATGGATCTGCGGCGACTTGCTGTGGGCGACCGGGTTGCCGATCACTGCGTAGCGGTCCGTCACGGAAATGGCCTACTGGCTTACAAACTGGTCAGAGCGGGTGAAGGTCCAGGTCCGCGTGATGTGCAGGATATCCACCTCGCGCGAGATGTCCGGCGGCAGGGCCGCGTACGGCGCTGCCAGCGTGACGATGCGTACCGTCGCCTCGTCGAGCACCTTGTTGCCCGAGGAACGGTCGATCTGCACTTTCTCCAGCGTGCCGTCGGTGCGGATCGACACCGTGGCGATCAGGCTGCCGTAGATGCGCTGGTCACGCGCGGCCTGCGGGTAATTCAACTCGCCGACGCGCTCGATCTTCTGCCGCCAGTCCTCGATATAGCGCGCATAGCGGAATTCCTGGGTGCGCGCGCCGACGAACTTGCGCCGCGGCCGCTCCTGGTAGGCGTTCCAGTCCTTGCTGATCTGCGCCTCAAGCCGGGCGATGGCCAGGCTGTTCTGGACCAGATCGGTGCTGTTGATATTGGGTGTGCGCTCGGCATTGGGCTGGTTGGGCGGCCGGTTGCTGGCGCTGGCGACTTCGCTGGCCCCGGAGCGGGTCAGCAGTTTTTTGGCTTCCTGCTCCAGTTCGGCGACACGTTTCTGTGCCAACCGCAACTCGGTGGTTTCTGTGTCCTTGGTGATTGCCGGCAGCGGGCTTTGCGCACGCTGCTTGGCATCGGTGTTGCCACCGCCATCGAGGTTGTGCTGCGCCAGCGCGTCGGCAGTCAGCGGCTTCGCCTGCGACTTGGCATTGACCAGCACCACCGACAGGGCCGGCGCGCTGTTTTTCAGTTCGCGTGGATCAGGCATTACAAAACCGAGGCCGAACAGCACAAAGACATGCACCAGCAGCGACACTACGCCAGCCGCACCGAAGCGGGTGCGCACCGTCCACTGCGCATAACGGCGGTCGAAGTCGGCGATCCGGCGCTCCAGTTCCGCGACCTGGGCATCGAGACGGTCCACCGCACTGCCCCATGAACCGCGACGCGGGTGCTGGGCACGGCGCGGCAGCTGGATGACCTTGGAGTCGGCCTTGGGGGCGGGTTTGGCGCTCATGCCATTATTCTAGACAGGCCTTTGCAAATATCAAGAAAAACTTTAATTTTCAGTGGATTATGAGAATTACTTAAAGTTTAGTCTTGATAAAAATCCGGCACATACCGTTTGTTTGTAGTCACTAACTTCCGGCCTCGGCCACTGTCGCTGCATGGGTCAGTTCCAGCGTCAGGTCGAGCAGGTCGATCGCGCCTACGGCCAGTTCGACCCGCGCCCCGGCGATCACGGTGGCCGGCAGCGAAGACACCCGCTGCACCACCGGCAACGCATCGAGGCGCAGCAGATTGTCGCGCAGTACGGTAGCGCTGACCGTGGCTATCTGTTCCTGCTGCAGCCAGCGCAGGCTCCAGTAACGTTCCATCGTGCGCTGGTACTCGGCATAGGTTTCGTAGGCCGCCTCGAAATCGCGCATCGCCGCCAGCAGTGCCGTGTCTTTTGCCTGGTACGGCGGCCGTTCGCCACGGACATGGGCTATCAGCTGGCGCTGGTTGACGAGGTCGGTGTAGCGGCGCAGCGGCGAAGTCGCCCACAGGTACTGCGCCACGCCGAGGCCGTCATGCGGCCCGGCCGCGGTACTGCTGCGGACCTTGCCGCCGCTCTGCACCCGGAACAGCGCACACAGCCCGGCGGCCTGCAGGTCACCGGCCCAGGTGCTGTTGGCGAGAATCATCAGTTCGGCAACGGCCTGGTCTATCGGCGTGCCGCGCTGACGGCGTGTGATGCT
>JAIENU010000252.1 GCA_019751125.1 Burkholderiales bacterium | reverse complement strand
ACGCAACTGGGCGCGGATTTCGCCGTGCTCGGGCCGGTGCTGCCGACGCCGACACATCCCGATGCCGAATTGCTGGGCTGGCCGCGGTTTGCAGCCCTGACGGCAGGCAGCAGGATGCCGGTGTTTGCGCTGGGTGGCCTCAACGAAGGCAGCCGTGATGCTGCGCTCGCAGCCGGTGCACATGGCCTGGCGATGATCCGTGGTGTCTGGCAGGGGCCGCGCTGAAACCCACAGCGGCTAGTTCGGCCGCGGTGCCGGGTCTTCGTCCGCCGGGATTTCCGATTCGTCGCTTTCCGCAACCGGCACACGGTAGCGCTCGGTGGCCCAGGCGCCGAGATCCATCAGCTTGCAGCGCTCGGAGCAGAACGGCCGGAAACGGTTCTCCGGTTTCCATTCCACGCTGTCACCGCATTGCGGGCAGGCCACCAACTTCAATGCCATGGCTCAGAGATTGCAGAAAGTCAGTTCGAACTCGACATCGTTTTCCGATGCCTTCGGCCGTTGCATGCCTTCCTGAGTGGTGAAGCGGATGTTCAGCGCGTATTTGTTGGCGCTGATCTCGGGCACGCAGGCGTAATCGCTGGCGAGGCGGATACGCAGCATCTGCGCGATGCGTCCGGCCATCATCTGCTGGTAGACGCCCTGTTGCGCGGTCTGCGCGGTGGTCTTGCCGCTTTCGCGCAGCAGGCGCAGCACGATGCCGATGGCGTCACGAGTCGGCAGGAAAGGCGCCAGCCATTGCTGCAAATCGTGGCGGCGCAGCTCCGCGTCCTGTTGCTGCCAGTAGTGGTAGGAGGGCAGGTCGAATTCGCAGACGCCGCCGGGGATCGCAGTGCGCTGCTTGATGCTCATCAGCCATTCGTTGTCGCGCAATTCCTGGCCGACCTTGCCCGAGGCCTGGAACAGCCGTGAGGAGGCCTGATCGATCTGCCACAGCACGTTTTCCAGCGCTTCTTCGGAAATGTCCGGATTTTCGCGCAGTGCCTCGAGCACCTGTTTCTGGCGCTCCAGCTCCTGCAGCAGGTCGGACTTGAGATCGGCGCGGCTCGCCACTTCGAGGATTTCGAAAATCAGCAGCAGCGCGACATGATGTTCCGCGCCATCCTCTTTGGCCATGAAGTAATCGATGCGCTCGAACAAGTCCTCGAGGCGCAGCAATGTGCGCACGCGCTCGCTTAATGGGTGTTCGTAGACAATCACGTCCGTGGTCCCCGGATCCTGGGGTGGCATCGAATGTGCCGGAGTATCAGCCAAAAACCAGAAAAAATAAAGGCTTAAGGCCGGGGCTTAAGGCTGGGGCTCAAGGCTGCCGCTTGATGCAGAGGCTTGCGGCCCGGTTCGCGCGCATCAGTCTCTGCGGCTGTCGGCCAATTCGAGGTAGCGCTGGTGCAGTGCCACAACCTGCCCGCGCAACTGCTCGAGGTCGCCATCGTTGTTGATCACGTCGTCGGCCTGTTCCCGGCGTTTCTCGCGCGGCAACTGCGCGGCCATGATGGCCCGCACCGACTCCTCGCTGAGCTGGCTGCGGCTCACGGTGCGCTGGATCTGCGTCGATTCAGCGCAGTCGATGACCAGCACCCGCTGCACGATGTCGCCGTAACGTCCGGTTTCGAGCAGCAGCGGCACCAGCAGCAGCACGTAGGGTGCGGTCGCGGCACGCACCCGCTGCCGCGCCTCGGCGCCGATCAGCGGGTGCAGTATGGCTTCGAGCTGTTGGCGGCGGGTGCTGTCGGAGAACACCAGTTCGCGCATTGCCGCGCGGTCCAGGCTGCCGTCGGCGGCAATCACCGAGGGGCCAAAGGCCCTGGCGATGGCTGCCATGCCCGCTCCCCCGGGGGCGGTCAGCTCGCGCGCGATCTCGTCGGTATCAACCACGGCTGCGCCGCGTTCGGCAAACAGCCTGGCTGCACTCGATTTGCCGGAGCCGATGCCGCCGGTGACACCGATGCAGTAACTCATGAGCGGGGAATCAGGGTCAAAGCGGTCCGAGGTAGGCACGGGTCAGCGCCTCGCCGTGCAGCAGTGCGATCAGGCCGGCAATCGCCAGGTAGGGGCCGAAGGGCATCGGTCTGGCACGGTCACGGCCCGCAAACACGATCATCGTGATGCCGATTGCGGCGCCGACCAGCGATGAGAGCAGGATCACCAGCGGCAGCTGTGCCCAGCCCAGCCAGGCACCGATTGCCGCGAGCAGCTTGAAGTCGCCGTAACCCATGCCTTCCTTGCCGGTCGCCCATTTGAATACCCAGTACACCGACCACAGCGACAGGTACCCGGCCGCAGCGCCGATCACCGCGGCGGGCAGTGCTGCATAGGTTGCGCCGAGGTTGAGCAGCAGGCCCAGCCACAGCAGGGGCAGGGTGATGCTGTCGGGCAGGAAAAAAGTGTCGATGTCGATGAAGGTCAGCGCGATCATCGCCCAGGTGAAGAGCAGCGCGCCGCAGCCGGCAAGGCCGAAGCCGAAACGCCAGGCGACATAACCCGAGAGCAGACCGGTGATCAGCTCCACCGCGGGGTAACGTTTCGAAATGGCGGCGCCGCAGGCCGAGCACTTGCCGCGGAGCATGACCCAGCTCAGCAGCGGGATGTTTTCGAGCGCGGTGATGCGATGGCCGCAGTGCGGGCAAGCCGAGCGCGGCACCACCAGGTTGTAGCGTTCGGCCGGCGCGGCCGGTTCGCTGCCCGCGAGTTCCGCGCACTCGGCTTTCCACTGCCGCTCCATCATCTTCGGCAGGCGGTGGATCACCACATTGAGGAAGCTGCCGACGCAGAGGCCGAGCACGGCGGCGCAGCCGGCGAAGTAGAGCGGTTGCTGCAGCAGATCAATCATCGTCGGTGGCGGTCGCGGCCGGTGCGCGGCACAGGCCGGCAGGCTGTCCTGCGCTGCTGAAGGTTAAACGGCGGAACCGAGCTTGAAGATCGGCAGGTACATGGCAATCACCATGCCGCCGATCAGCGTGCCGAGCACCACCATGATCATCGGTTCCATCAGGCTCGCCAGCGCTTCGACCGCGTCATCGACTTCCTGTTCGTAGAAGTCGGCGACCTTGCCAAGCATGGCGTCAAGCGAGCCGGCCTCTTCGCCGATCATGGCCATCTGGATCACCATGTTGGGAAACACTTCCGCGCCCTGCATCGAGGAGGTCAGGCTGGCGCCGGTCGACACCTCGGACTGGATTTTCTTGGTTGCGACGTAGTACTCGTAATTGCCGGCCGCACCGGCAACCGAGGAGAGTGCTTCGACCAACGGTACGCCGGCGGCGAACATGGTGGCCAGGGTGCGCGTCCAGCGTGCAATGGATGACTTGCGGATCAGGTCGCCGAACACCGGCACGCGAAGGGACAGCCGGTCCATGAACATCTGCATTTTTTCGGAGCGTTTCCAGGTCCAGAAAAAGGCGTACAGCGCGGCACCGGCGCCACCGAACAGGAAGAACCAGTTGGCAACGACAAAATCCGAGATGCTCATCACGATCACGGTGGGTGTCGGCAGGTCGGCGCCGAAGCTCTTGAACACTTCCTTGAACGCCGGAATCACGAAAATCATGATGATCGCGGTGATGACCACGGCGACCACGATGATCGCGATCGGGTAGAACAGCGCCGACTTGATCTTGCTCTTGATGGCGAGAATCTTTTCCTTGTACGTCGCCAGGCGGTCGAGCAGGCTTTCCAGGATACCGGCGGCCTCGCCGGCGCCGACGAGGTTGCAGAACAGAGCGTCAAAATACAGCGGGTGCTTCTCGAAAGCCTGCTTCAGGCTCATCCCGGTTTCGACATCGGACTTGATGGTCATCAGCAGCCGCGCCACCGCCGGGTTGGAGTGACCCTTGCCGACAATGTCGAAGGCCTGCAGCAGCGGCACGCCCGACTTCATCATCGTCGCCAGCTGGCGGGTGAACAGTGTGATGTCTTTTTCGGTGACCGTGCCGCCGCGGCCGAGGCGCTGTTTCTTGACCTCGACGATCTTGATGCCCTGACGGCGAAGGATGGCGTTGACCTGGGCTTCGCCGCTGGCCTGCATTTCGCCGCGTACGGTTTTCCCGGCCCGGTCCTGGCCGACCCAGCGGAAGGTGGCTTCGACGACTTCAGCTTTGCGTGCGGCAGTGGCCATGGTGAGCCTCCAAAATCCCTTGATGAACCAATGGGTTACGTATGATTATCCCAAGATGATGCCTTTACCCGCCCTCTTTG
>JAIENU010000104.1 GCA_019751125.1 Burkholderiales bacterium | reverse complement strand
CTCGAGCTGCAGGCGACGCCGCAGGGACGCGACTGGCGGATTGAACGCCTGCGAGTATCCAATCCCGATGGCACGCTGAACATCGAGGGCCTGTGGCAATCCTGGCTGTCGCGGCCCGGGACCCAGGTCAATGTCCGGCTCGACGTGCTCGATATCGGCAAGATGCTGGCGCGGCTGGGTTATCCCGAGGGGGTGCGTCGCGGCACCGCGAAGATTGAAGGTTCGCTGGCATGGGCCGGCAGTCCGCAGCGCATTGATTACGCCACGCTGTCCGGCAATTTCGTGCTCGATGCCGGGAAGGGGCAGTTCGTCAAACTCGAGCCGGGCATCGGCAAGCTGCTGGGCATCCTCAGCCTGCAGTCGCTGCCGCGGCGCATTTCGCTGGATTTCCGTGACATCTTCAGTGAAGGCCTCGCCTTTGATGAGATCGTCGGCGCGGTGAAGGTGGTGAAAGGTATTGCCAGCACCGACAACCTGCGCATTACCGGCCCCGCGGCGCGGATCGTGATGAGCGGCACCGTCGATCTGGCGAAGGAAACCCAGGCCTTGCGGGTCAGGGTCAGTCCGCAGCTTTCCGATACCGTGTCGGTGGCAGGCGCACTGATCGGCGGCCCGGTGGCGGGTGTTGCGGCATTTATTGCCCAGCGCCTGCTGAAGGAACCTTTGAACCAGATTGCCGCCTATGAATACGATGTCACCGGGAGCTGGGCGGATCCGCAGGTGGTCAAGGTCGAGCGGGCGCCTGAGGCTGCGACACCATGATCTGCCGTACGGCGTTGTTTTGCGGGCTGCTGGCTGCCGCACCACTGGCTGCAGCCGAATTGCCGCCGGAGTTGTGGGACCGTCCGCGCACCGCGCAGGCCATACTTGCGCAGCCGCAGTTGCGTGTCGCGGTGGAGCGCCTGCAGGCGCGGCCTGCGGCGCGGCTTGATCTGGTGCACGGCACCCGCGCCGAAGCCCGGACGCAGGCCGAAGAACTGCGCGCCTGGCTGGTGGCTCTGGCGGTGGAGCCTGCGCGGCTGCAGCTGCGCGCCGATGCGGCCGTGGCGGGTTTGCGGGTGGAACTGGTGGAGTGAAGTTCAGGGCACCGCGCGGCAGGCGGGATTGCAGGCGGCATGGTTGATTGAAATCAGGGACCAGGGGAGCGATACACGGTGAGTACCAGATTGCGTTCGACGCGCACACAGCGCAAGGGCGAGCCGGCGGCCGAAGCCGGTGCGGTGCGTATTGCCGCGGTGCAGATGGCTTCGGGGCCGCGTGTCGAGTCCAACCTGAAGGAGGCGGCATGGCTGATCGAGATGGCTGCCGAGCAGGGCGCGCGGCTGGTCGCGCTGCCCGAGTATTTCGGCATCATGGGCATGAAGGACACCGACAAGGTGGCGGTGCGCGAGGACTTCGGCGACGGGCCGATCCAGTCCTTTCTTTCCACCACCGCGCGCAAGTTCGGCATCTGGCTGATTGGCGGCTCCGCCCCGCTGGTGGCTTCGAGCAGGGACAAGGTGCTCAACACCAGCCTGGTTTATGACGACAAGGGCAAGTGTGTCGCGCGTTACGACAAAATCCATCTCTTCGGTTTCGAGATGGGCAAGGAGAAGTATTCGGAGGAACGCACCATCGAGCACGGCAAGCAGGTGCAGGTGGTCGATACGCCCTTCGGCCGCGTCGGTCTGTCGATCTGTTACGACCTGCGTTTTCCGGAGCTCTACCGCGCCATGGGTGAGGTGGACCTGATCGTGGTGCCTTCCGCTTTCACTGAAACCACCGGCAAGGCGCACTGGGAAACGTTGATCCGCGCCCGTGCCATCGAGAATCTCGCCTATGTGCTGGCGCCGGCGCAGGGCGGTTATCATCTGAACGGCCGCGAAACCCACGGCAATTCGATGATTGTCGATCCCTGGGGTGTTGTGCTCGACCGCCTGCCCCGCGGCTCTGGGGTGGTTGTAGCCGGCATGAACCGGGCCCATATACAACGCCTGCGCCAGAGCCTGCCCGCGCTGCGCCACCGCACCATCGGTATCTGAGATTATTTATAAGTCATTGTTTTTAAAAGGATTTTATGCAATCCGCGAATGTGTTTGAAACCGCCAGTGCCACCCTGCTGGCGCCGCATGCGCTTGACGAGACGCGCCTGCAGCGGGTGTTCGGCGAAATCATGGCGCACCGCGTTGATTACGCCGACCTCTACTTCCAGTATTCGCGCAGCGAGTCTTGGAGCCTGGAAGAGGGCATCATCAAGTCCGGCAGCTTCAATATCGACCAAGGTGTCGGTGTGCGTGCGGTGAGCGGCGAGAAAACCGCCTTCGCCTATTCCGATGACATCAGTTTCAATGCGCTGACCGCTGCGGCGCAGGCGACACGCGCGATCGCGCGCCAGGGCGGCGAGGGCCGCACCGCGGTGGCGCGGCAGGGCGAGCTGCGCGCGCTGTATGCACCACAGGATCCGCTGGCAAGCCTCGGCGCGCCGGAGAAGGTGGCGCTGCTTGAGCGGCTGGAGCGCAAGGCGCGCGCCATCGATCCGCGGGTGACGCAGGTGATGGCTTCACTGGCTGGCGAATACGAGGTGGTGATGGTGGCGCGCAGCGACGGCGTGCAGGCCGCTGATGTGCGCCCGTTGGTACGGCTGTCGCTGCAGGTGATCGTCGAGTCCGGCGGGCGCCGCGAGCAGGGCAGCGCCGGCGGCGGCGGGCGTTTTGATTACGGCTATTTCAGCGATGCGCTGCTGGATGACTTCGCGGCGAAGGCGGTGCAGCAGGCGCTGACCAACCTTGATGCGCGGCCGGCACCCGCCGGAACGATGACCGTGGTGCTCGGGCCGGGCTGGCCCGGCGTGCTGCTGCATGAAGCCGTGGGCCACGGGCTTGAGGGTGATTTCAACCGCAAGGGTACTTCGGCCTTCAGTGGCCGCATCGGTGAGCGGGTTGCCGCCCGCGGTGTCACCGTGGTCGATGACGGCACGCTGGAGCGCCGCCGTGGTTCGCTCAATGTCGACGACGAGGGCAACCCGACGCAGCACAACGTGCTGATCGAGGACGGCGTGCTGCGCGGCTACATCCAGGACACGCTCAATGCACGGCTGATGAAAGTGGCGCCCACCGGCAACGGCCGCCGCGAGTCCTATGCCCATGTGCCGATGCCGCGGATGACCAACACCTACATGCTCAACGGCGACAAGGATCCGCAGGAGATCATCGCCTCGGTGGATCGCGGCCTGTATGCGGTCAATTTCGGCGGCGGCCAGGTCGATATCACCAGCGGCAAGTTCGTGTTTTCGGCTTCCGAGGCGTTCATCATCGAAAACGGCAGGCTGACCCATCCGGTGCGCGGCGCGACCCTGATCGGCAACGGCCCGGATGCGCTGACCCGGGTATCGATGATCGGCAACGACATGCGCCTCGACCCCGGTGTCGGCACCTGCGGCAAGGATGGCCAGAGTGTGCCGGTGGGTGTGGGGCAGCCGACGCTGCGCATTGACGGGCTCACTGTCGGCGGCACGGTCTAGCCGACAATCGTTTATAATGCATTGTTTTTAAAAGCTTAAGAGAAAGCCAACCAGTCATGCTGCACCGTACCGACGACCTGCGGATCAAGGAAATCAAGGAACTCGCTCCGCCGACCCACCTGCTGCGCGAATTTCCGCTGACCGAAAAAGCCGCCGACACCACCTTCCAGGCGCGCCAGGACATCCATCGCATCCTGCACGGCGCCGACGACCGCCTGCTGGTGATCATGGGCCCGTGTTCGGTGCACGACGTCAAGGCGGCCAAGGAATACGCCGGCAAATTGCTGGAAGCCAAGAAAAAATTCGCCGCCGACCTGTTGGTGGTGATGCGCGTGTATTTCGAGAAGCCGCGCACCACGGTGGGCTGGAAAGGGCTGATCAACGATCCCAAGCTTGACGGCAGCTACCAGATCAACGAAGGCCTGCGCATCGCGCGCCAGCTGCTGCTCGAACTGAACGAGACCGGCATGCCGGTGGGCTGTGAATTCCTCGACATGATCACGCCGCAGTACATCGCCGACCTGGTGTCCTGGGGCGCGATTGGCGCGCGTACCACCGAATCGCAGATTCACCGCGAACTGGCTTCCGGCCTGTCCTGCCCGGTTGGCTTCAAGAACGGCACCGACGGCAATATCAAGATCGCGATTGACGCGATCCGCGCGGCACAGGCTCCGCACCACTTCCTGTCGGT
>JAIENU010000136.1 GCA_019751125.1 Burkholderiales bacterium | reverse complement strand
GGAGCGGGTGAAGGGAATCGAACCCTCGTATGCAGCTTGGGAAGCTGCCGTTCTACCATTGAACTACACCCGCGTATTCGCCGATTTTAACGGCGCAGGGGACCAAGCGCCAATTGGCGACGCTTGTACGGAAAATTAACTGGCTGCCACCACCCTGCCCCGCTTCGCATGCAGCTTTTTATAGCTGTCGATGAGCCGCTGGTGCCGATCCAGCCCCTCCAGCTTCATGCTCGTCGGCGTCAGGCCGTAAAAGCGCACGCTGCCATCCACCGAGCCGATCACCGCGTCCATCCGCTCATTGCCAAACATCCGGCGGAAATTGGCCAGGTAATCATCCAGCTCCATCCCGTCGTCCAGCAGCACCTCGAGCACGACATTCAGGGCCTGGTAGAACAATCCGCGCTCGACCGTGTTTTCATTGTACTGGAGGAAGGCGCCCACCAGCTCATGCGCCGCGTCAAACCGCTGCAAGGCGAGGTTGATCAGCAGCTTCAGTTCCAGAATCGTCAGCTGGCCCCAGTCCGTGTTCTCGTCAAACTCGATGCCGATCAGGGTGATGATGTCGGTGTAATCATCCAGCTCACTGTCTTCCAGTCGTTCGAGCAGGGCTTCGAGGCCGGCGTCATCAAGACGGTGCAGGTTCAGGATGTCGGCGCGGAACTGCAGCGCCTTGTTGGTGTTGTCCCAGATCAGGTCCTCCACCGGATAGACCTCGGAATAACCCGGCACCAGGATGCGGCAGGCGGTGGCACTCAGATCCTGGTACACGGCCATGTACACCTCCTTGCCGAGGTCCTTCAGGATGCCGAACAGCGCTGCGGCCTCTTCGGCATTGGATTTTCCTCCACCCCCGGAAAAGTCCCATTCGACAAAAGCAAAATCGGCGCGGGCGCTGAAAAAGCGCCATGACACGACACCGCTGGAATCAATGAAGTGCTCGACAAAGTTGTTCGGCTCGGTCACCGCATTGCTTTCAAAGGTGGGCCGCGGCAGATCGTTGAGGCCTTCAAAACTGCGGCCCTGCAGCAGTTCCGTCAGGCTGCGTTCCAGCGCCACCTCAAAACTGGGGTGCGCGCCGAACGACGCAAACACGCCGCCGGTGCGCGGGTTCATCAGGGTCACGCACATCACCGGATATTTCCCGCCCAGCGACGCATCCTTCACCAGCACCGGAAAACCCTGCTCCTCCAAACCACGGATGCCGGCGACGATGCCGGGATACTTCGCCAGCACTTCCGGCGGCACATCGGGCAGCGCGATTTCTCCCTCGATGATTTCACGCTTGACCGCCCGCTCGAGGATTTCCGACAGGCACTGCACCTGCGCCTCGGCCAGCGTATTGCCGGCACTCATGCCATTGCTGAGGAACAGGTTGTCGATCAGGTTGGACGGGAAATACACCACCTTGCCGTCGGACTGGCGCACAAAGGGCAGCGCACAGATGCCGCGCTTCACATTGCCGGAGTTGGTGTCGTACAGGTGCGAGCCGCGCAACTCGCCATCGGGGTTGTAAATCCGCAGGCAGTATTCATCGAGGATTTCAGCCGGCAGTTTGTCCCGTGCACCCGGCTTGAACCAGCGCTCGTCGGGATAATGCACAAACGCCGCATTGGCGATGTCCTCGCCCCAGAACTGGTCGTTGTAGAAATGATTGCAGCTGAGGCGTTCGATGAACTCGCCCAGCGCCGATGCCAGCGCACTTTCCTTGGTCGCGCCCTTGCCATTGCTGAAACACATCGGCGAATGCGCATCGCGGATATGCAGCGACCAGACGTTGGGCACAATATTGCGCCACGAAGCGATTTCGATCTTCATGCCGAGCCCCGCCAGCACACCCGACATGTTGGCAATGGTCTGCTCCAGCGGCAGGTCCTTGCCTGCGATGCGGGTACCCTCGCCGGAAACCGGCGCCATGACCAGCAGGGACTGGGCATCGGCATCCAGGTTTTCCACTTCCTCGATCACAAACTCGGGCCCGGCCTGCACCACTTTTTTGACGGTGCAGCGTTCGATGGCGCGCAAAATGCCCTGGCGGTCGGCGGCGGAAATGTCCGCCGGCAATTCGACCTGGATCTTGAAGGTCTGCTTGTAGCGGTTTTCCGGATCAACAATGTTGTTCTGCGACAGGCGGATGTTGTCGGTGGGGATGTTGCGCGTATTGCAGTACAGCTTCACAAAGTAGGCTGCGCACTGCGCCGATGACGCCAGAAAATAATCAAAAGGCCCGGGCGCCGAGCCATCGCCCTTGTAGCGTATGGGCTGATCGGCCACCACCGTGAAATCATCGAACTTCGCCTCGAGGCGAAGCTTGTCGAGAAAATTGACTTTAATTTCCATGGGAATTCCGGGCGGTGTTGATGACGATTGGGGCGCTATTGTCCGCTTTTTCAGCGGAAATTATTGAATCAGCGAATGATTTTGAATGCCACCCGCTGCACTCAGGGTTGCCACACCGGACGCGCAGGCAACAGCCCCTCAAGCGGCGACTGGTCGATGAAGACATAGGCATCAAAATGGTCGCGCGGCACGATGCTGATGCCGTTTTCCATGCCGATGGCATTGCCGTTCTGCAGCCACCAGCGCGGATGTCCGGAGAGGAAGGCGGCTTCGCCGGAAAACCACGCAAAACGATGCCCGGCCTCATGCAGCGCCCTGTCCATCGAATCGGCGGCACGCGGCTCCAGCCAGTCACCCTGCGCACCGGCCGCCTTGTACGCGGTCAGCGCGACATTGAACACGCGCCGGCCCGACAGTTTCTGGAAAAAATAAACACCGGACTTGAGGTCGCCGGACTGCCACCAGTCCGCCGGCGAGCGGTTGTGCGACACATGGCTGATGTGCGCTGCAAGCACGGCACGCGGCACGGCGTGACGCTCCATCAGCAGCATCAGGTTGCGGCCCTGCGCACGGTCGCGTTCGTTCCAACTCGCCACATCATCCACTGCCGCGTAATGGTGGAAACCCAGCCAGCCCTGCAGCGTGGAAGCCGACAAGGCCAGTTCGTAGGCCCCCTCACGCCGTGGTTCATCCTGCACCGCTTCACGCCCAATGACCCGTGCCGCTTCAAGCACCAGCTCAAGCGCCTGCTGGCAGGCGCGCAGGCCCGCATCATCACGCAGCCGCGCCCGCTGCTGCATCCGGGCCAGCGCTGCGTCGGCTTCGGCCCAGTCGCGCGCTCCGGCACTGGCACAGTGTTTGTCGATGGCAGCAATCTGCACCGCCGGCAAGCCCAGCCGCGCGCTGTTGTCGCGAATCTGCCGGTGATGTTCCCAAGGCCGGTCCCAGACATCCATGCCGCGAAAAATCACCGGATCGCGCGGATTTGCCGCGTTGTAACGACAGGCCCAACGCCACAACGGACCGTCGGCCTCCACCGGAAAATAAAGCACATCAATCGGTGGCGCAGCATCGGATGGCGTGCGGCCACTGGCACAAGCCGCCAGCCATTGCGCCAGTTCGCGGCTACGCAGCACCGCAGTCTCCCAGACAATCAGGCGCATGCCCTGCTGTTCGACGAGATGGCGGATCAGCCGGGTCTGCACCCGCAGCAGTCCGGCCGAACCGTGCACGGTCTCGCCGATGGCCACCACGTCGGCATTACGCGCGGACGTGCCGAACAGGACGGAGAGTTCGGCATCCCCCAGTGCTTCCGGTGTAGCGCTGAATTCCCGGACACCGGGCAACGCCGCGGCGACACTGCCGCTGAACAGCAGCAGGAACAGGGCGCAGGCCCTGATCATGTTCAGACGTACTGCTTCAGCCGGCGCGCGACACCCGGCACAGCAGCACCTTGAGGTTGGTCTGGTCAGACACCGGGTCGCGCTGGGTCTTGTCGGTCAGGAAATTCACCGGGCGCCAGGGGTTGTACGGCTGACGCTCGCCCCAGCCGATGGGGATGAACACGGCGGTCGGCCGGATGCCGGCATGCACCCAGGCCATGGCTTCGATTTTTCCGTGGGCCGATTCGACACAGACCCGCTCGCCGTCCTTGATGCCGAGCCTTGCCGCTTTCTCCGGGTGGATCTGGCAGTAAAGGTCGGGCCACATTTCCTGCGACTGCCAGAAATAATGCGTCCAGCTGTGGAAATGCGCGGCCGGCGGCCTGCCGGTGACGAGTTCGGTATCAAAACCCTGCGCGCGTAGTTTCGCGCCGGGATGATCCGGGCCGGGTGCAACAATGC
>JAIENU010000212.1 GCA_019751125.1 Burkholderiales bacterium | reverse complement strand
TCCTTCGGCGTCATCGCATTGATCGCGGCCAGCACCTCGGGCCAGCGTTTGGCGCGCAAGGCGGCGCGCACCCGCCAGGCATTCTGCAGATCGCTCATGTCGGCGGCGCGTGAAAACCATTCCAGCGCCTGCGGGTCGTGGCGCATCGCGCCGAGGTAGGCGATCACGCCCCAGACATAGGCGCGTTCTTCCTCGGAAAAACGCGGCGCAAGTTTGACCCAGTGCGCGGCAGCCTGCTGCGGCGAACTGCGCGCCAGGCGGTGCACCGCGAACATCACCGTTTCACGCGCGGCACGGGTGCGCAATTCGCTGCGCGGCTCGTTGAGGTAGGCCGAGGGGTTGCCGGAAATCGAGGCCAGCACACGCACGTCAGGCCCGGTGCCGCGGGGCAGGAAGGCGGCCACACGGCCGGCGAGGCCGGCCTGTCCGGCTTCGAGCGCGAGGCGCACGCGGGTCCAGATGTCTTCCTCGGACAGCTGCTGCGTCTGCAGCAGCGTTTCGAACAGCGGGTCACAGCTCGACGGCAGGTCGCGCGCGACAAACCACAGCGGCCGCGCCTCGCGCACCGCATGACTGTCGACACGGCTGCGCGCCTGCAGCGCATAGCAGGTGACTTCAAGATCTTCGCCGACCACTGCCGGCAGCTCGGCGTTGAACATGTCCCATTGCGCGTTTTTGCCGAGCAGCTTCAGCCAGTCGCGGCGCACCTGGTCGGACAGATAGGTATCAGCGTTAGTGCTGATGTAGCGGCGGATCTCGTCGGCATCGCGCGCCTCGAAACGCTGGCGCAGGCGCCAGTACTGGACATAGGGCTCCAGCACATGGCCCTGGAAACGCGGCAGCAGCTGGTCGAGGCGCTTTGCATCACCCACCCGCGCCGCTTCGCGCGCCGAAACAAAGGCTTCGTCGAGCGCCGCCGGATTTGACTGCGCCAGTGCGGATTGCGCCACTACGGTGTTCGCGAGGACACACAGCAGCGCCGCAGCCAGCGGCCGCCGCAGCATGGTGGAGATCGCGGGCAGCCCTCGAATGATCATCATAAGCAATTGATTATAAACAATAATTTATGACAAAAAGAGGCGGTACGCCGGGTTCCGCGTTTCATCAACCCAAGGATAACCGACCTCGGCGAGGAAGGCGCGGAAGCGCCCCTGTTCGGCTGGCGGTACTTCCATGCCGACCAGCACACGGCCGTAGTCGGCGCCATGGTTGCGGTAATGAAACAGGCTGATGTTCCAGCCGCGGCTCATGCTGTTCAGAAAGCGCATCAGCGCGCCAGGCCGCTCCGGAAACTCGAAGCGGTAGAGAATTTCATGCTTGGCGCGCGGTGCGTGGCCGCCGACCATGTGCCGCACATGCAGCTTGGCGAGTTCGTTGTCGGAGAGGTCGAGCGTCTTCAGTCCGCGCCGGCGCAGCGCGCGCACCAGTTGCGCGGTCTCCTTGCGGTCGCGCACCTGCACCCCGACAAACACCTGTGCTGCCTGCGGATCATCAAAGCGGTAATTGAATTCGGTGACGTTGCGCGGGCCCAGCTGCTCGCAGAAGGCCTTGAAGCTGCCCGGCTTCTCGGGAATGGTCACGGCGAGTATCGCCTCGCGGTTCTCGCCGAGTTCGGCCTGTTCGGCGACAAAACGCAGGCGGTCGAAATTCATGTTCGCGCCGCAGGCAACCGCCACCAGCGTCGCGTTGCGTGCCTTGCGCCGCGCCGCCCAGACCTTGGCGCCGGCAATCGCCAGCGCGCCGGCCGGCTCGAGGATGGCGCGGGTATCCTCGAACACATCCTTGATCGCCGCACACATTGCATCGGTATCGACGCGGATCACCTCGTCGACCAGCTCGCGGCAGAGGCGGAAGGTTTCCTCTCCGACCTGCTTGACGGCAACGCCGTCCGCGAACAGCCCGACATGCTCGAGGATGACGCGGCGTCCGGCCTTCAGCGACTGGTACATCGCGTCCGAATCCTCCGGCTCGACGCCGATGATTTTGATTTCAGGGCGCAGGCGTTTGACATAGGCGGCAATGCCCGAGATCAGCCCGCCGCCGCCGACGGCGACAAAAATCGCGTCGATCGGCTGCGGATGCTGGCGCAGGATTTCCATGGCGATGGTGCCCTGCCCTGCGATCACGTCGGGATCGTCGTAGGGATGGACATAGGTCAGGCGGTGGCGCTTCTCGAGCTTGCGCGCATGCGCCGCGGCATCGGAATAGGAATCGCCGTGCAGCACGACTTTTGCGCCACGCCCCTTCACCGCGTTGACCTTGATGTCGGGCGTGGTCACCGGCATCACGATGGTTGCGCTGCAGCCCAGACGCTGTGCGGCCAGTGCCACGCCCTGGGCGTGGTTGCCGGCGGAAGCCGCGATCACGCCGCGTTTCAGCGCATCCGGCTTCAGTTGCGCCATCTTGTTATAGGCGCCGCGCAGCTTGAACGAAAACACCGGCTGCATGTCCTCGCGCTTCAACAGGATGTTGTTGCGGGTGCGCTTTGACAGCGCCGGCGCGCGCTCGAGCGGGGTTTCAATGGCGACATCGTAGACGCGGGCGTTGAGGATGCGCTCGAGATAGTCGCCGGCAGCGGATTTGGCCATGGTGAGGTGTCTGGTGAAAACAGTTTGGTAAGGTTTGATAAGAAAGGCTTTTTCGGACCTTGAAGGTTATCAGGAATGCCGCCCTGCCGCGACGGAGACCGCGGACGGATGCGGTATAGTCGGACGGTCATTTTGCAGACAACAAGCATGGGGAATCCGACGTGAATCAGGACGCGCAAAAACAGGCCGCCGCAAAGGCCGCCATTGCCTGGGTAATGGAAAAAGTCGGGGAGGGCGCCGTGGTCGGTGTCGGCACCGGCTCGACGGTGAATTTTTTCATCGACGAACTGGCGAAGATCAAGGGCCGCATCGAAGGCGCGGTATCCAGCTCCGAGGCCAGCGCAAAACGCCTGAAGGACGCCGGGATCCCGGTGTTCGATCTCAACGCGGTGCGCGACATTCCCGTTTACGTTGACGGCGCCGACGAGGTGACCCGTCACCTGATGATGATCAAGGGCGGCGGCGGCGCGCTGACCCGCGAAAAAATCGTCGCCGCGGTGGCGAAGCAGTTCGTGTGTATCGCCGACGTCTCGAAGCTGGTCGATGTGCTCGGCAGGTTCCCGCTGCCGGTGGAGGTGATCCCGATGGCGCGCTCCTACGTCGCTCGTGAACTGGTGCGGCTCGGCGGCCAGCCGGAATGGCGGACCAATGTGGTCACCGACAACGGCAACGTCATCCTCGACGTGCGCAACCTGACCATCACCGATCCGACGGCACTGGAAACACAGATCAACCAGATCACCGGCGTGGTCACCAACGGCCTGTTCGCGCGGCGGCCGGCCGACGTGCTGCTGCTCGCCGGCCCCGGCGGTACCGAGACCCTGAAGGGGCCGGGGGCAGCCATCAAACTGTCATAATTTGCGGCTATAAACTGCTTTTTTCCCGTCGCGGAGCACCCACCATGACCGAACACACCCTGAAGCAGTTCGACACCGAACTCGAGGACATCCGCGCGCGCGTACTGCAGATGGGCGGCCTGGTCGAGCAGCAGATCAGCCGCGCGGTCGAGGCGCTGACCAGCGGCAACGTGGCGCTGGCCCGCCAGGTGATGGAGGACGACCACCGCGTCAACGCGCTGGAAGTCACCATCGACGAGGAATGCAGCACCGTCATCGCCAAGCGTCAGCCCGCGGCGAAGGACCTGCGCATGATCCTGACCGTGGTCAAGACCATCACCGACCTTGAGCGCATCGGCGACGAGGCGGCGAAGATCGCGCGCATGACGCTGTCGCTGTACAGCACCGACCGCCCGTCGATGCCGCGCACCACTGAAGTCCAGCATGTCGGCGACATCGCCATCGGCATGCTGCGCAACGCGCTTGACGCCTTTGCCCGCCTCGACCTTACGGTGGCGGCCAAGGTGGTGCGCCAGGACCAGCAGGTCGACAGCGAGTTCAAGGCCATCCTGCGCCAGCTGATCACCTTCATGATGGAAGACCCGCGCACCATTTCCCATGCCATCGACGTGCTGTTCATCGCCAAGTCGATCGAGCGCATCGGCGACCACTCGAAGAACATCTCCGAATACGTGGTCTACCTGGTCAAGGGCAAGGACGTGCGCCACACCGGCGTCGAGGC
>JAIENU010000002.1 GCA_019751125.1 Burkholderiales bacterium | reverse complement strand
GAAATCGGCGGCGGCCGGGTGCAGATCAGCGGCCGCATGACCACCCAGGAAGCCAAGGATGTGGCGCTGCTGCTGCGCGCCGGCGCCTTGGCGGCGCCGATGGAGATCATCGAGGAGCGCACGGTTGGTCCCTCGCTCGGCGCTGAAAACATCGAGATCGGCTTCCAGTCGATGTGGATGGGTTTTGCCGCGATCGCGGTGTTCATGGTGCTGTACTACGCCGGCATGGGCGTGATCTCGATCATTGCACTGGCGGCCAACCTGCTGTTCCTGATCGCCTTGCTGTCGATGCTGCAGGCAACGCTGACCCTGCCCGGCATTGCCGCGATTGCGTTGGCGCTGGGCATGGCGATCGACGCCAACGTGCTGATCAACGAGCGCATCCGCGAGGAGTTGCGCAACGGCATGACACCGCAGGCGGCCCTTTCCTCGGGTTATGACCGCGCCTGGGCGACGATTCTCGACTCCAACGTCACCACGCTGATCGCCGGTATCGCGCTGTTTGCCTTCGGTTCCGGCCCGGTGCGCGGCTTCGCCGTGGTGCACTGCCTCGGCATCCTGACTTCGATGTTCAGCGCGGTGATGGTCTCGCGCGGCATCGTCAATCTCTACTACGGCAACCGCCGCAAGCTGGACCGCATCTCGATCGGCCAGGTGTGGAAGCCGGCGGCGCAGGCGAAATAAGGGGCTCACGATGGAATTCTTCCGCATCAAGAAAAGCATCCCCTTCATGCGTTATGCGTTGATTTTCAACGTCATTTCGCTGATCACCTTTCTCGTCGCAGTCGGCTCGCTGGCGACCAAGGGCCTGCACCTCGGCGTCGATTTCACCGGCGGCACGGTGATCGAGGTCACTTATGAAAAAGCGCCGAGCCTGGATCCGATCCGCGAACGCATGATCCAGATCGGTTTTGCCGAGCCCTCCGTGCAGAACTTCGGCACCGCGCGCGACGTGCTGATCCGCCTGCCGGTGAAGGAGGGGCTGACCAGCGCCCAGCTTTCCGAGCAGGTGATGAAGGAACTGCGCGGCCTGGATGCCGGCGTGAAGCTGCAGCGTGTCGAGTTTGTCGGGCCGCAGGTCGGCAAGGAGCTGCTGGAAAGCGGCGCGCTGGCGCTGCTGTTCGTGTCGCTGGGCATTGTCGGTTATCTCGCCCTGCGTTTCGAGTGGAAGTTCGGCGTCTCGGCGATCATCGCCAACCTGCACGACGTGGTGATCATCCTCGGCTGCTTCTCGCTGTTCGGCTGGGAATTCTCGCTGCCGGTACTGGCGGCGATTCTCGCCATCCTCGGTTACTCGGTCAACGAGTCGGTGGTGGTGATGGACCGGATCCGTGAAAACTTCCGCAGCCGCCAGTTCCGCGGCATGGCGGTGCCCGATGTCATCGACGCCGCGATCACCTCGACCATGTCGCGCACCATCATCACCCACGGCTCTACGCAGCTGATGGTGTGCTCGATGCTGATTTTCGGCGGCGAGACGCTGTATTACTTCGCGCTGGCGCTGACCATCGGCATCTGCTTCGGCATCTATTCCTCGGTGCTGGTCGGCAGCCCGCTGCTGATGTGGCTGGGCCTGAAGCGCGACGATCTGGTGAAGCCGGAGAAACCCAAGGCCGCGAACGAGGACGGCGCGATCGTCTGACCCGGCCATGGAGCTGGTCACGCTGTTCATCGACGTCGTCCTCAACCTCGACGACCACCTGCAGGCGCTGGTCGCCGCGCATGGCGCCTGGATCTACCTGATCCTGTTCCTGATCGTGTTCTGCGAGACCGGGCTGGTGGTGACACCGTTCCTGCCCGGCGACTCGCTGCTGTTCGTCGCCGGGGCCGTTGCCGCGGCCGGCGGCATGAACGTGCACCTGCTGGTGCTGCTGCTGATCATTGCCGCGATCCTCGGCGATGCGGTCAACTATTCGGTCGGACGCTACATCGGGCCGCGGGTGTTCAGCCATGGTGAATCGCGCTGGTTGAACCCGAAGCATTTGCAGCGCGCCCACGAGTTCTACGAGCGCCACGGCGGCAAGACCATCATCATCGCGCGCTTCGTGCCGATCATCCGCACCTATGCGCCCTTCGTTGCCGGCGCCGCGAGCATGACCTATTCGAAGTTCGCGCTCTACAACGTCAGCGGCGCCATCCTGTGGGTGGTGTCGCTGGCCTATCTCGGCTACTTCTTCGGCAACCTGCCGGTGATCAAGGACAACCTGTCGCTGGTCATCATCGGCATCATCATCCTGTCGATCCTGCCCGGCGTGGTCGAGATCCTGCGCCAGCGCAGGATGCCGTGAACCCGGCGGGGCCAGCTTGAACCTCTATCTGCGCCTGCTCCGGGTTCTCTGGCAGCTGCGCAAGCTGCAGCGGCGCGCGATATTCGAGGCCTCGCGGCTCAGCTTCCGCGTGCTGCCCAACGACCTCGACCTGAACATGCACATGAACAACGGGCGCTACCTGACGTTCATGGACCTCGGCCGTGTGCACCTCACCGCGCAGACCGGGCTGCTTGGCGCGATGCGCCGCCGGCGCTGGATGCCGGTACTGGCCGCCGCTGAAATCACCTATCTGCGTTCACTCGCGCCCTTCGACCGCTTTGAACTGGTGACGCGGCTGCTGACCTGGGATGACAAGTACATCTACCTGGAGCAGACCTTCGAGCGCGACGGCGAACTGTGCGCGCATGCCTATGTGAAGGCGCTGTTCCTGCAGCGCGGCGGGCGCGTGCCCAATGCCGAGGTGCTGGCGGCGAGCGGTTATCAGGGGGATGCGCCGCCGATGGCGGAGGCGCTGCAGCGCTGGTCTGAATTGACTGCCGTCAAACGCGACAGCAAAAAATAGTCAATTAAAACAATGGCTTATGTTATATCTCGTGCTCAGATGCGGCGCGCGAGATCGACCGCTTTGCCAATGTAGTTGGCCGGCGTCAGCTGCAGCAGGCGCTGCTTCTCGGCTTCGGGAATGCCGGTCAGTCCCTTGATGAAGGCGTGCAGCGTGTCGCGGTTGATGCCGGCCTTGCCGCGGGTGAGGTCCTTCAGCTGCTCGTAGGCACCGGGCACGTTGTAGCGGCGCATCACCGTCTGGATCGGCTCGGCCAGCACTTCCCAGTTGTCATCAAGGTCGGCGGCGAGCTGCGCGTGGTTGGCCTCGAGCTTGTTCAGGCCCTTCAGGCAGGAATCCCAGGCGAGCAGCGCATAACCCAGCGCGACACCGACGTTGCGCAGCACTGTCGAGTCGGTGAGGTCGCGCTGCCAGCGTGACACCGGCAGTTTTTCCGAAAGGTGGCGCAGCAGCGCATTGGCGAGGCCGAGGTTGCCTTCGGAGTTTTCGAAGTCGATCGGATTGACCTTGTGCGGCATTGTCGACGAGCCGATTTCGCCGGCCTTGGTCTTCTGCTTGAAATAGCCGACCGAGACGTAACCCCAGATGTCGCGGTCGAGGTCGAGCAGGATGGTGTTGGTGCGGGCCACCGCATCAAACAGTTCGGCCATCGTGTCGTGCGGCTCGATCTGGATGGTGTAGGGGTTGAATTCCAGCCCCAGCGATTCGACAAAGCGCTTGGCGAAGCCTTCCCAGTCGATCGCCGGATAGGCGGAAAGATGGGCGTTGTAGTTGCCGACCGCACCGTTGATCTTGCCGAGCAGGCTGACCGAAGAAATACGCGAGGCTGCCCTTTGCAGCCGGGCCACCACATTGGCCATTTCCTTGCCCAGCGTCGTCGGCGAGGCCGGCTGGCCGTGGGTGCGCGACAGCATCGGTGCATCGGCGAGGTCGTGGGCCATCGTGCGCAGGCGCGCGATCACCGCGTTCAGCGCCGGCATCAGCACCGTGTCGCGGGCTTCCTTCAGCATCAGCGAGTGGCTGAGGTTGTTGATGTCCTCGGAGGTGCAGGCGAAGTGGATGAACTCGGCGACGCGGGTGATTTCCGTGTTGTTCGCAAGTTTTTCCTTGAGCAGGTATTCCACCGCCTTGACATCGTGGTTGGTGGTGGCTTCGATCGCCTTCACGCGCAGGCCGTCGGCCTCGCTGAAGTTGCTGACCAGGGCATCGAGCTCCGCGAGCGTGGTTTTCGAGAACGGCGGCACTTCGGCAATCGTCGCCTCGGCGGCCAGCGCCTTCAGCCATTCGACTTCAACCCGCACCCGCTGTTTGATCAGCGCCTGTTCGCTGAAGC
>JAIENU010000042.1 GCA_019751125.1 Burkholderiales bacterium | reverse complement strand
ACCTGCTGCGCGATCGCGATCCTGTTGCGCGTTGACTGGGAAAACCGGCAGCAGGCCCGGGGGTTCACGGTATGACGCGCACAATGATGGTGATGGCCGGCGGCACCGGCGGCCACATATTCCCGGCATTGGCGGTGGCTGACGTGCTGCGCAGCCGCGGCTGGCAGGTGGTCTGGCTCGGTGCCCGCGGCGGCATGGAAGAACGCCTGGTGCCGACGCGTGGTTATGCCGCGGAATGGATCCGCTTCGGCGGCGTGCGCGGCAAGGGCTGGCTGCGCAAGCTGCTGCTGCCGGCGACCTTGCTGATTGCATTCTGGCAAAGCGCCGGTGCGATATTCCGCCACCGGCCCGACGTGGTGCTGGGCATGGGCGGTTATGCCGCGTTTCCCGGCGGCATGATGGCTGCGCTGTTCGGCAAGCCGCTGCTGATTCATGAACAGAACGCGATACCTGGGCTCGCCAACCGCGTGCTTGCCGGGGTGGCCGACCGCGTGCTGTCGGCCTTCCCCGATGCCTTCGAGGGACGTGTTGACGTGATCTGGTCGGGCAATCCGGTGCGCCGCGAGATCGTCGAACTGGCGCCGCCGGAAGCACGATTCGCCGGACGCAGCGGCCCGCTGCGCCTGCTGGTGGTCGGCGGCAGCCTCGGCGCGAAGGCGCTCAATGAAATCGTGCCCAAGGCGCTGGGCCTGCTCGAGCCCGCGCTGCGGCCGGTGGTCACCCATCAGGCCGGCAACGCCCATGCCGATGCGGTGCGCGGGCTTTACCGCGAACTTGCAGTCGACGCCGAGGTGCTGGCCTTTGTGGATGACATGGCTGCACGTTACGGCGAGGCCGACCTGATTGTCTGCCGTTCCGGCGCGACCACCGTGACCGAGCTCGCGGTGGCCGGTGTCGGCAGCATCCTGGTGCCGTTTCCGCATGCGGTGGATGACCACCAGACACGTAATGCGCGTTATCTCTCCGACCGCGGCGCTGCGCTGCTGATGCCGCAACAGGAGCTTTCACCCCAGTCGCTGGCCGCGGTGCTGCGCGGGCTGAACCGCGAAAAACTGCTGGAGATGGCGCGCGCCGCGCGTGGTGTCGGCAAACCCGATGCCGCGCAGAAGGTGGCCGACCTGTGCATGGAGCTGGCAGCATGAAGCACAAGGTTAAAAACATCCATTTTGTCGGTATCGGCGGCGCCGGCATGAGCGGCATTGCCGAGGTGCTGCTGAACCTGGGTTATGCGGTAAGCGGTTCCGACCTTGCCGAAGGTAATGCCACGCGCCGCCTCGCCGGGCTGGGCGCGACGGTGCGCATCGGCCATGCCGCGGAACATGTGAGCACGGCCGACGTGGTGGTGATTTCCAGCGCGGTGAAACCGGACAATCCCGAGGTGGTTGCGGCGCGCGTACGCCATGTGCCGGTGGTGCCGCGGGCATTGATGCTCGCCGAGCTGATGCGCCTGAAGCAGGGCATCGCGGTGGCAGGCACCCACGGCAAGACCACGACGACCAGCCTCGTTGCGAGCATCCTCGCCGAGGGCGGCCTTGACCCGACCTTTGTCATCGGCGGCCGCCTTGAAAGCGCCGGCGCGCATGCGCGGCTGGGTGCCGGCGAATTCATCGTGGCCGAAGCCGATGAATCCGATGCTTCCTTCCTGCATCTGCAGCCGGTGATTTCGGTGGTCACCAACATCGATGCCGACCACATGGAAACCTACGACCATTCGCTTGATCGCCTGCGCCAGGCCTTCGTCGATTTTGTCGAGCGGCTGCCGTTCTACGGCGTGGCAGTGCTGTGCAATGACGACGTCAACGTGCGCACCATCATGCCGAAACTGACCAAGGCCCTGGTGACCTATGGTCTGGGCGAGGGTGCCGACGTGCGCGGTGTTGCGGTCAGCGCCTCCGCCGGTGCGATGAATTTCCGGGTGCAGCGCAGGAACGGACGGCGCCTGCCCGACCTCGACATACGCCTCAACCTGGCCGGCGTGCACAACGTGCTCAATGCGCTGGCGGCGATTGCCGTGGCCGTCGAACTGGGCGTTGCCGACGAGCGCATCGTCAAGGCGCTGGGCGAGTTCAAAGGGGTCGGCCGGCGCTTCCAGCGTTACGGCGCGCTGCCTCTGTCCGGCGGCGGCAGTTTCGAACTGATTGATGACTACGGCCATCACCCGGTGGAAATGGCCGCCACCATCGCCGCCGCGCGCGGCGCCTTCCCGGGGCGGCGCCTGGTGCTGGCTTTCCAGCCGCACCGCTACACCCGCACCCGCGACTGCTTCGAGGATTTCAGCCGCGTGTTGTCGAGTGTCGACGCGCTGCTGCTGACCGAGGTTTATGCGGCAGGCGAAGCGCCGATTGTTGCCGCCGATGGCCGCGCGCTGGCACGTGCCGTGCGGGTGCTGGGCAAGGTCGAACCGGTGTTTGTCGAGCAGGTGGGCGAGTTGCCGGCGGCGATCCGCGGCTGTGTACGCGACGGCGACGTGGTGCTGGCAATGGGCGCGGGGTCGATCGGCACGGTGGCCGGGCGGCTGAAACAGGATGCAGGTTGAGCAAAACAGACCGATGAACATGGACGAGCAGAGACAGCTGTCTGGCCAGGGCCTGCGCGGAGAATTGCGCAGCGACGAGCCCATGGCGAAGCATGTCAGCTGGCGTGCCGGCGGACAGGTGCGCCGCGCCTATCTGCCGGCCGATCTCGACGATCTGGCGCTGTTCCTGCGCGGCCTGCGCGGCAACGAACCGGTTTATCTGGTCGGCCTCGGCAGCAATCTGCTGGTGCGTGATGGCGGGCTCGATGCCACCGTGATCTTCACCCATCGCGCGCTGCGTGACACGCAGGTCAGACTTGATGCCGAAGGCGGCGAAATCAGTGCCGGTGCCGGCGTAGCCTGTCCCAAGCTGGCGCGGATGGCGGCGCTGAGCGAACTGGCCGGCGCCGAGTTTCTCGCCGGCATTCCGGGCACCCTTGGCGGTGCGCTGGCGATGAATGCCGGCTGTTACGGCGGCGAGACCTGGGATCTGGTGAAGACAGTTCGCACCATCGACCGCACCGGCCTGCTGCGCGAGCGTACGCCGGGGCATTACACCATCGGCTATCGCAGCGTCGAGCGCCGCTGCCGGCAGATGTCGAGTGTGCCCGCCGAGGCGCGACGTGATGGCCGCGAGGAATGGTTTGTCGGCGCAACGCTGCGCCTGCCGCGCGGCAATGGCGCGCAGTCGCGCGCCACCATCAAGTCACTTCTGGCGAAACGCATCGCCAGCCAGCCGCTGGGCGAACCCAATGCCGGATCGGTGTTCCGCAATCCGCCGGGCGACCATGCCGCGCGCCTGATCGAGGCCGCGGGCCTCAAGGGGCATCGCATCGGCGGTGCCGCGATCTCGGCAAAACATGCCAATTTCATCGTCAATCTGGGTGGCGCGACCGCTGCCGACATCGAAGCCCTGATGGCGATCGCGCAGGACACGGTGCGCGACCGCTTCGGCGTCGAACTCGAACGCGAGGTGCGTGTGATCGGAGTAGCCGCATGAGCGCGGGTTACGGCAAGGTCGCGGTGCTGTTCGGCGGCCGCAGCGCGGAGCGCGAGATATCGCTGATGAGCGGCGGCAATGTGCTGAAGGCGCTGCAGGAGGCCGGCGTGGATGCCCATGCCTTCGATCCGGCGCAACGCAGTGTGTTCGAACTCCAGCGGGATGGTTTCGACCGTGTGTTCATCGCGCTGCACGGCCGCTACGGCGAGGATGGCACGGTGCAGGGCGCGCTGGAACTGATGGGTATTCCGTACACCGGCAGCGGCGTGATGGCCTCTGCGCTGGCGATGGACAAGGTGCGCACGAAGATGGTGTGGGCAGCAGCCGGCATCCCGACGCCGCGTTACGAGGTTGTTGATGCCGGCAGCGACTGGGCCGGCGTCGCGCGCCGCCTCGGCCTGCCGCTGATCGTGAAGCCGGCGCGTGATGGTTCGAGCATTGGCTTGACCAAGGTGGGCCGGGCGGAGGATTTGCCGGCGGCCTTTGTGCTGGCTGCAAAACATGATCCCTTTGTGATGGCCGAGGAGTTCATCGCCGGTGAGGAATTCACCGCCGGTTTCCTCGGTGACAGTGCGCTGCCGCTGATCCGCATCGAAGCGCCGCAGGGCAACTACGATTACCAGAACAAGTATTTCAGCGA
>JAIENU010000143.1 GCA_019751125.1 Burkholderiales bacterium | reverse complement strand
CCCCACTCATCGAAATCAAGGACGTCAACTTTGCCTATGGCAAGCGTCCGATCCTGACCGGCATCAACATGAGCATCCCGCGCGGCAAGGTTGTCGCGCTGATGGGCATCAGCGGTTCGGGCAAAACCACGCTGCTGCGGCTGATTGGCGGCGTGATGCGGCCGACTTCGGGCGAGGTCTGGGTCAATGGCGTGTGCACCAGCCAGCTCGACAACGCGGGTATCTACCAGATGCGCCGGCGCATGGGCATGCTGTTCCAGTTCGGCGCGCTGTTCACCGACCTGTCGGTATTCGACAACGTGGCGTTCCAGATGCGCGAGCACACCGGGCTGCCGGAAAGCATGATCCGCGACCTGGTGATGATGAAGCTGAATGCGGTGGGCCTGCGCGGCGCGCACCGGCTGATGCCGTCGGAGCTTTCCGGCGGCATGGCAAGGCGGGTGGCGCTGGCGCGTGCGATTGCGCTGGATCCGATGATCATGATGTATGACGAACCGTTCACCGGGCTGGATCCGATTTCGCTGGGCGTGATCGCCAACCTGGTGCGTGAATTGAACGACACGCTGGGCACCACCTCGCTGGTGGTCACCCACGATGTGCAGGAAGCCCTGGATGTGGTTGATTATGTTTACTACCTGTCGGACGGCAAGATGATGGCGCACGGCACACCCGCCGAGATGCGTGCGAACAGCGATCCGCTGGTGCACCAGTTCGTGAATGGCGAGGCCGAAGGCCCCGTGGCCTACCAATACCCGAGCCGCGATTACGCGGCCGACCTGAAGATGGGAGGCCGGCGTGCAGCCTAGCCCCGCGAAACACCGCGCGCTGCCCTCGGTGAGCCGCCTCGGCGCCAACGCCATCGACAATGTGCTGCGCCTGGGTTATGCCGCGCGCTTCATCGGCCTGACCATTGCCCATTCCGGCACCTGCCTGGCGCGGCCGCGGCTGGTGGTGCGCGAGCTGTACTACACCGGCGTGCTGTCGCTGATCATCATCCTGGTTTCCGGCCTGTTTGTCGGCATGGTGCTCGGCCTGCAGGGCTACCAGACGCTGACCACCTATGGCTCGGAGTCGGCGCTCGGCGTGCTGGTCGCGCTGTCGCTGGTGCGCGAACTGGGGCCGGTGGTGTCGGCGCTGCTGTTCGCGAGCCGTGCCGGTTCCGCGATGACGGCGGAGATCGGCCTGATGAAGGCGACCGAGCAGCTGTCGGCGATGGAGATGATGGCGGTTGATCCGATCGCGCGGGTGGTGGCGCCGCGCTTCTGGGCCGGCGTGATCTCGATGCCGCTGCTGGCGGCGATGTTCAGTGCGATGGGCGTTTTCGGCGGCTATGTCATTGGTGTCGTGCTGATCGGCGTCGACGAGGGCTCGTTCTGGTCGCAGATGCAGAGCGCCGTGGATGTGCGCGAGGATGTGCTGAACGGCGTCATCAAGAGCTTTGTGTTCGGCGTGGCGGTGACCTGGATTGCGCTGTTCGAGGGCTACGATGCGCCGCCCACCGCGGAAGGTGTTTCCGGTGCGACCACGCGCACGGTGGTGACTTCATCGCTGGCGATCCTGGCGCTGGATTTCATCCTGACTTCGTTCATGTTCAGCGCCGCGTAAACTGGCGCCTGGATGCTGTTTTTGCTGTTGGAACCGTTTACTGAGTAGAGGTGTGTAATGCAACGTTCGATGCTGGATCTGTGGGTCGGGCTTTTTGTTGTCGCGGGCATCGTCGCGCTGGTCATCCTCGCGTTCAAGGTCGGCAACATGTCAAGCGCGGGCAGCGGCGACACCTATGAAGTCACCGCCAATTTCGACAACATCGGCGGCCTGAAGCCGCGCGCGGCGATCAAGAGCGCCGGCGTGGTGGTGGGACGGGTGAAGTCGATCAGCTTCAACAACGAGCGCTTCACCGCCAGGGTGCTGATGGCGATCGAGACCCAGTACAAGTTTCCGAAGGACACCACTGCGTCGATCCTCACCGCCGGCCTGCTCGGCGAGCAGTACATCGGGCTCGAGGGTGGTGGTGATGACAAGATGCTCGGCGCCGGCGACAACATCCGCCTCACGCAGTCGGCGGTGGTGCTGGAGAAGCTGATCAGCCAGTTCCTGTTCGACAAGGCGGCTGAGGGCGGCGACGCCAAGAAGTAGTGAGTAAAACAAAATTCCGCAACAAGCTTCCGCAACAAACGGGTTCAACGAGACTGGTAGAGTGGAAAATGTTTAAATCATTGTTTTTATTGAGTTTTTTGTCAATCATTGGAGTGTCGTCAGCGTTCGCCCAGGGTGCCGCCACGGCACCCGATGTGCTCGCGCGCACGGTGACCGAAGAGGTGCTGCAGATCCTGCGCAGCGACAAGGAGCTGCAGTCCGGCAACCAGAAAAAGGCGCGCGAACTGATCGAGACCAAGATCGCGCCGCATTTCAATTTCGGCGGCATGACCCGCCTCGCACTGGGCCGCAACTGGAGCGCGGCCAATCCCGAGCAGCGCAAGCAGCTGACTGCTGAATTCCGCGCGCTGCTGGTGCAGACCTATACCGCGTCCCTGGTGCTGTTCAAGGACCAGAAGATTGAATACCGCCCGCTGAAAATGGCACCCACCGACACCGACGTCATCGTGCGTTCGCTGGTGCGTTCTTCCAGCGGCGGCGAGCCGGTGCAGGTGGATTACGACATGGAAAAAACCGATGACGGCTGGAAGGTCTACAACGTCAAGATCGGCGGCGTCAGCCTGGTCGAGAACTACCGCAGCACCTTCAACACCGAAGTCACCAAGAACGGCATCGACGGCCTGATCAAGACCCTGCGCGAGAAAAACCGCGCGCTGACCCAGGCCAAGTAAAAGAAACTGCAAAAGAGAAACGGCAAATGGAGCGGCTGCGGCCATGATCGAATGCAAGGACGGGCGCTGCACGCTGGCGGGCGCTGTCAACCTCGAAACCGCGCTGACGCTGCGCGAGGAGGGGCTGCGCCTGTTCACTGCGGCGGAAACGGTGCTGGATCTCGCGGCGGTCACCGAGGTTGATTCCACCGCACTGAGCCTGCTCTTCGAGTGGCGCCGCGCCGCGCTTGCGGCCAACCGCAGCATCCGCTACGTCAACCTTCCCGAAAACCTGACCAGCCTCGCCAGGCTCTACGGCGTCACCGAACTGGTGGCGGCCGAGTAACTGAGTCCCTGGCCGCGATGCCCCACGCCATCGAAGTCGTCGATGTTGCCAAGCATTACGGCAGCCTTGAGGCGCTTGCCGGGGTCAGCCTGCAGGTTGAATGCGGCGAATTCTTCGGCCTGCTCGGCCCCAACGGCGCGGGCAAGACCACGCTGATCAGCATTCTTGCCGGGCTGGCGCGCGCCAGCCGCGGAGCCGCGCGCATCATGGGCCACAACGTGGTGGACAACTACCGCGAGGCGCGGCGCGCGCTGGGCGTGGTGCCGCAGGAGCTGGTGTTCGATCCTTTTTTCACGGTGCGCGAGACGCTGGTGTTCCAGTCCGGTTATTTCGGCCTGCGCGACAACCGGGCGTGGATCGACGAGGTGCTGGAAAACCTCGACCTCACCGCCAAGGCCGACGCCAATATGCGCGCGCTGTCCGGTGGCATGAAGCGGCGCGTGCTGGTGGCGCAGGCCCTCGTGCACAAGCCGCCGGTGATCGTGCTCGACGAACCCACTGCCGGCGTCGATGTCGAACTGCGCCAGGCGCTGTGGCGCTTCATCCGCAGGCTCAACCGCGACGGCCACACCATCGTGCTGACCACGCATTATCTGGAAGAGGCCGAAGCGCTGTGTGGACGCATTGCGATGCTGAAGCAGGGCCGCATCGTTGCCCACGACCGCACGGAAAACCTGCTGAAGATGCACTCGGGCTGCCAGCTGCTGCTGCGCCTCGGTGCCGCACTGCCGGCGGTGCTTGAGCCGCAGCTGGCCGAGCGCCGCGAGGACGGCGTGCTGCGCCTGGCGCTGCCCGATTACGCCGCGGTGGAGGGCGTGATGGCGGTGCTGCGCGAGGCGCAGGTCGCGGTGCAGGAAATGGAAATCCTGCAGCCCGATCTCGAGGATGTGTTCGTGCAGATCATGAA
>JAIENU010000270.1 GCA_019751125.1 Burkholderiales bacterium | reverse complement strand
GCTGAAGAATCCCTTGCAGATCAGCCGCTGGTTCTGCGCGCGGATGTCGCTGGCCGGCCGCGACAGATTGCCCTTGGCCGCACCCAGCGCCAGCGACAGCTGGTGCTGTTCGGCGGCGATGGCGTTGAACAGGCGCAGCGCCGCCTCGCTCACTGCCGGCAGGCGGGTGCGCGCGCGCTTCACTTGCTCTTCAAACCCTTTCAATCCTCTTGGCAGCTCGTCATCACCGATGAAGGCACGGTCGCAGATCGCAGCAATCAGGTCGGCGCGCAGGTCATCGGGGCTGGCGATGCCGCGCAACTGCAGCGCGGCTTGGTCAAAACCCTTCAATCCCTTTTCGAGCTGGCCCAGCTGCGCCTTCAGCGCCAGCCGCATCAGGCGCACCACGCCATCGCGCATCGCAGCCTGCGCTGCCTGCGCAACGTCAAACAGGCGGATCGCCACACTGTCGCCTTCGTCGGCCAGCGCCGGGTAGCCGGTGACTTTGCGGCCACCTCGGGTGAACGTGATCGTCGGCGGCAGGTCGCCGAAATCCCAGGTCTTGATGCCCTCGCGCTCGATGCCCGATGCATCACCCTTGGCGCCGGAACTGAAGGTGAGCTGCGCCGCCTCACCCAGCTGCGCCTTCAGCGCGACAAGATCGCGACCCGAAGCCAGCTCACGCCCCGATTCGTCAACCACGCGGAAATTGCAGCGCAGGTGCAGCGGGTAGTCGATGGCTGCTGCGTCTTCCTTCGCCAGCGGCACACCGGCAGCACGTGTCGCATAACGCGCAAGCGCATCGGCAAAGGCACCCTGCGCCGTGCCCTCGGTTTCGAGAAAACGCGTGACATGTTCGGTGGGCGGCGTCAGGTGGCGTCGCCAGTTTTTGGGCAGGGCCTTGAAGGCAAAGGCCACCTTGTCGCGGATCATGCCCGGCACCAGCCAGTCGAAATCGGCCGGCTCGAGCTTGTTGAGCAGCGCCAGCGGCACCGTCGCGGTGATGCCGTCGAGGACGTGGCCGGGATCAAAGCGGTATTTCAGCTTGAGCTCGATTTCGCCGGCGCGGAGGCTGTCCGGGAACTGGTTTTCAGTGATGTCCTCCGCGGCATGGCGCATCAGGTAATCGCGGGTCAGCAGCAGGTGATCGGCGTGCTGCTGTTCGATTTCCTTGCGCCATTGCTCGAAACCGGCGCCGTTGACGATGCCCTGCGGCACGCGCTCGTCATAGAAGGCGTAGATCACCTCGTCGCTGACCAGCACATCGCGTTTGCGTGCCTTGTGCTCCAGCTCCTGCACTTCTTTTATAAGCCGTTGATTATATTGAATAAATTTTGCTTCGGTGGTGAACTCACCGGCCACCAGTGCCTGGCGGATGAAGATCTCACGGGACAGCGAAGGGTTGATTGCGCCGTAATGCACGCGGCGCTTGGGCACGATGGTGATGCCGTACAGCGTCACCCGCTCGTAGGCCGTGACCATTGCGCGTTCGCGCTCCCAGTGCGGGTCGAAGTAATGGCGATCGACGAGATCCTTCGCCAGCGGCTCGATCCATTCCGGCTCGATGCGCGCGACGCTGCGCGCGTAAAGCCGTGCGGTATCAACCAGCTCGCCGGCCATCACCCATTTCGGCTGTGACTTGCGCAGGCCCGAACCGGGAAAGATGTTGAACTTGATGCCGCGCGCGCCGAGGTACTCACCCTCCTCGGTCTTGAAGCCGATGTTGCCGAGCAGGCCGGCGAGCAGCGCGCGGTGGATCTGTTCGGGGCTGGCCGGCTTTTCGTTGGGCAGCATGTCCAGCTCTGCCACCAGCGAAGCGAGCTGGCCATGGATGTCGCGCCATTCACGCAGCCGCCGCTGCGACAGGAATTCCTCCGCGAGCTGCTGGGCGAGCTTGCGGTTGGACTGTTTGTGTTTGACCGACTCGTCGAAGTATTCCCACAGCTTCAGGTAGGCCATGAAATCCGACCGGTCGTCAGCGAACTTCGCATGCGCACGGTCCGCGGCCTCGGATTTCTCGAAAGGCCGCTCGCGCGGGTCCTGCACCGACAGCGCCGCGGCGATGATCAGCACCTCGCGCAGGCAGTTCTGCTGTTTCGCAGCGAGGATCATCCGCGCGATGCGCGGGTCGATCGGGAATTTGGCAAGTTGCCAGCCGACCGGCGTCAGCTGCTTTTGTGCATCCACCGCGCCCAGCTCGGCGAGCAGCTGGTAGCCGTCACCGATCATCCGCGGTGACGGCGCCTCGAGGAAGGGAAAATCCTCGACGTCGCCGATGCGCAGCGCCTTCATGCGCAGGATCACATGCGCCAGCGAAGAGCGCAGGATTTCCGGATCGGTGTACTGCGGCCGCGCGTTGTAATCGTCCTCGGCATAGAGCCGGATCGCGATACCTGCGGCAACGCGCCCGCAGCGGCCGGCGCGCTGGTTGGCCGAGGCGCGCGAAATTTTCTCCACCTGCAGTTGCTCGACCTTGTTGCGGTAGCTGTAACGGTTGATGCGCGCCAGCCCGGTATCGACCACGTAGCGGATGCCGGGCACCGTCAGCGAGGTTTCGGCGACGTTGGTGGACAACACGATGCGCCTTGCGCCGTGCGGCTTGAAAATCCGCTCCTGCTCCTCAAAGGACAGCCGCGCGTAGAGCGGCAGGATCTCGGCACCCTTATTTTGCGCCCCCTTAAGATGGTGCTTGCGCAGTGCCTCGGCGGCATCACGAATCTCGCGCTCACCAGGCAGGAACACCAGGATGTCACCATCGGATTTTTCGCGCGCGAGTTCGGCCACCGCCTCGACGATGGCTTCTTCAAGATCCTGCTCCTCGTCTTCCTGCGGCCGGTAGCGCAGCTCGACCGGATAGGTGCGGCCCGAAACTTCGATCACCGGCGCGGGTTTGCCATGGATCGTGAAATGGCTGGCGAAACGTTCCGCATCAATGGTCGCCGAGGTGACGATGATCTTCAGGTCGGGGCGCCGGCTCATCAGGCGCTTCAGGTAGCCGAGCAGGAAATCGATGTTGAGGCTGCGTTCATGCGCCTCGTCGATGATCAGCGTGTCATAGGCGCGCAGGTCGCGGTCGCCCTGGGTCTCGGCCAGCAGGATGCCGTCGGTCATCAGCTTGATGTAGGTGTTCTGTGACAGCTTGTCCGAGAAGCGCACCTTGTAGCCCACGGCGTGACCCAGCGGGCTTTTTAATTCATGCGCGATGCGCGTGGCCACCGTGCGTGCGGCGATGCGCCGCGGCTGGGTGTGGCCGATCAGCCCCTGCACACCGCGGCCGAGCTCGAGGCAGATTTTCGGCAGCTGCGTGGTCTTGCCCGAACCGGTTTCACCGCAGACGATCACCACCGGATGGTCGCGGATCGCAGCCGCGATCTCCGCACGCTTCGCCACAACCGGCAGGTCCTCCGGATATTCCGGACGCGGCAGGTTGCGCAGGCGGTGTTCGAGTTCTTCGGGGGTGCGGGGTTTCAAGGGAGGCTATTGCACCAACAAAAAAGGCCGGCGGTCACCGGCCTTTTCCGGGTGACGGCGGAATTACAGTTTCACTTTCGGATTAAGCGTATAGAGCCCGGTGATCTTTGCCTCACCCAGCACATGGCCGGCGATGGCTTTGCGAACATCGGCGCCGCCAAACTTGCCTTCGACCGGGCACTTCGCGACATCCAGCGCATACAGCGTGAACACATAGTGGTGCTTGATGCTGTCGTTCCACGGCGGGCAGGGACCGTCGTAGCCGAAGTAATCACCTTTCATGTCCTTGTCCCCGGCAAACCACGCGGTGTAGTCGTTGATGCCCTGGCGCGTACCACGCGGCGCCATGGGGCCGGCCTTGCCGCGTGCGGTGACGGTATTCGAGAACTCGCCGGCGGCAATCGCGCCGGAGGCCGGATCAAGGTCGACCAGCACCCAGTGGAAAAAATCGA
>JAIENU010000040.1 GCA_019751125.1 Burkholderiales bacterium | reverse complement strand
CCAAAACCGTCAGGGTGATCATCCCCTGGCCGCCCGGCGGGCTCACCGACATCGCCGGCCGCCTGGTATTCGCCAAGGTTTCGGAACAGACCGGACAGCAGTTCATCATCGACAACCGGCCCGGCGCCACCGGCAGCATTGGCAGCGAGATGCTGGCGAAATCAGCACCCGACGGCTATACGCTGATGGTCCATTCCGCCAGCCACATCAGTAATCCCTACACCTACCCCAAGCTCGGCTATGACACGCTGCGCGATTTCACGCTGGCCGGCTTCCTGGTCGCACAAACCGGCCTGCTCGCGATCCATCCCTCGCTGCCGGTCAAGTCGGTCAAGGAGCTGGTCGCACTGGCGCGCAAGCGTCCGGACCAGATTCTGTATGCCTCATCCGGCAGCGGCAGTTTCTCGCATATGGCGATAGCACTGCTCAACTCGATGAGTGGCACCAGGATGCTGCACGTTCCATACAAAGGTGGCGGCCCGGCCACCACGGCGATGGTATCTGGCGAGGCCCAGCTGATCGCGGGCACACCGGCAGCCCTGGCAACGCAGCTGCAGTCGCAGCGCCTGCGACTGCTGGCCGTGACCTCGGACACCCGCCTCAAGCAGTTTCCGGATGCGCCTACGGTTGCGGAATCCGGCGTGCCCGGATACGAATACCGCGGCTGGGTCGCAGTGTTTGCGCCGGCGGCCACTCCCAAGCCGGTGATCGACCGCATCAATGCCGAAATCAAGAAAGTGCTCGACCGTCCGGACAGCAAGCTGGCGGAGCTCGAGCCCTGGTACATGACGCCGGAGCAGGCCAATGCGCGGATGCGGGCCGACTACGAAAAGCATGGCAAGCTGGTCAAGCTGATCGGTCCCACCACACCTTGATCGCTGTATCGGCGGCAGGCCCCGGTGCCGCCGCCATACCCTTGCCGCTGACAGGGATTTCTGAGCGCTGCCACCGCTTGTAACCGCTTGCAGCGCGCTTTTCTTCCCCAGGGCAAAGGCGTAGACTTTCCGGCACTTTTGCGCCGGGATTCCGGAAGCAAAAATAGCCAAATAAAAACAAGAACATGTAGCCAACCGCAGGCAGGAGTCTTTTTTGAAGCCGACTGATATCGCGCACCCCGATTACTTCCATAAAGTTGTCGATTGTCAGTGGGCCTGCCCGGCCCACACCCCCGTCCCCGAATACATCCGCTTGATCGCCGCAGGCCGCTACAGCGATGCCTACATGGTCAACTGGAAATCGAATGTCTTCCCCGGCATTCTCGGCCGCACCTGCGACCGCCCCTGCGAACCGGCCTGCCGTCGCGGCCGCGTCGAGGAAGGCAATGTCGAGATGCGCAAGCCGAGCACGCACGAAGACGGCCCCAAGGCCGAACCCGTTGCGATCTGCCGCCTGAAACGTGTTGCCGCCGACCACAAGGACGATGTCTCGGCTCGGATGCCCAAAGCGCCGGCGCAAAAAAACGGCAAACGCATTGCCTGCATCGGCGGCGGTCCGGCTTCGCTGACCGTCGCACGCGACCTCGCGCCGCTGGGTTACGACATCACTGTTTACGAAGCTGATCCCAAGGCCGGCGGTTTCATGCGCAGCCAGGTGCCGCGTTTCCGCCTGCCCGAATCGGTGATCGACGAGGAAGTCGGCTACATCACCGGCATCGGCAACATCAACGTGAAGACCGGCACCCGTGTCGACAGCCTGAAGAAAATCCTCGCCGAAGGCTACGACGCGGTATTCGTTGGCACCGGCGCACCGCGCGGCCGTGACCTCGACGTGCCTGGCCGTGCCGAGGCTGCGGCCAATGTTCACCTCGGCATCGACTGGCTGGCCAGCGTGTCCTTCGGGCATATCGAGAAGATCGGCAAACGCGTGATCGTGCTCGGTGGCGGCAACACCGCGATGGATTGCTGCCGCTCGGCGAAGCGCCTCGGCGGGGAGGATGTCAAAGTCATCGTCCGCTCCGGCTACGAGGAAATGAAGGCGAGCCCCTGGGAAAAGGAAGACGCGATCCATGAGGGCATTCCCATCCTCAACTTCCTGGTGCCGAAATCCTGCAAGGTCGAGAACGGCAAACTGGTCGGCATGAGCTTCGAGAAGGTCAAGGCTGAATACGACGCCAAGGGCCGCCGCAATCTGGTGCCCACCGGCGAACCGGACCAGTTCTTCGAATGCGACGACGTGCTGGTCGCCATCGGCCAGGAAAACGCCTTTCCGTGGATCGAGCGCGACGCCGGCATCGAATTCGACAAATGGAACATGCCTGTCGTTGACAAGACCACATTCCAGTCGAGCAATCCCAAGGTGTTTTTCGGCGGCGATGCCGCCTTCGGCCCGAAGAACATCATCTGGGCGGTGGCCCACGGCCATGAAGCCGCAGTGTCGATCGACAAGCTGTTCAGCGGTGAAGACCTGAAGGAACGCCCGCTGCCGGCCGTCGCCGTGATGTCACAGAAAATGGGCATCCACGAATGGAGCTATGACAACGACGTTTCCGCCGCGTTGCGCCACAAGGTACCCTGGCAGGACCAGAAGCTGACGCTGAAGAGCATCAAGGTCGAGGTCGAGCTCGGCTTCGACGCCAAGTCCGGCTTTGCCGAAGCCCAGCGCTGCCTGAACTGCGACGTGCAGACGGTGTTCGCGCCCAAGCTGTGCATCGAGTGCGACGCCTGTGTCGACATCTGCCCGATGGACTGCATCACCTTCACGCCGGACGGCGAGGAAGCCGAGGTGCGTGAACGCCTGACCGCGCCTTCACTGCATCCCGACCAGGGGCTCTATACCTCGGAGCCGCTGCGCATGACCGGCCGCATCATGGCCAAGGACGAGGATGTCTGCCTGCACTGCGGCCTCTGTGCCGAACGCTGTCCCACCGGCGCCTGGGACATGCAGAAATACCTGGTGCAGATGACCCACGCGGGTCCGGGCTGCCGCAAACCGCAACGCAAAGCGGCTTAAGGGCCGACCATCATGAAACAGATCACTGCCATCAACGACTTTGTCGTCAAGTTCGCCAACGTCAACGGCTCGGGCTCGGCCTCGGCCAACGAGCTGTTCGCGCGATCGATCCTGCGCATGGGCGTGCCGGTCAGCCCGCGCAACATCTTCCCCTCCAACATCCAGGGCCTGCCCACCTGGTACGAGGTGCGCGTCACCGAAAAGGGCTACCTCGGCCGCCGCGGCGGCGTCGACCTGATGGTCGCGATGAATCCGCAGACCTGGGACAACGACCTCAAGGAAATCGAGGCCGGCGGCTACCTGTTCTACGACAACTCCAAGCCGCTGCCCGACAGCAAGTTCCGCCCGGATATCACCCGCATCGGCATGCCGCTGACCGAGATCTGCAATGCCACCTACACCGATCCGCGGCAGCGCCAGCTGTTCAAGAACATCATTTATGTCGGCGCGCTTTCAGCACTGCTCGAAATCGACCCCGCGGTCATCGAACAGCTGTTCTCCGAGCAGTACAAAGGCAAGGAGGCGCTGCTGCAGTCCAACGTCAAAGCGCTGCACCTCGGCCGCGACTATGCGCTGAAGCACCTGTCCTGCCCGCTGGGGCTGCGCGTGCGCAAGTCCGACAACGTTGGCGACCGCATCTTCGCCGACGGCAACAGCGCGGTGGCGCTGGGCGCCGTCTACGGCGGCGCCTCGGTCTGCGCCTGGTACCCGATCACGCCGTCCTCGTCGGTGGCCGAAGCCTTCATGTCGTACTGCAAGAAGCTGCGCACCGACGCCGATACCGGCAAGAACAAGTACGCAATCATTCAGGGCGAGGACGAGCTCGCCTCAATCGGCATCGCCATCGGCGCCGGCTGGAACGGCGCCCGTTCCTTCACCGCAACCTCCGGCCCCGGCATCTCGCTGAT
>JAIENU010000193.1 GCA_019751125.1 Burkholderiales bacterium | reverse complement strand
ACCAGCGAGCTGCCGCAGGCGGTGGTGCACCGCCCGCCGCTGCCCGGCGCGCGCCACATCAACAGTTTCATCGTCGCATCAGCCAGAACGCTGCCGCCGCTGCGCACGGTCACCCTGCATGACGTGCCGGAACAGCACAACACCATGCTGTGGGACATGCTGGCGCAGGCGCGGCCCGCAGCAAGCTATGCCGAAGGCGGCCGCGTGATCAGCGACGCCTGGAACCCGGCGGGCTTTGATCTTGCCGCAAACCAGGCGACCTTCCGCCAGGGTGTGCTGTGGCAGGCGCCGCCGGCGCTGCTGATGAATTGAATTAAGGGGTTAACCCGGCTGCTTCACCGCACGCCACTTCGCGGTCTTGCCGTCACCCCAGGTCACCGTGCCCTCAATACGGTTACCTTCAACCTTGCCGCCAAACAAACCACGGCGGTTGCCCTGCTCCATCACGAAGCGGATGTCGGTGCCGTTGAGCTGCGCTTCCTGCAGCGAGGTCTTGTTGCCGCCCGCCGTCGCCGCGCCCTGGAAACGCTGGTAGTGCTGGCGCAGCGCCAGCTCGTAGTCGCCGTGGCCATCGACCTGCATCTTCCATTGCCCACCGACCCGCGCCGGCACGATCCACAGATACAGCGTTGCGCGCGGCACGCCGGAGATGAATTCCTTTTCCGGCACGTCAAAGCTGACCGTGCTGTCGTGCATCCATTCCTCGAAGTGGTAGTCGTGCGACACCACGCGGGTGCCGGGACGCAGCTCTTCATAAAGCTTGGGCCGCAGCTTGCGCATGAATTCCGGCAGCAGGTACAGCGTGACCACAGTGGCCTTGCTGACATCGGTCTTGAAAATGTCGCGCGCCTCGAAGCGCACCCGCTCGGCGATGCCCAGTTTTTTCGCACGCTCGTTCGACAGCCGGATCAGTTCTTCATCGATATCGACGCCGAAACCGCTGGCCTGCAGTTTCTGCGCGGCGGTTATCACGATCACGCCATCGCCGGAGCCGAGGTCCATCACATAATCACGCGGACCGACATTGGCCAGCGCCAGCATGCGATCAACAACGATGTTCGGGGTGGGCACATAAGGCCCGCCGGCGCGCTCGTATTCCGGCGGCACATTCGGCTGCTTCGGCGGCGGCTTCTGCGCCCAGGCCGACAGCGAAACCAGAATTCCCAGCAACAGCAAAGCAGCGCGGCGGCACAACATGGATCAATCTCCTTGGGACTTGATTAAGCGACGCGCAATTCTACGCGCATGGCTGCACACAAAAAGCGGGCTCAGCGCTTCGGCTTGACGCCGCGGCTGGCGTTGCAGGTTTCGGCCAGTTCGTGGATGGAAATCTCGCTGGTGTAACTCATCTGCACCGCCCGTCGCAGCAAGGCGTAGTCCTCGGCACTGAGCCGCTCGCGCAGCTCGGGCCGCTCCAACTCGGCCAACACACGCGACAGCGAAGCTCCCTGGTTACGCTGATCGATGCCGGCCTGGGCCGCGGCCACCATCTGCTCGCAGCTCAAACCGGGGGACTGCGCCGGCGGGGTCTGCGCCCGCAGCGCCACCGGCAATACACACAGCAGCAAAAAAGTCATCCAGCGCATCAGAATGCCTCCGGATCGAGGGCCAGCACGGCATCTGCGCCCTCAGTCACCGTGTCGGCATAAGCCGCCGCCTGAGCCAGCAGATGCTCGAGGTAAAAGCGCGCAGTGGCCTGCTTGGCTTCGAGAAAGGCCTGGTCGGCACCGGGCTCCTTGAGCTGCTTCGCGGCGAGCAGCGAGGCACGCGCCATTAGCCAGCCGCCGGCCACGGTGCCGAACAGTTTCAGGTACGGCACCGCCACTGCGGCCGCGGCCTCGGGTTTGGCGCGGTAGTGATCGACCAGCCATTGTGTCGCCCGCTCCAGCGCGGTCACCGCCGTGGTGAACGCGGCACGTTGCGAGCCGGCCAGCCCCCCATCGAGCTTGCGCATCTCGGCAATCAGCGCAAACGCCGTCACGCCTTTTTCGGCACCAACCTTGCGCCCGATCAGGTCGTTGGCCTGGATGCCGGTGGTGCCTTCGTAAATGGTCGAGATGCGCGCATCGCGCAGGTACTGCGCGGCGCCGGTTTCCTCGATGAAGCCCATGCCGCCGTGCACCTGCACGCCCAGGGAGGCAATTTCCACGGCGACCTCGGTGCACCAGCCTTTGACCACCGGTGTCAGCAGGTCGAGCAGCGCCTGGTGGCGCGCGCGCTCCGCGGTGTCCGGATGGCGCTTGGCGCGGTCGAGCTCGCCCGCCGCGTAATAACCCAGCGCGCGCATCGCCTCGGTCTGCGCCTTCATCGTCAGCAGCATGCGCCGCACATCGGGGTGATGGATGATGGTCACGCGGTCGCCGCTTTTCTGGCCGATGGCTCGCCCCTGTACCCGCGTCCGCGCGTATTCCAGTGCATGCTGGTAGGCGCGCTCGGCGAGTGCAATGCCCTCCATGCCGACGCCCAGCCGCGCGTGGTTCATCATCGTGAACATGTATTCGAGCCCGCGATTGGGTTCGCCGACCAGGTAACCAATGGCGCCGGGGCCGTCACCATAGGCGAGCACACAGGTGGGGCTGCCGTGGATGCCCATCTTGTGCTCGATCGACACGCAGCGGATGTCGTTGCGCGCGCCGGGACTACCGTCGGCATTGAGCAGGAACTTCGGCACCACAAACAGCGAGATACCCTTCACGCCTTCAGGCGCATCGGGCAGCCGCGCCAGCACCAGGTGCACGATGTTGGCCGCCATGTCGTGCTCGCCCCAGGTGATGAAGATCTTGGTGCCCTTGATGCGGTAGTGGTCACCCTCGGGCGTCGCACTCGCGCGCACCGCCGACAGGTCGGAACCGGCTTGCGGCTCGGTCAGGTTCATCGTGCCGGTCCATTCACCCGACACCAGTTTCGGCAGATAGGTGTCGCGCAGCGCCTTCGAACCGTGGTGCGACAGTGCCTCCTGCACGCCGGTGGTCAGCATCGGGCACAGGCAGAAAGCCATGTTGGCGCTGTTCCACATCTCCTGCAGCGGCATCGACAGGCAGTGCGGCAGCCCCTGGCCGCCGTATTCAGTGGCGGCACCCAGGCTGTTCCAGCCGGCTTCCGTGAACTGGCGATAGGCTTCCTTGAATCCATCGGGCGCACTGACCACGCCATCCTGCCAGCGCGCGCCCTGGGTGTCGCCGACCCGGTTCAGCGGATCGAGCACGCCTTGCGCAAACTTGCCCGCCTCGGTGAGCACCGCCTCGACCAGTTCGGCATTAACCTCTTCACAACCCGGCAGCGCGGCAACGCCGTCAAGTCCGGCAAACGCGGTAATCGCGAACTGCATGTCTTTCAGTGGCGCGGTGTAGGTGGACATTGCCGGCTCCTCCGGTTCACAACATCAATATGCTTGTTGTGGATTACTTTTCTTTTGGGTGAACAAACTCAATAGACCAGCGTTTCGGCACCCACAAGAGCTATCGGACAAAACCTGGGCTTTGAGAGGTTGTTGCAATTTGCAACCACCCCCCTTGGTGGTGAGTTCGATTTGGGTCAGATACTGGCATCAGCCTCAGCAATAATCGCATTGATGATTTCGTTATCACCACCCTCAGCAATCGCAACACTATATATGGCAGCCAGCACCTCAACTTCCCCTCCAAATTCAGGACAGGTAACCAAAATCCCCCAATGCGTTTCCAATTCACACAAGCTATTTTTCAATTCTTTCAGAAACCGTACTGAAAAAAGACTGATTCTATTAGGTAATTAGGGCGTTTCGTAACCAAAGGTATAGGGTAAGTACCTATGGTTATTGGGAAAAGCAGTCATTTTAGT
>JAIENU010000176.1 GCA_019751125.1 Burkholderiales bacterium | reverse complement strand
TACGGTTTCTGGACGCACCTGCCGGGCATTGATCTGGACCCGCCGCGGCTGGCGGAGGTGACCGCGGCATTCGCCGCACGCCACGACCTCGATTTTGTGAAGTCGATGTCCAACGGTCTTTATTGCGTCGAGGACTGGGGTTGTGTCTGCGACTACAGCGAGATCGAGCGCGGTGGTGTGGCCAGGGTCACGGTGCCGGCGATACGCGAGGCGGCGGACTGGGCGAAGCTCACCGAAGTGGACGTGGAGCAAGGCGCCTTCGGCCGCGAGCAGTCGCATTTTGCGCAACTGGTGCAGCGGGTCGGTCCCGGCATGCCGGTGCTGGCGACGGTGTTTTCGCCGTTGACCATTGCCGGCAAGCTGTCCAACGGCCTGCACCGCGAGCATCTGGTCTCGGCGCCCGGGGCGCTGCTGCAGGGACTGGAAACCATCACCCGCGTCACCTGCCGTTTTGCCGAAGCGGCACTGGCGCGCGGTTGTGCCGGCGTTTTTTTCGCCATCCAGGAGGCCAGCTTCGAGTTGATGGACGAGGCTGCCTATCGTCGTTTCGGCGAACCGTTTGACCGGCGTGTGCTCGAAGCGGCGGCAGCGGCCGGTGGCTGGTTCAATGCCGCGCACATGCACGGCGATGCGGTGATGTTCGACCTGCTGCGTGACTATCCGGTGACAGCGCTGAACTGGCATATCGGCGAAACACCGCCGGCGATTGCCGATTACCGGGCCAGTGGCGGCCGCCGCGCGGTGGTCGGTGGCCTGCAGCGCGGCCACATCACCAACCGCAACCTCGAAGCGATCCGTGCCGATGTCGAACGCGCTGTGGCGGAAACCGGCGGACGCGGCCTGCTGCTGGCGCCGGCCTGCGTGATCCGCCATCCGGTGGATGATCAGACCCTGCAGCACACCGCGGCGATGATCCGCGGGCTCGCCAAAAACTGAGGGATGGTGATGAGATGCCGCTGATCCGTGAAGCACGTCCCGAAGATTTCGAACGCTGGCTGCCGCTGTGGGAGGGCTACAACCGTTTTTACGAGCGCAGCATTCCGGATGCGGTGACCCGCGGCACCTGGGCGCGGTTTTTCCAGCCGGCAGAGGCGATGCACGCACTGGTTGCCGAGCAGGCGGGTGAACTGGCCGGCTTCGTGCATTTTCTCTACCACCGCAGCACCTCATCGCTGGCGCCGGTGTGTTATCTGCAGGATCTGTATGCGCTGCCGGCGTTGCGCGGCAAGGGCATCGGCCGCGCGTTGATCGAGGCGGTGTATGAAAAAGCGCGCGCCGCGGGTTCGCCGCGGGTGTACTGGCTGACGCAGGAAAACAATATGGTGGCGCGTCAGCTCTACGACCGGGTCGCCGAGCGTTCCGGATTCATCCAGTACCGCCGGCAGTTTTGATTTGCAGCCAGCGGGCGACCTGAGCGCTGACTTGCGGCGCCGGAGTCACGCGCCGGGTCTCAGGATTTCTTGTCTTTGCCCTGAAAGGCGTTGAGGCCACCGCAGATCGATACCGCATTCTTGTATCCCATCTGCTGCAGCGTGTCGGTCGCCAGCGCGCCGCGGTTTCCGCCCGAGCAGTAGCAGACCACAGACGCATCCTTGTCAGGCACGATCTCGGAGATGCGCATTTCCAGCGTGCCGCGGCTGACGTTGATGGCGCCTTCAATGTGTCCGGCTGCAAATTCGTGCGCGTCGCGGACGTCGATGACCACCGCGCCTTTGGCAGCCAGTTGCTTCACCTCCTCAGGCGAGGCTTCCTTGATGCGTTTTCTGGCGGCGTCAGCCAGGGCCAGGAATTCAGGGGAATGCTTCATGCCAGTCACTCCTATGTTGGAAAGCTGCAGATTCAGTCTTCCATGACCTCATCGACAAGCTCGCGGATCTTTTCCCGCAATTCAGTCAGCATCTTCCGACCCGCAGCGGTGGCCCGGTAATACTTGCGGACCCTGCCGCCGACGACCTCGTCCTGTGATTTGAGGTAGCCCGATTTTTCCATGCCGTGCAGGATCGGATAAAGAGTGCCCGGGCTCATCGAGTAACCGTGGCGCCCGAGTTCCTCGATCATTTCCAGACCGAACACCGGCTCCTTTACTGCGTGGTGCAGGATGTGCACCCGCACGAAGGCGAGGAACACATCACGAACCATTGTATTGTCCATCGTTATCGGTTTACGATATCGGATATCGTTATCAAGTTCAAGTGCCGGTTGCAGGGGATTGCAGTCGGATTGTTGGTCAATCATCGCCCGGACGGACAGTGCTGACAAGGTGCCGTCTGTTACCGGGGCAACGAGCAAGGGGGCGCGCGATGGCGCAGGTCGATACGGGAGCGGGCGGGGTTGGGGTAAAACGGGTGTCAGTATTCGAGATTTTCCGGACTTTCCTCGCGCTGGGGTTCACGTCCTTCGGCGGATCTATCGCGCATCTCGGCTATTTCCGTGAGGAATTCGTGACGCGCAAGAAATGGCTTGACGACCGCGTCTATGCGGATCTGGTTGCGTTGTGCCAGTTCACGCCGGGTCCCGCCAGCAGCAAGGTGGGTATTGGTATCGGTCTTGCCAAGGGCGGTCTGCCCGGTGCGTTGGCGGCCTGGCTGGCCTTCACCGCGCCGTCGGCCATCGCCTTGCTGCTCTTTGCCTGGGGCGTTGATCACTTCGCCGACAATCTTGATGCCGGCTGGCTGCACGGCCTGAAGGTGGTCGCCGTGGCCGTGGTTGCGCAGGCGGTTTGGGGCATGGCAAAGAACCTGTGTCCGGATGCGCAGCGTTTCACATTGGCGGTATGCGCCTCGGTGATCGCGATGCTGGTGCCAGGCTCGCTTGGCCAGGTTGCCGCGATCGTTGCTGGGGGGCTGGTTGGTGTGGTTTTTCTGGGGGCCAAGCGTGATGACACCGAAGTGCGGATGAACATATCCCTGGGGAAACCCGCGGGTGTGGTGAGCCTGTTGCTGTTTTTCGCGCTGCTCCTGGGACTGCCTGCGGCTGCTGCGATTTATCCAGGCCAGTCGCTGGCGCTTTTCGACAGCTTTTACCGGGCGGGCTCACTTGTTTTTGGCGGCGGCCACGTGGTGCTGCCGCTTCTGCAGTCGGAGGTTGTGCCAGCCGGCTGGGTTTCAAACGATGCGTTCCTCGCAGGCTATGGCGCTGCCCAGGCGGTACCGGGGCCACTGTTCACTTTTGCGGCTTATCTTGGGGCGATGATGGGGCCTGAGCCGAACGGGTGGCAAGGTGCCTTGCTTTGCATTGTTGCGATTTTTCTTCCGGCATTTCTGCTGACGATCGGTGTGCTCCCGTTCTGGGACGACCTGCGCAGGTTCGCTGCCGTGCGCTCGGCGCTGGTCGGTGTCAACGCAGCCGTGGTGGGCCTGCTGCTCGCGGCGCTGTATCAGCCGGTATGGACTAGCGCGATCAAGTCACCACCAGATTTCGGGCTCGGCCTTGCGGCTTTTGCGTTGCTGGTGTTCTGGAAAACACCGGCCTGGCTGGTCGTTCTGCTGGCAGCGGTTGGCGGGTGGGCTATCACCCGCCTCGCCTGAACGACTGAAGCTCCGGAACCAGCTCAGCCGAGCTTGGTCGCGCCCGCTGCGGCCATTTTCTCGATGTCGGCATCGCTGTAGCCGGCGTCGCGCAGCAGTTCGGCGCTGTGCTGGCCGAGGCGCGGCGCAGGGCGGTGCGGCATCGCACCGGCATCGGGCCAGTGGCTGGCCAGGGTCATCTCGCGCAGCGGGCCTTCGCTGGGATGGGTTGAACGCTTGAAAAAGCCGACGGCTTCAAGGTGCGGGTCGTT
>JAIENU010000206.1 GCA_019751125.1 Burkholderiales bacterium | reverse complement strand
CGATCGACCAGCGGCACCAGCCGGTAACCGACCTCGAGACCCAGCACATCCACCGGCAACACGTCGTTCCAGCTGACCTCCACCGCCTCGGCCGGTGCCGCCGCAGCTGCCAGCTGGCGCTCGCCGGCAGCCGGCACCTCGGCACGGCGCTTGGCCAGGCGATGCGCGGCATAACCCATCCCGGCGGCAAGCAGCAGGAAGGCAAAGTGGGGCATGCCGGGCACCAGGCCGAGCAGGCCGATGATGGCGGCGGTGATTCCCAGGGCCTGCGGCCGCGCCAGCAGCTGCGCCGCCATCTGCTGGCTCATGTTCTGCTCGCTGCCGACACGGGTCACCACCAGGCCGGCGGCGGTCGAGATCACCAGCGCCGGAATCTGCGCAACGAGGCCGTCGCCGATGCTGAGCAGGGTGTAGGTCTTGGCCGCGGCCGAAAACTCCATGCCGTGCTGGAGCACGCCGATCGCAAGGCCGCCGACGATATTGATCAGCACGATGATGATGCCGGCGATGGCGTCGCCGCGCACGAACTTGCTGGCACCGTCCATTGAGCCGTAGAACTCGGCTTCCTGTGCAACCTCGGCACGGCGGCGGCGCGCCTCGTCCTCGGCGATCAGGCCGGCATTCAGGTCGGCATCGATCGCCATCTGCTTGCCGGGCATAGCATCCAGGGTGAAACGCGCGCTGACCTCGGCAATGCGGCCCGCGCCCTTGGTGATCACCACAAAATTGATGATGACCATGATCGCGAACACCACCACGCCGACGGCGTAGTTGTCGCCGACCACAAAATGGCCGAAGGATTCGATGACCTTGCCCGCGGCGTCCGGGCCGGTGTGGCCGTGGAGCAGCACGACACGGGTCGAGGCGATGTTCAGTGACAAGCGCAGCAGCGTGGTCACCAGCAGCACGGTCGGGAAAATCGCGAAATCGAGCGGCTTCACCGTGTACAGGCCGGTGAGCAGCACCATGATCGAGAACGCGATGTTGAAGGTGAACAGCACGTCCAGCGCGAACGGCGGCAGCGGCAGGATCATCATCGCCAGGATCAGCACGATGAGCAGCGGCCCGGCAAGGCCGCGGATCAGTTCCGCACCCGCCAGATTGAGTCTGATCGCCTGCATCAGCGGCCCGCCCCGGTCGAACTGGCTTCGGCAGGATCAAGTCCGGCCGGCACCGCCACGGCGCCCAGCGGCCGCGGCGCGGCACCACCGTGGCTGCGATAACGGCGCAGCTGGAATACATAGGCCAGCACTTCGGCCACCGCGGTGTACAGGGTTTCCGGAATCTCGTCGCCGATCTCGGCGTGACGGTACAGCGCACGGGCCAGCGGCGGTGATTCGAGCACCGGTATGCGGTGTGCAGCAGCGATTTCGCGGATGCGCGCAGCCACCAGTTCGGTGCCCTTGGCCACCACCCTGGGTGCGCCCATGCCGCCCTCGGCATAAGCCAGTGCCACCGCGTAATGGGATGGATTGGTCACCACCACGTCGGCTTTCGGCACGTCGGCCATCATCCGCCGCCTTGCCATTTGCCGCTGCTGGTTGCGCACGGCGGCCTTGACCTGCGGATCACCCTCGGTTTCGCGCATTTCCTTGCGCAAATCCTCGCGCGACATGCGCAGTTTGGAGAAGTGCTGCCACAGCTGCAGCGGCACGTCGCAGGCAACAATCAGCAGCATCGCACCCACCACTACCGCCACGCTCCACAGCACCAGGCTGGCGGTTTCAGCAATGGCAACCGGCAGCGGGCGGCCTGACAGGCCGGAGAAGGCGCCGGCTTGCGACCAGATCACCAGCGCACCGGCACTGCCGATCAGCAGTGCCTTGGCCAGCGCCTTGCCGAGTTCGGCCAGGGCCTTGCCCGACACCATGCGCTTGAATCCGTCCAGCGGGTTGAGGCGGGAAAAATTCGGCTCAAGTGGTTTGGCACTGAACAGCCATCCGGACAGGCCCATCGGCGCAAACAGCGCCACCGCCAGCACCACCAGCAGCAGCGGCGCGGCAAGCAGCCAGACATCGACCGAGTCCCGGACCAGCAGCGTGGTCATCAGGTTTTCATCGGTGACGCCGGCGTCGAAACGCAGCGAGCGCGCCATCATTTCACCGGCACCGGTAAAGATGCGCTCACCGGCAAACCACAGGCCGCCGGTGCCGGCCAGCAGCACGGCAAACGCGGAGAGGTCCTGCGAACGCGCGACCTGACCCTCCTCGCGTGCCTGTTCGAGGCGTCGCTGTGAGGGTGCTTCCGAGCGTTCGAGATCTGATTCTTCAGCCATTTTCCAGCTTGAGGACGGTGTTGCGGATGAAGGGAATTATCCGCAGCACCCCCGCAGCCCCAGCCGGAAAGAAGCCGTGATTTAGTGCCTTATTTCAAACCTTGGCGGTCGATCCACCTGAATCCCGCGCCACGGGATCATTTCAATGCAAGCGCGTCATCGTCGGGCGCCATCGAGCCGGCGGTCAGCGGCAGCCAGGCGGCGGCCGGCCGTACGCCGTGCCAGCGCCACTCCCGTGCCGCCTGCAAGGCAACCCGGATGACACGTGCCCGGGCCACTTCTGCGGAAACGCCCAGCAGGCGTGCAACCTCGTCGTAGTCCTGCGGCAGCGCCGGGTCATACCAGCCGCGTGCACTGTGGCGGGCCAGCGCCACGGCATGGACCACATTGGCTTCACGCGGCCTCGCCACGCGGCGGTCGTTCATCAGGGACTGCAGCACCGCCGGCATCCGCCAGACTCGGGTGGCTTCGTTGCGCACGTCCAGCAGGGACACGCCGAGCACGGCGCGTTGCGCCAGTTCGCTGCGCATCCTGCGATCGGCACGCAGTGCCTGCTCCACGCGCAGTGCCTGCGCCGGTGCCGCGCACCACAGCATCATTTCGACCACATCATGCAGCAAAGCGGCAGTCATGACCTCGTCCGTGTCTATGTCATGCCGTGCCACGGCCCAGTCGCGGGCGTAGAGCGCGGCATGCCAGGCACGGCTGGCCACGGCACGCAGACCGGCCAGCGCGGGGGGGAATGCCGCCAACCGCGATTCCACAGTCTGCTGGTTGCGGAAATGCCGGAAAAACGGCTCCAGACCGAGCATCATCAGTGCATGGGCGATGGTGGTGATCTCGGCGTTCTGGATGGGATGACGGTTCAACTGGATGTACTGCAGCACCTTGAAGGTCATCAACGGGTCGTGCAGCACCACAGCGGTGACACGTTGTGGCGTGGCCTTCTCCTCGTCGGCCGCAAGCGCGGCAAGTTCGGCCACGGTGCGCGCAAACACCGGCGGGTCGTTGCGGCCAAGGAGCTGGACCCAATGATCAAGGCTGCCCGAAGCAGCCGGCATGGCGGCACCCACTGCTTATCTCCGGATGCGATAGACATGAAGCCTGCCGCCCCAGCCGTCCTCCAGCGCGACCTCGCGCTCGGCGGTCACCCCGGGCACGGCAAAACTGTTGCTGATGAACAGGCTGCCTTCGGGCATTTCACGGCACGCTTTTTCCCACAGCGCAGCCATCGGCACCGGCGACAGATAGGCATAAACCGCGTCAAACCCGTCCAGATTCAGATTCCACAGGCTGCCGCAGACAATGCGGCCGGAGAGGCCGGCAGCGAGCAGGCGCAAACGTGCAATCAGCCAGGGCAGTGGCGCATATTCAATGCCGTAGACCTTGAGCCCGGGTTGCAGGTGCAGCAGCCGCACCAGCAGCCGGCCATCACCACAACCCAAATCGGCAAAACACTGCACCTTGGCGTCCCGCAGCAGCGCCGCCAGC
>JAIENU010000215.1 GCA_019751125.1 Burkholderiales bacterium | reverse complement strand
GGTATTCGAGAACTCGCCGGCGGCAATCGCGCCGGAGGCCGGATCAAGGTCGACCAGCACCCAGTGGAAAAAATCGATACGCGGCAGCGTGGCCGGAATCTCGCGGCCTTCCTGGTTGACGTCGTCGGGCTTCGACGGCACATCGGGATCATGGCAGACCAGTGCCAGCGATTTGGTGCCGGCAGGCAGATCGGACCAGGCAAGCTGCGGATTTTTGTTGGCGCCGAGCGTGCAATGTGTCTTGGCATCGGGCGCACAGAACGCGAATTCAGCGGGGATGGCCTGGCCGTCGGCAAAGCTGCTGCTGGTGAGTTTCATGGCGTCTCCTCGTGGTGGCAATGGCGCGGCAGACACTGCTGCGCCGGCGTCTTGCGATGCCAGGAATTATAACAACGGCGCCAGCGCATCCAGCCGTCGCCGGCGCTCGGCCACAGGCAATGCGGCCAGCTCGCGCACCGCGGCATAAAAGCGCGGCAGGTCGCCACCGTGCTGCCGCAGCAGGGCCTCGAAAGCCGGCACCCGCTGCGTGTAGATCGCCACCGAAGCGAGGTGCGCATTGCCCAGCGGCTGCGCGAACCAGCGGTCGAAACCGGCAAAGCCGCCCCAGTCGCTGCGCTGTGCTTCATAGGCGCGGCGCAGCGCGGCCAATGCCGCGTTTTTCTGCTGGCGTTTTTCAGCGGCCGATCCGGCACCGGCATAAACCTGCGCCAGCTCGGCACGCGCGTTTGTCACCAGCACACGGAAATCGGTGCGGAAACGCTGCACCTGCCGGTAACGCTCGCGGTCAACGGCACTGCCATGGGCGGCCAGCCAGCGTTCGATGCCGGCCTGCTCGACGACGGTGGCAAAGGACTCGTTGAACACGCTGTCATCCTTCACATACACCACCTGGTGTGCCAGCTCGTGAATCAGCAGGCGCGCGAGTTCCGGCTCCGGGTAATGGATGAAGGTGTTCAGCACCGGATCGGCAAACCAGCCGATGGTCGAGTAGGCCGGCACGCCGCCGACATGTACGTCATAACCCTCGGCGGCAAGGCGCGCCGCCTCGGCGCGGGCATCGGCCTCGCTGAAATAGCCGCGGTAACCGACACAGCCGGCAAAAGCAAAGCACCACTGCTTCGGCTCCAGCGAAAACTCCGGCGCTGCGAATACATTCCACACCACAAAGGGCCGCGCGAGGTCGGCGTACGAACGGTAGCTGCGGTTGTCGGGCAGGCCCAGCTCGCGGCTGGCGTAGTCGCGGATACGCAGCACGCGCTGCAGCTGGCCGCGCAGTTTTTCATCGATGGCAGGATCGGCGAGCAGGCGCTCGATCGGGGCCTCGCGCTGCCAGATTTCGAGCTGGCCGCCGGCGGCCTGCAGGTAATAACCGATGTTCGCGCAGCCGCCGAGCATCAGCGACAGCAGTACGGTGCACCACAGGCGCATCACGGCTGCACACCCTCAAAGTTCCCGTTTTTCAGGAAGGCGGCGCACTGCGTCGCCGCCACTTTCGACAACAACAGACCGCTGTGCGTGACCGGCAGCAGGCTCTGCGCGGTCGCACCCGGCAGCTGCGTCTCGGCGACACTGACCACACCATCATGCGGGTATGGCAGATTGCGCGAGACCAGTTGGCCCAGGCCCAGCGCGCGGGTTCCGGCAATACGGCCGATCACGCAGCCGGCACGCGGCACGGGCCGCGGCGTGTCCAGCCATTCAGCGATGCTGCGGCCGAGCAGGCGGCGACCGCCCGGCCAGCCGGCAAGACGCTGCGCGGCATGGCTGTCCACGTATGGCGTGCCGAGCAGCACCATGCGTGCGCAACCGATGTCGTGATGGCGCTCGAGCATGCGCAACGCAACCAGCCCGCCCATGCTGTGTGCGATCACATGAATGTTGCGCAAGCCCTGCGTGCGGCAAAACGCGGCAAGACGATCCGCGTTTTCAGTCAGCGCCAGCCGCATCGAGGGGTAGGACCAGCAGCGTGTTTCAAAACCCGCGTGCGCGATGCGCCGTGCGAGCAGCGCCATCACCAGCCCGTGCATCCACAGGCCGTGGATGATGATGACGGGCGGCGCTGCAGTATGGTCAACCATAAGTCATTGTTTTTATTGATATTTTATATTCTCTTGTCACTGAAGATGGTGACACCGTCAGGGCCGAGGTGATCGGCATCACCCCAGCGGCCGGCGCTCCAGCCACCCTCATCAAAAGCAAACCAGTTGAGGCTGGCATTGACCAGCGGCACCGGCCGCGGCGCATCCAGCGCAAGCCCGGTCGCTGCGCGATAGGCGGAATCCAGCACCATGCCGTGGGTGACAACAGCAATGGTTTCACCGGCATGGCGCTGCGCGAGGTCTTCCAGCGCGATCCGGCAACGCGCAAAAAACTGCGCCGGACTTTCGCCGCCGGGTATCGCGTACTGCGGATCGCGCGACATGAAGCGCTCGTATATTTCGGGTTCGCGCACTCGCATCTCCGCCTGGGTCAGTCCCTCGAACACGCCGAAGTGCCGCTCGCGCAGGCGTTCGTCGCTGATGATCGCGTGGCCCGTCACCGCGGCAATCTCCGCCGCGGTAAGCGCTGCGCGCGGCAGATCGCTCGAATACAACACGGAAAATGGCACATCCTTCATCCGCAATCCGAGTTGCTGCGCCTGCCAGCGCCCGCGTTCGGTGAGCGGACTGTCGCCCTGACCCTGCATGCGGCGCTCGGTGTTCCACAGCGTTTCGCCGTGGCGGATCAACAGCAGTGTGGTCATTGATGGTGATGATCGATGAACTTGGGAACAGCCTGATTTTACCGTTCGTTGAAAGTGGTGCGGCTTATACTTCGGGGAATGAACATCAATGACCTGCTTCAACCGCAGATCCTGATCCTCGCGCCGCTGATCGTGTTCACCGCCTATGTGGTGTTCGGCATCACCGGCTTCGGCTCGACGCTGATTGCGGTGCCGCTGCTGGCGCATCTGATGCCGCTGAAATTCGCGGTGCCGCTGGTGGTGATCCTCGATTGCATCGGCTCGATGAACATGGGGCTGCGCCTGCGCGGCGACGTGATGAAGCGCGAGCTGTATTGGCTGATGCCGTTCATGGCGCTGGGCATCCTCGGCGGTGTGTGGCTGCTGGCGCGGCTGCAGCCGGAGCTGCTGCTGGGCAGCCTCGGCGTGTTTGTCCTGCTGTTCGGCGCCAGCTACGCGCTACGCAGCGGGCGCGGCCTGCCGCTACCGGAATGGGCAGCGGCGCCGATCGGCGGTTTCGGCGGCGCAACCTCGGCGGTGTTCGGCATCGGCGGCCCGATCTATGTGTTCTACCTCACCGGCCGTGGTGGCGGTCCGGAGCAGATTCGCGCAACGATGCCGGTGATCTTCATTTTCACCACGCTGGCGCGCATCACGCTGTTTTTTGTGGCCGGCCTCTACTCCCCTGCCACGCTGGCTGCCGCCTGCGCGCTGCTGCCGGTGATGGCGCTCGGTGTCTGGACCGGCCACCATCTGCATCTCAACCTGTCGCGTGCCGCGGTGATCCGGGTGATGGGCGGACTGCTGGTGCTGAGCGGGATCTCGCTGATCCTGCGCGCGCTGCTGACCTAGCAGCACAAACCAAACAAAAACGGAGCCCGCAGGCTCCGTTCCGGCTTCCACCAACCCGGCTCAGACGCCGTGCTTCTTGAACCACTCGGTGGCGCGCTTCCAGCCGTCGTCGGCCTGCTCCTTGCGGTAGCTCGGCCGGTAGTCGGCGTGGAAGGCATGCGGGGTATCGGGATAAAGATGGATCATCGA
>JAIENU010000208.1 GCA_019751125.1 Burkholderiales bacterium | reverse complement strand
ATCAGCGGCGTCAAATCAGAGGTGCCGCAGATGTATCAATACGACGCAATCGATCAGAAGCTGGTGGACGAGCGGGTGGCGCAGTTCCGCGACCAGACCCGGCGCCACCTTGCCGGTGAATTGTCGGAAGACAATTTCCGCCCGCTTCGGCTTCAAAATGGTCTTTATATTCAACGGTTTGCGCCGATGCTTCGGGTGGCGATCCCCTACGGCCTGCTGTCGTCGAAACAGCTGCGAGCGCTCGCTTATATTGCGCGCAAATGGGACCGCGGCTATGGCCATTTCAGCACCCGCCAGAACATCCAGTACAACTGGCCGAAGCTGGAAGAAGTGCCGGACATCCTCGCCCACCTGGCTTCGGTACAGATGCACGCCATCCAGACCAGCGGCAACTGCATTCGCAACACCACCACCGACCACCTCGCCGGCGTGGCGCCGGACGAGATCGTCGATCCGCTGGTGTGGTGCGAACTGATACGCCAGTGGTCAACCTTCCATCCGGAATTCGCCTACCTGCCGCGCAAGTTCAAGATCGCGGTGTCCGGCGCGGAGAACGACCGCGCTGCTATCCAGGTACATGACATCGGCCTGCAGGCCGTGCTTGGCGAGAACGGTGAAACCGGTTTCCGCGTGCTCGTTGGCGGCGGCCTCGGCCGCACGCCGATCATCGGTACGGTGATCCGCGAATTCCTGCCCTGGCAGCACCTGCTGTCCTATCTCGATGCGATCCTGCGCGTGTACAACCGCTACGGCCGCCGTGACAACAAGTACAAGGCGCGCATCAAGATCCTGGTCAAGGAAACCACGCCCGCGGTGTTCCGCGAGCAGGTTGAGGCTGAATGGGCGCACCTGAAGGATGGCCCGATCACGCTGACCGCGGCGGAAGTCGCTCGCATTGAGCGCCGCTTCACCCGCCCGCAGTACCAGAACCTCGACGCACTCTCGGTGCAATACACGCAGGCGCTGGCTCGCGAGCCCGGCTTCGCGCGCTGGGCCGGCCGCAATGTGCATGCGCATAAGCAGCCGGGTTATGCCGCGGTGACGCTGTCGCTGAAAAAAACCGGCATCCCCCCGGGTGATGCCACTGCCGAACAGATGGATGCGGTAGCTGACCTCGCCGACCGCTACAGCTTCGGTGAACTGCGCGTGTCGCACGAGCAGAACCTGATCCTGTCCGACGTGCGCCAGAGCGATCTCCATGCACTGTGGCAGGAAGCGAAGGCGCTGGGACTGGCCACGCCGAACATCGGCCTGATCAACAACATCATTGCCTGCCCCGGCGGCGATTTCTGCTCGCTGGCGAACGCGAAGTCGATCCCGGTGGCCGAGGCGATCCAGCGCCGTTTCGATGACCTCGATTACCAGCACGACATCGGCGAGCTCGACCTCAATATTTCCGGCTGCATGAATTCCTGCGGCCACCACCATGTCGGCCACATCGGCATCCTCGGCGTGGACAAGCAGGGCGCGGAGTTCTACCAGGTGTCGATCGGTGGTGCGCAGGGCAACGCGGCTTCGCTGGGCAAGGTGATCGGACCCTCGTTCGCGCAGGACGACGTGCCGGATGTCATTGCAAAGCTGATTGAAACCTACCTCGCGCGCCGCGATTCCGAGGCAGAACGCTTCATCGACGTGGTGCGCCGTATCGGCATCGAACCTTTCAAGGAAAACGTTTATGGCAACGCTGATAAAAAACGCGAAAATCGCAACCGACAGCTGGCAGCGGCTTGACTGGGCGGCAGACGGTGGGCTGCCCACCGTTCCTGCGACCGGTGACGTGCTGATCCCGCTGGGCTTGTGGCGCGGGCTCGCCGACGAACTGCTTGACCGGAACACCGGCCGCATCGGTGTCTGGCTCGACAGCTACGAAGATCCGGCGGCGATCGCCGACAGCCTCGACAAGTTCGCGCTGGTTGCAGTGCATTTCCCGCAGTTCGCCGACGGCCGTGGTTATTCGATCGCGCGCCTGCTGCGCGAGCGCCACGGCTGGAAGGGCGAGCTGCGTGCGATCGGTGATGTGCAGCGTGACCAGCTGCATTACCTCGCGCGCTGCGGCTTTGATGCCTTCGAACTGAACGATGGCATCGATGCGCAGTCCGCGTTGTCGGCCTTCCGTGATTTCAGCGACAGCTACCAGGCTGCGGTGGACCAGCCGCTGCCGCTGTACCGCCGCCGAGCGCTGGAAGCCGCCTGATGAGCGCCAACGGCACGGTGTACCTCGTCGGCGCTGGTCCGGGTGCCCCGGACCTGCTGACGCTGCGCGCGGCGGAATTGCTGAAGCGTGCAGACATCGTGTTTTATGACGCACTGGTGCATCCGGATACCCTGGCGCTGGCTCAGGCCGCAGAAAAAATCGCCGTCGGCAAACGCTGCGGGCGGCATTCGACGGCGCAGCGTTTCATCAACAAGCGGCTGATCGACGCCGTACGCACCCACAAGGTGGTGGTGCGGCTCAAGGGCGGTGATCCGCTGCTGTTCGGCCGTGCCCAGGAGGAAATCGATGCGCTGCGGGCTGCCGGCGTCCCTTTCGAGATCGTGCCGGGCATCACCGCGGCACTGGCGGTGGCTGCCGAACTGAAGGTGCCGCTGACGCAGCGCGGAGTCGCAAGAAATGTGGTGCTGACCACGCCGCGTGTCGGTCAGGATGAAAACGGCGGCGACTGGGCTGCCGGCATCCACGCCGGCAACACCGCGGTGGTTTACATGGGCGCTGGCATGGCCGCCGAGGTTGCCGATGAGCTGCGCGCACGTGGTGTGCCGGCCGATACGCCGGTGGCGATCGTCGAGAATGCCAGCCTGCCGTCGCGCCAGGATCGCTGGTGCACCGTCGGCACGCTGACCCAAACGGTTGCAGAAGCAGGGCCGGTCGTAGGGCCGGCGCTGATCGTCATCGGCGAGGTGCTGCGGCGTGCACATGCGCAGGCCGCCGCAGTCACTGTCACTGCAGGTGGTGCAGCGGTTATCGCCACCGATGGCCGCGTCCGCGGTATTCGAAGCGCAACGGGCAAGGCATGAGCCTGAGCAAGTTTCAGCAGAATCCGTCGGTCCCGGTACTGCCGGAGGAGCCGCGCCGGCTGCCGCCGGACGTGGTCCGCGAGATCCAGCGCATGGTGTCGCGGATTGAATACGGTTCCGTGGAGATCGTGATCCACGGGTCGCAGGTGGTGCAGATCGAATCACGCGAAAAAAAGCGCTTCGATTCCGGCGGCCAGCAGCGCTGACCGTTTCTTTTTTCCGGCGCTTCATGTTGAAGCGTCATTAAATCCGAGAAGGCCGACCAGATGACTGGAGGCATTCCCCAATGATGATGGGAGTGTTTCATGTCGTTCTGGAATCATGCGGCCACGGCCGCCGGGCTTTATTCATCCTCTGACCTGCCGGCCACATTTGTGTCCGGCCAGTGCCAACCTGTTGCGCGGTCCCTGGCCATCCTGCTGTTTGCTGCGTCGTCAGTGGTGGCGGCCTCCGATTTTCCGCAGCGTCCGGTGCGTGTCATCGTGCCGGTGGCGCCGGGTGGTGCCAACGACATCCTGGCGCGCACGCTGGCGCCGCGGCTGGGCGAGATCTGGGGCCAGCAGGTGATCGTCGAAAACCGTGCCGGTGGCGGCGGCACCATCGGCGCGGGTGCGGTGGCGCGGGCCAAACCCGACGGACACACGCTGACGGTGGCCTCGATCAGCCACATCGTGCTGGCGCCGACCGTGCTCGCCGAAAAACCGTATGACCCGCAGCGCGA
>JAIENU010000134.1 GCA_019751125.1 Burkholderiales bacterium | reverse complement strand
CCGAAGCGGATCGCGCGCTCCACCGCGCCGGTGTTGAGCACCGGCAGCACGCCGGGCAGCGCGATATCGACGCCGCAGGCCTGGGTGTTCGGCTCGGCGCCAAACGCCGTCGATGCGCCGGAGAAGATTTTCGACACCGTCGACAGCTGGGCATGGGTCTCCAGCCCGATCACCACTTCCCATTTCATGACGCGCTCCCCTGCGGCGCGCGACGATGCCAGTCGGTGGCCAGCTGGTACTGGTGCGCGACATTGAGCATGCGCGCCTCGTCGAAATAGTTGCCGATGATCTGCAGCCCCACCGGCAGGCCGCCATCGCCGAAACCGCAGGGAATCGACATCCCGGGCAGGCCGGCGAGGTTGACCGCGATGGTGTAGATGTCGGACAGGTACATCTGCACCGGATCGGCGCTTTTTTCGCCGAATTTGAACGCGGTGGTCGGGCTGGTCGGCCCGAGGATGACATCACAGGTTTTGAAGGCCTCGACAAAATCCTGGGCAATCAGCCGGCGCAGTTTCTGCGCGCGGATGTAATAGGCATCGTAGTAACCATGCGACAGCACATAGGTGCCGATCAGGATGCGGCGCTTGACCTCGGCGCCGAAGCCTTCGGCGCGGCTGCGCTTGTACATGTCGAGCAGATCACCGTATTCGGCGGCGCGGTGGCCGTAGCGCACCCCGTCGAAGCGCGACAGATTGCTCGAGGCTTCCGCAGGGGCCAGCACGTAGTACACCGGCACCGAGAGGTTCATATTGGGCAGGCTGACCTCGACCGGCACCGCACCGAGTTTCTGGTACTGGGCAATCGCGGCATCCGTCGCCTTCTGCACATCGGCCGACATGCCGGCGCCGAAAAATTCCTTGGGCAGGCCGATGCGCAGGCCTTTCAGCGGTTCTGCCAGATCACGGTTGTAGTCTTCGGCGGGACGCTGCAGGCTGGTCGAGTCGCGGGCATCATGGCCGGCCATCACGTTGAGCAGCAGGCCGAGATCCTCGGCGCTGCGCGCCATCGGGCCCGCTTGGTCGAGACTCGAGGCAAAGGCAATCATGCCGTAGCGCGACACCAGGCCGTAGGTCGGCTTCAGGCCGCAGATGCCGGTGAGTGCCGCCGGCTGGCGGATCGAGCCGCCGGTGTCGGTGCCGGTGGCCGCGGGTGCAAGGCGTGCCGCCACCGCCGCGGCCGAGCCGCCGGAACTGCCACCGGGCACACGCTGCTGATCCCAGGGATTACGCACCGGGCCGAAATGCGAAGTCTCGTTCGACGAGCCCATCGCGAACTCGTCCATGTTGGTCTTGCCCAGCGTGACCATGCCTTCGGCAGCGCAACGCTCCACGACATGGGCATCGTAGGGCGCGACAAAATTGCCGAGCATTTTCGAACCGCAGGTGGTGAGCCAGCCCTTGGCGCAGAAAATGTCCTTGTGCGCCAGCGGCACGCCGGTCAGCACCCCGGCATTACCGGCAGCACGCCGCGCATCGGCCGCCTTCGCCTGCGCCAGCGTGCGCTCGGCATCGACCGTGATGTAGCAGCCCAACGACTTATTCAAGCCATTGATTTTATTGATAAATTCTTGAGAAAGCTCGACGCTGGAGCAGGCCTTGCGGGCCAGCAATTCGGACAATTCTTTGACGGTGGCGTTGGACATGACGGCAGGGGCGGCGGGGACGCTGGGGGCAACGGTCAGCGGCCGGTGGTGATCGCGTTATTCAATGACCTTGGGAACCAGGTAGAGCCCGGCTTCGGTTTCCGGCGCACTCGACTGGAACAGCGCGCGCTGGTCCTGTTCCGTGACCTTGTCTTCACGCAGGCGCAGCATCAGATCCTGTGCATGCGCCATCGGCTCGATGCCCGACACATCAACCGCCTGCATTTCTTCGATCATGCCGAAGACGCGGGTCAGCTGTGCCAGCGTCGCTTCCGCTTCTGCATCATCAATGGCAATACGCGCCAGATGGGCAGCGCGTCGCACGTCTTCGAGATTGAGGGCCATGGCGAAGGAAATCGGTGGTCGAGGGATCGTCGGGGAAAAGCGTGAAAAACAGCCGCTAAAACAGGGGCTGCGTAGGGTATCATACCGGGGCCTCGGAAGGCGCATTGAGAACATGCGCCAAGTACCTGATTCCGACACAAAATCGGCCACGCATGCGGCCCAAAATTCGTTGAAAAGAAAGAGTCTATGTTCGGTTTTCTGAGTGGTTACTTTAACGATGATCTGGCCATCGACCTCGGCACCGCGAACACCCTGATTTACGTCCGCGGCAAAGGCATCGTCCTCGACGAGCCTTCGGTGGTGGCGATCCGCCAGGAAGGCGGTCCCAACGGCAAGAAAGTGATCCAGGAAGTCGGCCTTGCCGCCAAGCAGATGCTCGGCCGCACGCCCGGCAACATCACCGCGATCCGGCCGATGAAGGATGGCGTGATTGCCGACTTCATCATCACCGAGCAGATGATCAAGCAGTTCATCAAGCGCGTACACCGCAGCAAGTTCTTCTCGCCCAGCCCGCGCATCATCATCTGCGTGCCCTGCGGCTCGACCCAGGTCGAGCGCCGCGCGATTCGCGATGCGGCGATCGGTGCAGGTGCTTCCCGCGTGTATCTCATTGAAGAGCCGATGGCAGCGGCGATCGGTGCCGACCTGCCGGTGGGCGAAGCCACCGGCTCAATGGTCGTCGACATCGGCGGCGGCACCACCGAAGTCGGCGTGATTGCGCTGGGCGGCCTGGTCTATAAGGGCTCGGTGCGCGTCGGCGGCGACAAGTTCGACGAGGCGATCATCAACTACATCCGCCGCAACTACGGCATGCTGATCGGCGAGACCACCGCCGAACTGATCAAGAAGGAAATCGGCTCTGCCTTCCCCGGCTCCGAAGTGCGTGAGAAGGAGGTCAAGGGCCGCAACCTCGCCGAAGGCATCCCGCGCAGCTTCACCATCTCGAGCAACGAAATTCTGGAAGCGCTGACCGATCCGCTGAACAGTATCGTCTCCGCGGTGAAATCGGCGCTGGAACAGACCCCGCCCGAACTGGCCGCCGACATCGCCGAAAAGGGCATGGTGCTCACCGGCGGCGGCGCGCTGCTGCGCGACATCGACCGCCTGCTGATGGAGGAAACAGGACTGCCGGTGATCATCGCCGAAGACCCGCTGACCTGCGTCGTACGCGGCTCGGGCAAGGCCCTCGAAAAACTGGAACACCTCGGCAGCATTTTCGCGAACGACTGATGCACGACAACACCCCGGCCCGCATTCGCCACCATGCCGTCACCGGCAGCGAATGCGGGCCGGCTGTTTTTGCAGCCATCGCATAACGCTTGATGGAACACACGCCGCCACCGCTGTTCCGCACCGGGCCGACACCGCTCACCCGGCTGATCATTTTCTCCGCGCTGTCGCTGCTGCTGCTGGTGGCCGATGCGCGCTTCAACTACATCACGCTGTTGCGCCAGGCCACCGCTGTGGTGCTCTACCCGGTGCAACGCCTCGCTGCGGCACCCGCAGCGCTGGGCCGGCGCATCTCCGATTTCTTCGTCACCCACAGCGCTCTGCGCGATGACAACCAGCGCCTGACCGCGCAGAACCTCGAGCTCGCGCGCGAGGCGCAGCAGACGCGCTCCCTGCAGCTCGAAAACACCCATCTGCGCGGACTGCTCACCGCGCGTGAGCGTGT
>JAIENU010000253.1 GCA_019751125.1 Burkholderiales bacterium | reverse complement strand
CCCAATGCGCGCGCCAAATCGACGCTGCTCTATACCAACCTCGTACCCACCGGCGCCTTCCGCGGTTTCGGCAATCCGTCGGCGGACTGGGCGGTGGAACAGGCCTGGGACCTCGCGGCCGAGAAGCTCGGCATCGATGTTGTTGATTTACTGCGGATGAACGCCGTGGAAGAAGGCGACGTCTCTCCGCATAACCACAAGATCACCAGCGGCGAGTTGCGTCAGTGCATCGACAAGGCCGCAGAACTGATTCAATGGAAACAGAAACGCAAGACCAAAAAAGACGGCCACGGCCTCGGCATGGGCTGCAGCATCCACGTCAACGGCCGCCGCAGCTTCGGCGACTGGGACGGCAGCTCGGCCATCGTGCGCATCAACGAAGACGGTCGCGCCACCATCATCACCGGCGAGGGCGAAATTGGTCAGGGCACTTACACCGTGCTGCGCCAGATCGCGGCCGAGGAACTGGGCTTTCTGTATGACGACGTCGACATCACCCGCCCCGACACCGATGTGCATGCGCATTCGCTGGGCGCGCTGGCGAGCCGCGTGACCTATGTTGCCGGCAACGCGGTGAAACGCGCCGCGGCCGAAGCGCACAAGCAGTTGATGGCCGCCGCTTCCGAGCAGTTCAAGAAGCCGGTGGACGAGTTGACCATCATCAACGGCCAGATCGGCCCGAAGGGTGGCCCGGAAACCGAATTCAAACCGGTCAGTGCCGTGGTCCGCGCCAACATCTACAAGCGCGGCGGCGAGGCCATCGTCGGCGTCGGCAACTGGGACAACCCTTCGGAGTTTCCGGATCACAGCCGCTTCGGCAATGAATCCGGCGCCTACAACTTTGCCGCGCAGGCGGCCGAGGTCGAGGTTGACCGCGGCACCGGCGAGGTGAAGCTGAAGGAAATCTCCGCGGTGGTGGATTGCGGCACGGTGATCCACCCGGCCGCGGCCCAAGGTCAGGTCGAGGGCGCCGTGGTGCAGGGCATCGGCCTGGCGATGATCGAATATTTCGACTGGCACCAGGGCACGCCCACCGATCCGCAGTACATCGACTACCCGCTGCCCTCGGCCGATTTCATTCCGAAGCTGCACGTCGATTTCGCCGACTCCTACGAGCCCTCGGGCCCCTTCGGTGCCAAAGGGCTGGGCGAGATCGGCCTCGACGCAATTCCGGCGGCGATTGCCAACGCGATTGCCGACGCGGTCGGCGTGCGCATCCACGCGCTGCCGATCACCGCGGAAAAAATTCACCGCGAGTTACACCCCGAGCTGTATGCCGACGAACAGAAAACGCCGGCGCAGCCGCCCAAGGGCGGCGTGTGGTCGCGGCTCACCACCGGCAAACCCTCGGGCACACGGCCGTTCAAGCCCGAGCTGGTGATTCCGAAATCGCTGGACGAGGCGCTGAAGCTCTACGCCGAAGGTGACACCGCGATTGTTTCCGGCGGCATGTCGCATGCGATCCGCCGCGAGCGCACCGGTTATCCCCAGGCAAAACGCCTGCTGATGGTCAGCAAGCTGCCCGAACTGTTAAAAATAAACAATCAGAACAAGGGCTTGCAGATCGGCTCCGCAGTCAACCAGCAGACCATCATCGAACTGCCGCAACTGCGCGAACAGTTCACCGTGCTCGCCGAGGCGCTCGACGCCGCAGGCCACACCCGTGTGCGACGCATGACCACGGTAGGCGGCAGCGTCGGTCCGCTGATCGGCGGCTTCGACATGCCGGTGTCACTGCTCACGCTGAACGCGCGCGTGGTGACTGCCACGGTCGCCGGACAAAAAACCTGGCCGCTCGCCGAAGCCTTCGACAAACGTTTCGCGAAAGACGAAATGCTGATTGCCGTCGAAATCGACGCCCTGCCCGCGCGCAGCGGCTCGGCCTTCCACAAATTCCTGCCGCGCGGCGTGATGGAAACACCGACCGCGAATGCCGGTGCGGTGGTCACGCTGGATGCCGCCGGCAAATGTGTCGCAGCCTGGCTGGTGGTCGGCGCGGTGAGCTGGAAGCCGCTGGTTGCCGACCTGTCATCACTGGCCGGCAAGACTTTCGACGAGGCGGCAATCCGCGCTGCGGTAAAACCGCTGCGCGACATGGCACAACCGCTGGCCAATGTGCGCGGCTCGGCAATGTACAAGCGCAACATGGCAGTGGAGATCGGCGCACGCACGCTGATTCGCGCCTGGCAGCGTGCCACATCACAAAAATAAACCTTCCAACCCGGGAACTCATGCAATGACTTCGGCAATCACTTCGAGCTTCAAGACTTCCGACGGCTGCAATATTTCGTACACCCTGCACAACAGCGCCGGCGCCAACGCGCCGCGTGTCGCACTGGTGCATTCGCTGGCACTGGACCGCAGCATCTGGGACGGCGTGGTGCAGGCGCTGGCGAAGGACGCGCAGGTTCTGGTCTGGGATTGCCGCGGTCACGGCCAGTCCGGCCAGCCGCTGATGACCTACACGCCGCAGCTCTTCGCGCGTGACCTCGCCGAGCTGATGGACCATGTGCAATGGCCCTCGGCGATCATCGGCGGCTGCTCGATGGGCGGCATGGTGGCGCAGGCCTTTGTCATTGATCACCCCAAACGCGCAACCGGCCTGGTGCTGATCGACACCACCGCCTGGTACGGTGCCGATGCCCCCAAGGTCTGGCGTGAGCGCGGCGCCACCGGCAAGGAAAAAGGCATGGCCGCGCTGGTCGAGTTCCAGACCACGCGCTGGTTCGGCGACGCCTTCCGCGCCAATCAGAAAGCCACCGTGGACCAGCTGGTCAAGGTTTTCCTCGCCAATAACCCCGACTGCTATGTAAAGACCTGCGAAATGCTCGGCGACGGCGACCTGCGCGCGCAACTGGCGACGATCAGGGTGCCGACTGCGGTGGTTGTCGGTGAAGAGGATTACGCCACGCCGGTGGCGATGGCCGAGGCACTGCACAAGGGCATCGCCGGCTCGACGCTGACAGTCATCCCCGGCGGCCGCCACATCACGCCGACCGAAAAACCGCAGGACATTGCCGCGCGTATCCGCGAAGTGATCGCAAAGGCCGGTTAAATGACTGCTAAGCCGCGTTGCCTCGACGTTCACGCCCACCATGTCGGCCAGCCGCTGGTCGAGCGCATCAACGCCGAAGGCGGGAAATACGACGTCAAAATCGTCAAGGGTGAAGACGGCGCGACGCGGATCTCCGTCGGCGGCCGGCTCACCGGCATGCCGCTGATCCCGCCGCTCAATGACGAAGCGGCGCGGCTGAAATGGATGGACGAAGCTGGCATTGACGTGCAGCTGCTCGCCGGCTGGATGGACCTCGCGGGTTACCACCTGCCGGCCGAAGCCGGTCAGTGGCTGGCCCGCGCGCAAAACGAAACCCTCGCCGAAATGGCGGCACGCCGTCCCGACCGTTATGCCGCCGCTGCCGCAGTGCCGTTGCAGGATGCAAACGCAGCCGCCGATGAACTGCGCCATGCGGTGCAGAAGCTCGGCCATCGCGCGGTGCAGATCGGTGCCCGCGT
>JAIENU010000142.1 GCA_019751125.1 Burkholderiales bacterium | reverse complement strand
GCTGCATGTATTCATGCCGCCTTTCGAAAGCGCCGATCCTTATTTCCTGCTGGTCTCGGCCATCGAAAAGGCCGCCGCAACAACGAAGCTGCGGGTGCGCCTGGAAGGTTATCCGCCGCCGCACGACGCCCGCATCACCGTGCTCAACGTGACACCGGACCCCGGCGTGATCGAGGTCAACATCCATCCTGCAAAATCCTGGGATGAGCTGGTGGCGAATACCACTGCGCTCTACGAGGAAGCAAGGCTGACACGGCTGGGCACCGAAAAATTCATGCTCGACGGCCGCCACACCGGCAGCGGCGGCGGCAACCACATCACGCTGGGTGGCGCCACGGCAGCCGACAGCCCGCTGCTGCGCCGCCCCGACCTGCTGCGCAGCCTGATCACCTACTGGCAGAACCATCCCTCGCTTTCCTACCTGTTTTCCGGCCTGTTCATCGGCCCGACCAGCCAGGCGCCACGCGTCGATGAAGCACGTGACGACAATCTTTATGAGCTGGAAATCGCGTTCCAGCAAATGCAGAAACTGCAGGCCGAACAGGGACGCGCCCTGCCGCCGGAACTCACTGACCGCCTGCTGCGCAACTTCCTGATCGATCTCACCGGCAACACCCACCGTGCCGAGTTCTGCATCGACAAGCTCTATACCCCGGCTGGCGGCAGCGGCCGCCTCGGGCTGCTCGAGTTCCGCGGCTTCGAAATGCCGCCGCATGCACAGATGAGCCTGGCGCAGATGCTGCTGCTGCGCGGCCTGGTCGCCTGGTTCTGGAATAAACCCTACACCGCGAAACTGGTGCGCTGGGGCACCCAGCTGCACGACCGCTTCATGCTGCCGCATTTCATTGCCGCCGATTTCCACGACGTGCTGCAGGATCTGCGCCGCGCCGGCTACGCCTTTGAGGATGCCTGGTACGCGCCCTTCCACGAATTCCGCTTTCCGCGTTACGGCACCGTCGCCTACAACGGCATCGAGCTGGAACTGCGCCAGGCCATCGAACCCTGGCATGTGCTCGGCGAGGAAATCGGTCTCAGCGCCACCGCACGTTATGTCGATTCCTCGGTGGAGCGGCTGCAATTGCGCGCACGCGGCCTCGCCGAGTCACGCCATGTCATTGCCTGCAACGGCCGCGCTTTACCGATGACGCCAACCGGCACGCCCGGGGAGTTTGTCGCGGGCCTGCGGTTTGCCGCCTGGAACCCGCCGTCGGCCCTGCATCCGACCATCGAGGTCCACGCCCCGCTGGTTTTTGATGTCGTCGATACCTGGAGCGGACGCTCCATCGGCGGCTGCACTTACCATGTGTCGCACCCCGGGGGACGCAACTATGCAACGGTACCGGTCAACGCCAACGAGGCCGAGGCGCGGCGTTTTGCGCGCTTCTGGGACCATGGTCACAGCCCCGGGCCGATGCAGGTCGAACCGGAGATACCCAATCCGGCATTTCCGCTGACGCTGGACCTGCGCTGGCAGCCAGTTTCCAAAAAATAACGTCGATCACTGCCGGCTTCAGGGTCATTGCGTTATTGCAAGCCCCGGCAATGCTTGATGACTGTCGAGAAAAATCGGCGACTCACGCCACATAAAGTGGACACACGCACTGCCTTCGACCTGGAATGGCGTATCTTCGGCAGTTGATTTTTTCTGCGTGAATATCAAGGAATCCCCACATGCGTTGCATTCAAATCATGAAAGCATGCGCCGCCATCTGCATCGCTTTGAATTTCGCGACAGGCGCAATAGCCCAGACCACGACCTACCCTTCCCGTGCAGTCCGCGTTGTTATTCCCTATCCCCCTGGCGGCGGCAACGACATCATCGGCCGTATTGTTGCCGATGATCTCGCAAAGCGAATCGGACAACAGGTGATCGTCGACAATCGCGCGGGGGGCAGCACGGCGATCGGCGCCGAAAATGTGGCGCGATCAGCGCCTGACGGACACACCCTTCTGATCACCAGCCATACCACTTACGCTTTGCTACCCAACCTGCGCCCCAAACTGGCTTACGATCCCCTTCGGGATTTTGAACCGGTATCCTTGCTGGCCACCCAGTCTTTCGCGCTTGCCGTTCATCCGTCACTGCCGGTAACTACAGTCAGGCAGATCATCGCCCTTGCAAAATCACGACCCGGCCAGCTGACCTTTTCTTCTGCCGGGGCCGGCACAGGAACGCATTTTTCCGGTGAACAGTTCAAGGTTCTGGCAAACCTCGACATCCTGCATGTCCCGTACAAGGGAGGCAACACGGCCGTGACCTCCGTGCTCAGCGGAGAAACAACAATGACGTTTGGCAGCCTCTCTGCACTCGCACCATTCGTCAGCACGGGAAAACTGCGCATCATCGCCGTGACCAGCTCCAAAAGGTCACTGCTTGACCCGAAGATCCCAACCATCGCCGAGAGTGGCCTCAAAGGCTACGAAATGACGCCCTGGTATGGACTGACTGCGCCGCGCGGCACACCAGGTCCGATCGTTGAGCGCCTGAATGCAGCCGTTGTCGCTGCCACCCAGTCAAATGAAACCCGGGAGCGAATGGTGAAAGTCGGCTATGAACCTTCAGGCAGCACACCACAGCAGCTTGCAGAACACATCCGCCATGAACTTGCACGCTATGCCAAATTGATCAAGGTCATAGGCTTTACCGAGCAGTAAAATTTTCCAATGGACGGTACAGCGGGTACTGATGCCCGCGCCTTTACGTGCCGCGATAATCAGGCAACCCAGCGCCGCGCATTGCGGAACATGCGCAGCCACGGCCCGTCTTCACCCCAGCCCTGCGGATGCCAAGAGTTCTGCACGCTGCGGAACACACGTTCCGGGTGCGGCATCAGGATGCTGAAACGGCCATCCGCCGTGGTCAGTCCGGTAATGCCCTGCGGCGAACCGTTGGGATTCAGCGGATAGCGCTCGGTCGCGGCGCCGTGGTGGTCAACAAAACGCAGTGTCACCAGCGGCTGTGCCGCAGCAAGTGCCGCCGCATCCCTGAACTCGGCATAACCTTCACCATGCGCCACCGCCACCGGAATGCGGCTGCCGGCCATGCCATCGAAGAACAACGACGGTGAAGACTGCACTTCGAGAGTCACATAACGCGCCTCGAACTGCTCGGAGCGGTTGCGCACAAAATGCGGCCAGTGCCCGGCGCCGGGAATCAGCTCATGCAGGTTGCTCATCATCTGGCAGCCGTTGCACACGCCCAGCGCGAAACTGTCGCCACGCTTGAAAAAGGCCTCGAACTCGTCGCGGGCCCGCGGGTTGAACAGGATGGATTTGGCCCAGCCTTCGCCGGCACCGAGCACATCGCCGTAGGAAAAACCACCGCAGGCAGCGAAACCCTTGAAATCCTTCAGGCTGACGCGGCCGGAGATGATGTCGCTCATATGCACATCGACCGCGGCAAAACCGGCGCGGTCGAAGGCCGCCGCCATTTCCACCTGGCCGTTGACACCCTGCTCGCGCAGGATCGCCATCCGCGGCCG
>JAIENU010000174.1 GCA_019751125.1 Burkholderiales bacterium | reverse complement strand
GTTCCCTCTCGGTTACGCAATGCCTCAACGTACAAAATCCTTCAACAAAGTACAAGCTTCATTTTGTTAGGCGCTCTAAAGATGCCTACAAGCACGGCAATCCCAGCGAAGATGTTTTCGTTCTCGTCGCCGGAGACGCCGACTACGTCCCTACGATAAATGAACTGAAAGCAGACGGTTACTTTGTTGAAGTCGTATTCTGGGATCACGCATCAAAGGAACTCAAAGATGCGGCATCTAGATTTATAGGTTTAAATAAACACCTAGAACATTTGCGCTTGTAAGCAGGCACAGCCTGCGTAGGGCGGAAAAGCGCAGCGCCTTCCGCCGTATGCATCATCCAAGATGACGCGCAACAGTAATGAATGAGCGGACTGGCGGATAACGCCGCTTTGCGGCTCATCCGCCCTACAATATCTGGATTCCGGCATATGCCGGAATGACGTTGCAGGAAGGAAATCGGCGCAAAACACCCGTCCCGCATAGTATAAAAATATTCAATAAAAACAATGGCTTATAGATATCCCCGAGGTAAAGCTGCCCTCAAACCCCAGTCACCACCCTCACCGCTCGGCCCAGCTTCTCAACAATCTCATCCAGCTGCGCCTCACTGACAATAAACGGCGGCGCCAGCAGCACATGGTCGCCGCGGGTGCCGTCGGCAGCACCACCCATCGGATAACAGAGCATGCCTTCCGCCATCGCGGCGGCTTTCAACTTGGCGTGCAACTTCAGCGCAGGATCAAAGCTCGCCTTGCTCGCGCGGTCAGCCACCAGTTCGACGCCACGGAACAGGCCACGGCCGCGGATATCGCCAATGTGCGGGTGATTCGCAAACCGTGCATGCAGGGCCCGCTCGAAATAATCACCTCGCGTGCGCACCTGCGCGACCAAGCCGCGTTCACGCAATACACGCTGCACGGCCAGCGCACCGGCGCAGGCTGCGGGATGACCGATGTAAGTGTGTGAATGGGCGAAGGCACCGCTGGTGCTGCGCACGGCGTCGATGATGCGATCGGAAATCAGCGTCGCGCCGATCGGCTGGTAGCCGGCGCCCAGCCCCTTGGCGATGCAGGCGATGTCGGGTACCACACCCTCCTGCTCGCAGGCCCACAGCGTGCCGGTGCGGCCCATGCCGCACATCACCTCGTCGAGGATCAGCAGGATGCCGTGGCGGTCGCAGATGTCGCGGATCAGCTGGAAGTATCCGGGCGGCGGCGTGGTCGCGCCGAGGGTGGCGCCCGATACGGTTTCGGCGATGAAGGCAAACACGCGCTGCGGCCCGGCACGCTGCACCTCGGCTTCGAACTCGGCGGCCAGCCGCCGCGCATAACCTTCCTCAGTTTCATCAGCCCCGCGCTCGCGGTAGTCATAACAGGGCGAAACATGGCGCACCGGTGCCAGCAGCGGCTCGAAGCCGCGGCGGTTTGATGCGCGCCCGCCGGCAGCCAGCGCACCGAGCGTGCTGCCGTGGTAACTCTGGCGGCGCGCGATCAGCACGTCGCGGCCGGCCTGCCCCGAATCCACCGCGTACTGGCGCGCGAACTTGATCGCCGCTTCCACCGCCTCCGATCCGCCGGAACAGAAATAGACATGCTGCAGCCCCTGCGGCGCATGCGCCACCAGGTCATCGGCCAGCAACTCGGCGGGCTCGGTGCTGAAAAACGAGGTGTGCGCATACGGCAGGCGGTCGAGCTGGGCCTTGATCGCTTCGACCACCTCGCGGTCGCTGTGGCCGAGGCAGGACACCGCGGCGCCGCTGGAGGCATCGATGTATTTCCTGCCGCTGCTGTCGATCAGGTACGGGCCGTCGCCGGCAACGGCGCGCGGATAGTCATGGCTGAGGCTGCGATGAACGATGCGTGACACGGCAACTCCGCGGTGTGGAAAGTGCCGCCGATTCTGCGGCATGCACCGGGCCGGGTCAAAACCGCCGCCGTTTTAATCCCCGGCTTTTAATGCAGGGCCATCGTTTAACATAGCGGCATGAACAACATGCCGATCCGCCTGCTGCCGGTGCTGTGCATCGCAGTGTGGACCACCGCCGCAGCGCAGCAGCCCGGTCAATTTCCGAAAGCCGACCCCAAGCAGGACGCCAAACTCGCCGCCGAGCTGCGCAACCGTGCCGCCAAGGGTGACGGTGATGCCGCGCTGCGCTTGGGCAATCTGGTCGAGCTGAAGCGCACGCCCGCCGGCTACGGCACCGCCATCGAGTGGTACCGCCGCGGCTGCGAGCTGCGTGACCTTTCTGCCTGCCACAACGTCGGCCTCGCCTACCAGCAGGGCCGACACGGCCTGAAGCCCGATCCGGCCGAAGCCGCCAGTCATTACGTGAAATCCGCGGAACGCGGCTTCATCAACTCGATGTACAACATGGCCATCCTCTACGCCGACAACGGCCAGATCGCCACCGACCCGCGCGAAGGCCTGAAGTGGATGCTGATCGCGCAGCGCGCCGCCACGCAATGCCCGGAACGGCGCATCTGCAGGGAAGTCAGCGAAGACCCCCGCGGTTATCGCGTCAAGCTCGAACAGCGCCTGTCTTCGCGCGAACGCCGCGAAACCTATGACATGGCGCTCGCCTGGCATCCGAAAAACTGATTTTTTTACCCCTGAGGTTCCCGCACCATGGCCAACCCGCAAGCTGCCATCCTGCAAGCCGTGCCGCCGCTGGCACGTTATGTCACCTACACCCTGCTACCCGGGGCTGATCCGGCCGCGAGCCTGCGCGCGCTGGCCAAACTCGCCGACGGCGAACACACCGTGGCCGGGCTCGGTTTCTCGCTGGTGTCGGCGCTGGGACGTGAAATTGAAGGACTGCGCCCCTTCCCCGAATTCAGCGGCTTCGGCCTCGACATTCCCTCGACGCCCGCCGCGCTGTGGCTCTGGCTGCGCGGCAAGGATGCCGGCGAGCTGTTCCACCGCCAGCGCGAGATTGATGCCGCCATTAGTGAAGCCTTCCGTGCTACGCAGGTGATCGACGCCTTCAAGCACGGCAGCGGACGCGACATCACCGGATACGAAGACGGCACCGAGAACCCCAAGGGCAAAAAGGCCGAGGCCGCGGCGCTGAGTTCGGAAAAAGGCATCGCCGGCTCGAGCTTCGTCGCCGTGCAGCAGTGGGAACACGATCTTGGGCGTTTTAATGCGATGTCGCAGGCCGGGCGCGACCACTGCATCGGCCGCCGCCTCTCGGACAACGAGGAACTCGACGATGCGCCGGAGTCGGCACACGTCAAACGCACCGCGCAGGAAAGTTTTGAGCCGGAGGCTTTTGTGGTGCGGCGCTCGATGCCTTGGACCGAGGGCACACGCTGCGGTCTGGTGTTCACCGCTTTCGGCAGCTCGCTCGATGCCTTCGAGGCGCAGCTGCGGCGCATGCTTGGTGTCGAGGACGG
>JAIENU010000084.1 GCA_019751125.1 Burkholderiales bacterium | reverse complement strand
CTGCTCGGCTTCGGCGCCGGTGTGATGCTCGCCGCCAGTTTCTTTTCATTGCTGGCACCCGCGCTTGAAACCGGCGCAGTTTCGACCGGCAGCGCCACGGGTGGCGCGATGCTGGTCTCCGCCGGCATTGCCCTCGGCGCACTGGCCTTGATGGCCGCCGACCGCTGGCTGCCGCATGAACATTTCGTCAAGGGCCGCGAAGGCGGCCGCGCGACCGATCAGTCCGCCGGGCTGTGGCTGTTCGTGATCGCGATCACGCTGCACAACGTGCCCGAGGGTCTTGCCGTCGGCGTCACCCAGGGCAGCAGCAGCGGTGATGCACTGACCGCGGGCATCGCCATCCAGAACATGCCCGAAGGCCTGATTGTCGCCATCGCGCTGGTCAGCCTCGGTGTGGCGCGCTGGAAAGCCGCCGCGCTGGCACTCGCCACCGGCATGGCCGAACCGCTGGGCGGCCTGATCGGTGCAGCCGCCGTCGGCCACGCCGCGGCGATGCTGCCCTGGGGCCTCGCCTTCGCCGCCGGCGCAATGCTGTTCGTGATCAGCCACGAAATCATTCCGGAGACCCATCGCAACGGCAACGAACGGGTGGCCACCATCGGCCTGATCGCCGGTTTCGTGTTGATGATGGTCTTTGATACCATGCTCGGCTGATTTTTTCAGCCGTCATCACCGATCAACACAGGAAACACCATGAACCCGATCGTCATCATCGGCAGCGGCCTCGCGGGCTACAACACCGCGAAGGAGCTGCGCAAGCTCGACACCGCGACGCCGCTCATCATCATCGCCGCCGACAGCGCGCGTTTTTATTCCAAGCCGATGCTGTCGAACGCCATCGCATCGAAAAAGGCGCCCGCCGCCATCGCGCTGAACACGCCGGAACAGATGGCCACCCAGCTCAATGCCACGGTGCGCGCAAACACCCGCATCGACGCCATCGACACCGCCGCGCACACGCTGAAAATCGGTGATGAAACACTGAGCTACTCGAAACTGGTGCTGGCGCTGGGCGCCGACCAGATCCGCCTGCCGATCGAAGGCAGTGGTGCCGATGCCATCCAAACCGTCAACGACCTTGATGAATACGCGCACTTCCGCAACACGCTGGAAGGCAAAAAGCACGTCACCATCATCGGCGCAGGCCTGATTGGCTGCGAATTTGCCAACGACCTCGCCGCCGGTGGTTACACGGTGGAGGTGATCGACATCGCCGCGCTGCCGCTGGGCCGGCTGCTGCCGGCCGAAGGCGGCACGCTGCTGAAGGAAAAACTCGCCGCGCTGGGCGTGCAGTGGCACTTTGGCACCGGCGTCAAATCGGTGGACAGCGAAGGCAGCGGCTATCGCGTCACCCTCGACAACGGCACGACGCTGACAACGGATCTCGTACTCTCCGCCGTGGGCCTGAAACCGCGCACCGCGATTGCCGCCGCTGCCGGCATCAAGGTCAATCGCGGCATCGTCGCCGACCGCGGGCTCGCCACCAGCGCGCCCGATGTCTACACGCTGGGTGACTGCGCCGAGATCGAAGGCCTGGTCATGCCGTACGTGATGCCGATCATGCACGCCGCGCGCGCGCTGGCACAGACGCTGGCCGGCAAGCCGGTGCAGGTCTCCTTCCCGGCGATGCCGGTGATGGTGAAAACCCCCGCCTGCCCGACCATTGTTTCGCCGCCCGCCGCCGGCGCCGCCGGCAACTGGCAGGTCGAAGCCTCGGCCGATGGCGTGAAATCGCTGTATGTCGGCGGTGACGGCAAGCTGCTGGGCTTCGCGCTGAACGGCGCCGCCACCGCGGAACGCCCGAAGCTGCTGCCGCAACTGCCGCCGGTGCTGGCCTGAATTTGAAGGGCTCGGTGTAAACTGCGGGCCATGCCGCCCGTCACCAAACTGCTGCTGATCGCCAACGTCGCGGTCTACATCCTGCAGCAACTGCTCGGCGACATCCTGATCATCTGGTTCGGGCTGTGGCCCTTCCACACGCCGGCGAATTTCGGCGCGAGCTTCATGCCCTGGCAGGTGATCAGCTACGGCTTCCTGCACGGCGGGCTGATGCACATCGGCTTCAACATGCTGGCGCTGTACATGTTCGGCGGCCAGATCGAGCAGGTCTTCGGCGCGAAACGCTTCCTGATCTATTACCTGGGTTGCGTGTTTGCCGCGGCGGTCGCGCAGCTCGCGGTGGCCAGCCTCTCCACCGGCGAGATTTATCCTACAGTGGGCGCTTCAGGCGGCGTGTTCGGCCTGCTGCTCGCCTACGGCCTGTTTTTCCCCCACCGCAAGGTGCTGCTGATCTTCCCGCCGATTCCGATGCCGGCCTGGCTCTTTGTCACGCTGTACGGCCTGCTGGAGATTTACCTCGGCGTCACCGGCACCCAGTCCGGCGTCGCACACTTCGCCCACTTGGGCGGCATGCTCGGCGGCTGGCTGCTGATACAACAGTGGCGCAAACGCCCGTCGGCCTGAACGCGCTTTATTTCGCCCAGCAGCGCAGCAACAACTCTGCAATCCAGCGGTCTTCCGCGTCCAGCGTGTCATGCACCCGCAGGCCATCGGCATCGGCCTGCAGCCCCTTCAGCCGCAGGCTGCGCAAATTCGCCGCCTGCACCGCATGGCCGAGGCGCGCGTAATGCTCGCGCTCGATCGCGGTATCCACCGCTGAAGCGCTGTCGAGCCAGATCCATTCACCGACAAACTCGCGCGCGGCGCGATCGAGTTCGGCAAACAAGGCCTCGTCCACCGCGACACGCATGCAGGGCCGCGCCGGCGGCGTGTCGGCGGCATCACGCAGGCGCCACACCACCGACCACTCGGGTTCACCTTCGGTTGCGCGCAGCTCGATACCCTCGGCGGTGCGCAGCAGGTGGAACAGCGCATCACGCTGGTGGTTGATGACATAACCCGCCCACTCATCCGCACCCAGCCGCGTCAGCAACAGGCCCAGCTCGAGCCGGCCGTCGGCCGCCACCTGAACCCGGCGGTTGGCCGCACGTGCGGCACTGGTGGCGACACTGTCCTCGCTGTGCTCCACCAGCTTGCCTGCGGCCAGTTGCGCTCGCCCGCTGCGGCCGGCGCCGACATTGACCCACTCTGCCGTCACCACCAGATCGGGAAACTCCTGCGAAGCCGCGGCAAACGCCGGAAAGGGAATGCCGCCCTGCACCTTGAAGTCGTAGGACAGCGCGTCATCACCGTGATGGGTTTCAAAACCACCGCTGGCCTCGGCGGCGAGCAGCGCACGGATGCGCGCATCGGCCGCGGTCAGCGCAGCGCGGTCGCCGCTGACGGTGAGCGTGGCGTGGAT
>JAIENU010000089.1 GCA_019751125.1 Burkholderiales bacterium | reverse complement strand
TCGGCATGGGTGCCGTGGCTGAAGTTCAGACGGAAGACGTCTGCACCGGCCAGAAACAGTTCCTTGATCTTCTCCTTGCTGGAGGACGCCGGCCCCAGGGTGGCGATGATCTTTGCATTACGCAGACGACGGTTCATTTACTGCTCTCCTAGATATTAAAAATCTTCACCACAGAGACACGGAGGCACAGAGAAATACAACAGCAGAAAGACGGAAGCGCTCATGCAATCTGTCTTGTCTCGATCTTCTCTGTGTCTCTGTGCCTCTGTGGTTCAAGTGCTTGCGTTGATTGCTTCGAGTATGGCGATGGTTTATTTCTTGACTGCGTCAGCCGTGATCAGGATGGCGCGGAAATCGTTGACGTTGGTACGCGTGGCACCGGTGACGACGAGGTCGTCGATGCCCTTGAAGAAGTTGTAGCCGTCGTTGTTGGCGAGCATGGCCTTGGCACTGAGGCCTTTCGCTTCGGCACGCTTCAAGGTATCCGGGGTCATGATGGCGCCGGCGTTGTCTTCGGTGCCGTCAATGCCATCGGTGTCGGCCGCAATCGCATACACACCGGGCAGGCCGTCCAGCGCCACGGTGAGCGCCAGCAGGAATTCGGCATCACGACCGCCACGGCCATTGCCGCGTACGGTGACGGTGGTTTCACCACCGGACAGGATCACGCACGGTGCCGCTGCCGGTTGACCATGACCGACGATCTGGCGGGCAATCGACGCATGCACCAGCGCGACGTCTCTGGATTCGCCCTCGATGCTGTCACCCAGCACCACGGTACGCAGACCCAACGCTTCGGCCTCCTTCACCGCGGCCTGCAGCGATTGCTGCGCGGTGGCGATCACGGTGGTGGTCACACGGCTCAACCGCGGATCGCCCGGCTTGGGGGTTTCTTCCTTGGCGGCCTTCAGGTGCTCGATCGCAGCGGCGGGCTCGCTGATGTTGTACTTGTTGAGGATGGCGAGTGCATCGGCAAAGGTGGTCGGGTCGGCGACGGTGGGGCCGGAGGCGACCACCGAAGGATCATCACCCGGCACATCCGAGATCACCAGCGACACGACTTGCGCCGGCGCACAGGCGGCGGCGAGGCGGCCGCCCTTGATGGCGGAGAGGTGCTTGCGCACGCAGTTCATTTCCGAGATGTTGGCGCCGGACTTCAGGAGCGCCTTGTTCACGGCCTGCTTGTCGGCGAGCGTCAGGCCTTCAGCGGGGAGGGCCAGGAGGGCCGAGCCGCCGCCGGAGATCAGGCACAGCACGAGGTCGTCGGCGGTCAGACCCTGCACCAGTTCCCACATGCGGCCGGCAGCAGCACGGCCGGCGGCGTCGGGCACGGGGTGGGCGGCTTCGACGACTTCGATGTATTTCGTGGGTTCGCCGTGCGCGTAGCGCGTCACGACCAGCCCCGAGATATCGCCATCCCAGGCGGCCTCGACGGCAGCGGCCATGGAGGCGGCGGCCTTGCCGGCGCCGATGACGATGGTGCGGCCCTTGGGTTTGGGCGGCAGGTGTTGCGCCAGGGTGTGCGCCGGCAGGGCGGCGCGGGTGGCGGCGTTGAAGAGCTGGGAGAGGATGTCGCGGGGATTAGGTGTCGTCATGGGACTGGCGCGAAACTGACGCAAAATAAGCGGTCATGCAGCAATACACGGGAGCGGGATACGGCCCGGATGCATGGATAACAAAAAGCCCCCGTCTGCCTTGTGTCTTATAGAAGACCCGGCCAGGGGGGCGCGCTGTTTCCATCGGGTCTGGCAGCGCTGAAGGTGCGGAAATGCATCCTCCAGTTCCTGCGAATCGACTGCAAAAACGCTGTCGAATCCGCGCCAATCCCCGGTATTACTGCCCGAAAGAGTGCTTGACATTATCCCATGCCGCCGACACTATGGCAAGGCTGAGCCTGCCTGGGGAAATGTGCCCCAAGGCGCTGAAATCATAAGAAATCCAGCGATGAGGAGAGAGGTCATGGCGATCGCAATGACGGCAGAGGGGGGCGGTCAGAAAGCGGCATCCGCGTTGAGCAATCCGTGGTTGCAACTGATCTTCGGCATTGTCTGCATGGCGACCATCGCCAATCTGCAATATGCCTGGCCCCTGTTCCGCGGCCCCATCGTCAACAACTTCAGCTGGAACACCCCTGCCGTCGAGATCTCCTTCACCATCTTCCTGGTGGTGCAGACCTGGCTGGTGCCGCTGGAAGGCTTCTTCATCGACAAGTACGGTTCCCGTCCGCTGATCATCGTCGGCGGCGCCTTGTGCGGCCTGTCCTGGGTGCTCTACTCGGAGATGAGCTCGCTGGCCATGCTCTATCTGGCCGCCTGCGTCGGCGGCATCGGCGCCGGTTGCGTGTATGGCGCCTGTGTGGCGAATGCGCTGAAGTGGTTTCCGACCCGGCGCGGTCTGGCCGTGGGTCTGACCGCCGCCGGTTACGGCGCTGGCGCGGCCCTTACCGTGGGCCCGGTGGCGGCCATGATCAAGGCCGAGGGCTATCACGAGGCCTTCATGTTCTTCGGTCTCTTCCAGGGCGCGATCGTGGTGGCCATGGGTTTCCTGATCGCGCGGCCGACGCCGGAGATCGAGGCGCAGAAGCCGACCCTGCCCGGCGCCACGGAGTACAACGCACGCCCGATGGAGGTGCTGCGCGAGCCGACCTTCTGGACCATGTATCTGATGTTCACCCTGATGGTCGCCGCCGGCACCATCGTGACCGGCCAGCTCGGCAGCCTGGGCAAGGTCTATGGGGTGGGCAAGGAGACCGCGATTCCGGTGCTGGCCTTCCTGACCCTGACCCTGGCCCAGGATATCGGCCGGGTGGTGAATGGCCTGACCCGTCCCTTCTTCGGCTGGATCTCGGACAGCTTCGGCCGCGAGAACACCATGTTCACGGCCTTCGGTCTGTTTGCGGTATCAATTGTATTAATGGCCACAATGGGGCATCACCCCCTGGTCTTCGTGCTCATGATCGTGGCCATCCCGCTGCTCTGGGGTAACGTCTATGCCCTCTTCCCGGCCACCTGCGCCGACAGCTTCGGCCACAAGTACGCCGCCACCAATGCCGGCATCCTCTATACCGCCAAGGGCACTGCCAACCTCCTCGTCCCCTTCGGCCCCGTCATCCTCGCCGCCGCCGGCAACCACCAGACACTCCTCTACGTCACCGCCGCCATGAGCGCCACCGCCGCTCTCCTCGCACTCAAAGTCCTCAAACCCATGCGTCTCAACCTGCAAAAGAAGTTTGATGCCCTCCATGCAGCAGGTAAGGGGCATTAA
>JAIENU010000105.1 GCA_019751125.1 Burkholderiales bacterium | reverse complement strand
GAACCTGCCGAGGCCAGCAGCACCGCGATGCCCTTCAGGTCGTCGGGGCCGCCGGTGCGCTTCAGCGGAATCTCGCGCTCGACGTTGTCCTTGTTCTTGACGTACATCTTTTCGTTGATCGGCGTCACGAAGAAGCCGGGGCAGATCGCATTGACCTGGATGTTGTGCTGTGCCCACTTCACCGCGAGGTCGCGGGTGAAATTGACCAGCGCGCCCTTGCTCGCGCCATAGGCAATCGAGTTGTAGGCCGCCGGGTTGCGCCCGACGAGGCCGGCGATCGAGGCGATGTTGACGATCTTGCCGCGCTTCTGCTTGATGAACTCGCGGCCGAAAACCTGTGCGCAGAGGAAGGGCGCGGTGATGTTGAGGTCGAACACCTGCTGCCAGCGTTCCAGCGGCGTGTCTTCCGGCGGCGCCACCCAGGCACGGCCGGCGTTGTTGAACAGGATATCGACGCGGCCGAATTTTTTGAGCACCGTGTCCTTCAGCGATTCCACCTGGTCGGCCTTGGTCACATCGCAGCCGATGCCCAGCGCCTTGACGCCAACTTTTTCAATCTCGGCAGCCGCCGCCTCGCAGACATCGGCGCGGCGCGAGCACACCACGATGTTCGCACCGGCCTCGGCAAGGCCCAGCGCCATCTGCAAACCGATGCCGGTGGCGCCGCCGGTGACCACGGCGACCTGACCGCTGAGATCAAACAGCTCCTTCACGGATGACATATATAAGTCCTTGTTTTTATTGAACTATTTATCAGTCTTTGAGGAGCAGCCCGGCGATGATGTTGCGCTGGATTTCCGAGGTGCCCTCGTAGATGCGCACGATGCGCGCGTCGCGGAAGGTGGTCTCAATGCCGACCTCGCGCATATAACCCATGCCGCCGTGGATCTGCACCGCGGCATCGACCACGCGGCCCAGCGCTTCGGTGGCGAACACCTTCGCGGTCGAAGCTTCCATGGTGCCGCGCTCGCCGCGCATCAACGTGTCGATTGCGCGATAGGTCAGGCCGCGCGCCGCGTCGCGCGCCACCGCCATGTCGGCAAGCATCCATTGCAGGCCCTGATGGTCGGCAAGCCGCTTGCCGCCCTGGCTGCGCGTTTTCATGTATTCGGCGGTGCGCTCGATCAGCTTGTCCATCATGCCGCAGCAGCGAGCCGACACCGTAACCCGGCCCGCGGTCAGCGTCTTCATTGCCTGCACATAACCCATGCCTTCGGCGCCGAGCAGGTTCTCTGCTGGCACTTCGCAGTCGGTGAAGGCCAGCGGCGCAGTGGTACAGCCGTGCATGCCCATCTTCAGTTCGTTCTTGCCGATGCTGAACCCCGGCGTGCCGCGCTCGACGACAAAGGCGGAGATGCCCTTGACGCCCTTCGTCTTGTCGGTGATCGCCATCACCGTGAACACCTGGGCAAGGCCGGCGTTGGTGATGTAGATCTTCTCGCCGTTGAGCACATAGCGGTCGCCCTTCTTCACCGCCATCGTGCGCATCGCCGCCGGATCGGAACCGGCCTGCGGTTCGGTCAGCGCAAACGCACCGATCCATTCCCCGCTCGCCATCTTCGGCAGGAAGCGTTTTTTCTGTTCGGCATTGCCCAGCGCGGTGATGCCGGTGGTGCTGATGCCGGTGTGGTTGCCGATCAGCGTGGCGAAGCCGTAGTTGGTGCGGCCCATCACCTCTTCGATCGCGCACTTGCCGGCGAGGTCGAGTCCGATGCCGCCGTATTCCTCGGGGATGGTCAGCCCGAACAGGCCCATGCCGCGGGCCAGCTCGATCAGGTCCTCGGGAATCGCGTCGTTTTCCTCGATGGCGCGTGAACGCGGATCGACCTCGTCACGCAGGAATTTCGCGACCTCGTCGCAGAGCAGACGGACTTCCTCGGACACAGCCATGGCTCAGCCTTTCATGCGGATCAGTGCATCCGCCGCTATCACGCCTTTACCTTTGGGCAAGACAATCAGCGGATTGATGTCGAGTTCGGCCACCTGGCCTTTCAGGTCTTCGGCCAGCGCCGACACCTTCACCAGCGCATCAACCAGCGCATCAACATCGGCCGGGGCCTTGCCGCGGGCACCGGCAAGCACCGGGTAACCCTTGATCTCCTCGACCATCTCGCGCGCCATCGCCGGGGTGATCGGTGCCAGGCGGAAGGACACATCCTTCAGCACCTCGGCAAAGATGCCGCCGAGGCCGAACATCACCGCCGGCCCGAACAGCGCATCGTTGCTGATGCCGACGATGACCTCGATGCCGCCGCCGACCATCTCCTGCACCAGCACGCCGTCGATGCGCGCATCGGCCTTGTAGGCTTTGGAATTCTTCAGGATTTCGTCATAGGCCGCAGCCACGGCCGCCGCATCTGCGACGTTCAACTTCACCGCCTTGGCCTCGGTCTTGTGCGAGATGTCGGCCGACTGCACTTTCATCGCCACCGGGAAACCGATTTTCTGCGCGGCAGCCACCGCCTCGTCACGGCTTTTCGCGAGCTGCTCCTGGGTCACCGCGATGCCGTACTCGGCGAGCACCTGCTTCGCCGCGTATTCAGCCACATCGCCGGTCTTGCCCTTGAGCATCGCCTGCGCCGACGGCCGGCTGATCACCGGCGGTTTGTCCATTTTCTGCGCTTCATTGCGGCGTTTGGCGGCCGCATACCAGGACAGCGCGGCGAGCGAGCGGCCACAGCGCACCGGTGACTTGTAGTGGGGAATACGCGCGGCATCCAGCGCGGCATAGGCCTCGGGCGCCACCGCATCGCGCGCGCTCCACGAAATGAAAATCGGCTTGTCGGTCTTGGCCGCGGCGGCGACGATTTCGGCAGCGACCTTCTGCGCGATCTCGCCCTGCAGCGAGGCATTGATCATCGCGATGCAGTCCACGCCCGGATCGTCGTCGATCGCCTGCAGCGTGCGGTTGATCAGCGTGAGGTCGTTGAAAATCGCCGCGGTGACGTCCACCGGATTGCCGACCGAACCGTAGGACGGCACAAATTCCTTGAGCTTGGCCACGGTTTCCGGCGCGAGCTGCGCCATCTGCATGCCGCCGGCGACCACTTCGTCGGTCATCAGGATGCCGGCGCCGCCGGAGATGGTGATGATCGCGACACGGTTGCCGCGCGGCAGGCGCTTCGCGCGCAGCGCGTGGCCGTAATCGACGAGATCCTGGATGTCGTCAACCTGGATGATGCCCTTCTGTTTGAACGCCGCCTTGTACAGCGCCATCGCGCCGCCGAGGTTGGCGGTGTGCGAGGC
>JAIENU010000171.1 GCA_019751125.1 Burkholderiales bacterium | reverse complement strand
GTACTGAACTGTCTGGATTTTCACCCTCATCCCCACTATAGTGCGCGCATGGAAGCGGAACTCAAGGCGCTGGAAGACAAGCTCAACCAGTTCATTGAAGCCAATCAGCGGCTGCGCGAGGACACCCAGCGGCTGCGTCAGGAATTGGCCTCGGCGCTGCACCGGAACAAGCAGCTCGAAGAAAAAATCAGCCTCGCCACCACCCGCCTCGAACAGATCGTTGAACAGATTCCTGCCGAGGAAGCCTGAGCGCTTATTCAATATGAACGCTGATTCCAAGGGCCTGCAAATCAACATCATGGGGCGCGAATTCCGCGTCGCCTGCGCCGAGCACGAGCAGAAGGGCCTGCTCGAAGCGGTCGATTACCTCAACAGCAAGATGCAGGACGTCAAGGATCGCAGCAAGGTCATCGGCACCGAACGTGTCGCAATCATGGCCGCGCTCAACATTGCCCACGAATTCCTGTCGATGAAGGTCGGTGGCAGTTTTGATGTCGCTGAAACCAAGCGTAGAATCCAGCGCATGGAGACGAGCATCGACCAGGCGATGGCGGAACAGACCAAACTGTTCTGATTGTTTTTTTTCGCACGTCCTGCCGTCCAAGAAATCCCCTGCGGTGTTTGTCCGGGCCATATATTCTTTGAACCGATAAGCATTGCACAGGCTGCCGACCAAAGCGGTTTCGGTGTGCGCGTCCCACGCGGATGTGCCTGAAGAAATCCGGAAGGCGGCCCTCTTGAACCTTTGGTTCAGGATGCTGGTCTACGACGGCACTGGCGGGGGACCCCCACAGCGACGCGGCACTGCCGCGTTATTTTTTTGATGCGGACTCCAACATGCGCTACTGGCTGATCAAATCCGAACCCGACGTTTACGGCATCGACGACCTCGCCCGCGACAAGACGACGCCGTGGACCGGCGTGCGCAATTACCAGGCGCGCAACTTCATGCGTGACCAGATGAAGACCGGCGACCAGGCCTTCTACTACCACTCCAACTGCGAAACGCCGGGTATTGTCGGCATCGCCGAAGTGTCGAAGATGGCCTACCCCGACGCCACGCAGTTCGACCGCAAGAGCAAGTACTACGACGAGAAATCAACGCCGGAGAATCCACGCTGGCTACACGTCGATTTCCGCTACGTCAAAAAGACACCTCTTGTTTCGCTCGATGAACTGCGCAAGCACAAGCCGCTGGCCAAAATGCGCGTGCTCGCGCGCGGCAACCGGCTGTCGATCACGCCGGTCGATCCGGACGAGTGGAAGTACATTCTCGGCCTGATGAAGAAATGATCCGGTGACCGGGATCCGCCGCGATGTTTGAATGGTGGTGGGCCTATCTCGCGCTGGGCGCCTTTGTCGGTTTTTTTGCCGGCCTGCTCGGCATCGGCGGCGGCGCGGCAATGGTGCCGGTGCTCGCCTTCGTCTATGCCGCCAAGGGTTTCGATGCGGCACAGGTGGTGCACCTCGCGCTCGGCACCTCGATGGCCACCATCCTGTTCACTTCGGTTTCCAGCGTGCGCGCCCACCACGGCCACGGCGCGGTGAACTGGCAGATGGTGAAACGCATGGCACCGGGCATCGTCCTCGGCACATTTGGCGGCGCGCTGCTTGCCAGCGTGCTTGATGTGCGCCTGCTCTCCGTGGTGTTCACGCTGCTGATCTATTACATCTCGGCGCAGATGTTCTTCGGCAAAAAGCCCGAGGCCGGAGCCATGCCGATCACCACCACCGGACTCAATACCTCGGCGGCATTCATCGGCGTGATCTCCAGCCTGACCGCCACCGGCGGCGCAGCACTGGTGGTGGCCTGGCTGGTCAAGCGCGGGATCCGCGTGCATGAGGCGATCGGCACCGCAGCGGCAATTGGCTGGCCGCTTGCTGCCGCCGGCACCGCGGGTTATGTGATCACCGGCTTGCGCCAGCCGGCGCTGCCCGATTTCAGCATCGGCTATGTCTACCTGCCGGGGCTGGCCGGCATCGTCGTCGCCAGCATGCTGCTCGCGCCGCTGGGGGCGAAACTCGCGCACCGCACACCGGGTGCGCTGCTGAAAAAAATCTTCGCCGCCGTGCTGTTCACGCTGGCGACGAAGATGCTGGTCAGTTTTTTCTGACCGGCGCAGCGGCGCTCAAATCGCGCCGGCCGCCTTCAGCGCGGCGATTTCCGCATCACTCTTTTTCAGCACACCACGCAGGATTTCATCGGTGTGCTGCCCCACCACTGGCGGCGGAATGTCATGCTGCAGCGGGGTGCCGGAAAATTTCATCGGGCTCGCGACCAGCGGCACCTTGCCGGCTGCGGCGTGCGGCAGCTCGATTTTCATGCCGCGGGCGATCACCTGCGGCTCCTCGAACACTTCCTTGATGCTGTTTATCGGCCCGTTGGCAACACCGGCATCATCGAGCAGCTTGACCCACTCTTTGGTCGTGCGCTTTTCAAACACCTCATTGAGCAGCCGGGTGATCTCGGCGCGGTTTTTCACACGCTCGGCGTTGGTGGCGAAACGTGCATCTTTCGGCAGGTGGGCGCAGCCGGCGGCATCGCAGAACTTGTTGAACAGGTTGTCGTTGCCACAGGCGAGGATGATCGCGCCGTCTTTGGTTTTGAAGGTCTGGTAGGGCACGATGTTCGGGTGTGCATTGCCGATGCGCGACGGTGACTCGCCGGTGGCGAAGTAGTTCATCGCCTGGTTGGCGAGGAAGGCCACACAGCTGTCGAGCAGTGCGACATCGATCCACTGCCCCTTGCCGGTCACCGCGCGGTTGGCCAGCGCCGCGCATATAGCGATCGTCGCGTACATGCCGGTGGTCATGTCGATGATCGGAATGCCCACACGCTGCGGGCCGCCGCCGGGCAGGCCGTCGGCTTCACCGGTGATGCTCATCAGCCCGCCCATGCCCTGCGCCATGAAATCGTAGCCGGGGCGGTCCTTGTACGGGCCGGTCTGGCCGAAGCCGGTGACCGAGCAATAGATCAGCCCGGGATTGAGCTTGGCGAGGTCTTCATACCCGAGCCCATAACGCGCCAGGTCGCCGACCTTGTAGTTCTCCACCAGCACATCAACACCTTTGGCCAGTTCGCGTACCAGTTGCTGGCCCTCGGGCTTGCTCAG
>JAIENU010000179.1 GCA_019751125.1 Burkholderiales bacterium | reverse complement strand
GGATAGGATTTGAACCTATGACCTTCGGGTTATGAGCCCGACGAGCTGCCAGACTGCTCCACCCCGCGCCCGATCAACCAAGCCCAGAATTATGACTGCTTGTTTTGTATCTGTCAACAAACAATTTAACTTCCGAACCGGTTTTCGCTGACCTCTGCACCGCCTGGCTTTGGTCCAGCCCTGCATCAGCGAAGCCCCCGATTATCAAGGTATTTTCAGGCTCGCGCAAGCCCCTTTAAGCCCCGGACCCAAATATTTTCAACGTCCGGCAACCGGCACCTCCGCCGACTGACGGCGACGGAACCAGGCCTCAATGCGCGCCATGCTGGCGTAAAACGTCGGCGTCACATAAAGCGTCAGCATCTGCGAGAACAACAGGCCGCCAATCACCGCGATACCCAGCGGCTGACGCATTTCGGAACCGGTGCCGGTGCCAAAAGCCAGCGGCAGCGTGGCACAGATTGCAGCAGCGGTAGTCATCATGATCGGACGGAAGCGGATGATAGATGCCTCGACAATTGCGTCCTCCGGCGACATGCCCTTTTCACGCTGCAACTGGATCGCAAAGTCGACCATCATGATGCCGTTCTTCTTCACCAGTCCCACGAGCAGAATGATGCCGACGAAGCTGAAGACGTTGAGTTCCTGTCCTGCGATGAGCAGCATCAGCAGTGCGCCGAATCCGGCAAACGGCAGCGCAGTAAGAATGGTCAGCGGGTGTCCGTAATGCTCATAGAGAATCGCCAGCACCATGTAGATCACCAGCACGGTGATCAGCAGCAGAATGGGCAGGGTCCGGAACGCTTCTTCAAAGGCCTGCGCATTACCCGCGACCGAATAGGTAACACCCGCCGGCAACGTTTCGTTGGCCAGTCCCTTTACGTGCGTCACTGCGTCACCGATCGACAACCCCGGCGCCAGGTTGAAGGACAGCACCACCGACAGCAATTGCCCGTAGTGGCTCACGGAGACTGGTCCCACGCCCATGCGAATGTCGGCCACGGCCTGGATGGGCACCATCTGCCCGGTCGTGGATTGCACAAACAATGAACGCAAGGCATTGATATCACGCTGAAATTTCGGATCGAGCTCGAGCAGCACGTTGTACTGGTCAGTGGAGCCGTAAAGGGTGCTGATGCGCCGTCCGCCGTAAGCGTTGTAAAGCGCCGCCTCCACCTGCTGGGGGGATACCCCCAGCACTGCAGCACGATCACGCAGGATATCGATCTGGATTTCCGGATTGCTCAGCTCCAGGCTCGAATTCACGTCCTGCAACAGTCGCGATTCACGCAGGCGCGCCTCCAGCGCCTGGCTTGCCTCATAAAGCTGCTTCTGGTCCGAACCCTGCAGAACCAGCTGGTAATCGCTGGTACTGATCAGGCCGCCGATGCGTATCGAAGGCGGATTGTTCATGAACACACGCAGCCCCTGCGCACCGCTGGCAAAGGAGCGCCGCAGTTCCTGAATCACCTCGTCGGCACTCGCCTTGCGCTCGGATCTCGGCTTCAGGCGGACAATGATGCGGCCGATGTTGCTGCCGACCACGCCACCGGTGCCCTGGCCGGCGGTCGATTGCACTGACTCAACATTCGGATTTTTCTCGATGATCGCCGACACCAAAGCCTGGCGTTTCTCGAGTTCACTGAACGGGATCCCCTCGGGCGCCCGCGTATTACCAAAGAAAACGCCGGTGTCCTGACGCGGGATGAACCCCTGCGGCACCGCCTGGTACAGCAACACTGTCAGCACCAGGAACACCGCTGATGCAATCATCATCAGGCTGGTGCGTTTCATGGTCCAGCGCAGTGTCGAACCATAGGTGTCGCGCGCCCAGTCAAAAGCCTTCTCGAACCACTGGTAGAAGCGACCGTGCTGTTCATGCGGTGACAGCATCAGGCTGCACATCATCGGGGTCATCGACAGCGAAACCAGGCCCGAGACCAGCACCGCCACGCCCACCGTCACCGCGAACTCGCGGAACAGACGCCCGAGCATGCCCTCCATGAACAGGATCGGGATGAATACAGCCGCCAGCGACACCGTCATCGACAGCACGGTAAAGCCGATCTCCTGCGCACCCTCGAGAGCCGCAGTCATCCGGTCCTTGCCCATCTCCATGTGCCGGGTGATGTTTTCCAGCACCACGATCGCATCGTCAACGACAAAGCCCACGGCGAGAATGATCGCCATCAGCGACAGGTTGTTCAGGCTGTAATCCAGCACATACATCGCACCGAAGGTGGCAACAATCGAAGTCGGCAGGATCAGCGCGGTGATCAGCGTCGACCGCACATTGCGCAGGAACAGCAGGATGGTCAGCACCACCAGCACGATTGACAGCAGCAGGTGGAACTCGACCTCGTTGATCGAAGCCTGGATGAACTCGGAACGGTCGTTGATGACATGGATGCGCACGCCGGCAGGCGCGCTCGCCTCGATCTCCGGGAACAGCTCGCGCAGCCGCGTCGCCACCTCGACCGTATTGGCGCCCGGCTGGCGGTAAACCGCCAGCACGATCGCACGCTCGCTGTTCAGCCAGCTCTTGATCTTGGCATTCTCAATGCCATCCACCGCCTGCCCGACATCCGACAGGCGCACCGGCATGCCGTCCTTGTAGGCGACGATCAGGTTGTTGAAGTTCTCCGCACGCTGCAGCTTGCCCGATGATTTCACCGTGAAATCACGCGCAGCGCCCTGCAGCACGCCGGAAGGCAGATTGCTGTTGGCGTTCTGGATCGAACCGACCACCCGCTCCAGACCCAGCCCGCGCTTGGACAGGGCCTCCGGGTCGAGCAGCACGCGCACTGCGTAACGCTGCGAGCCGAACACCTGCACCTGCGCCACGCCGGTGATCATCGAAAAACGCTGCGCAATGCTGATGTCGGCAAACTCGTCGAGCGCCGGCAACGGCAGAGTGCGCGCGGTCAGCCCCAGAAACATGATCGGCGCATCCGCCGGATTGACCTTGCGCAGCGTCGGCGGATCCATGCCCTCGGGCAGGCGGCGCAGGGCCTGCGAGATCGCGGTCTGCACGTCCTGGGCGGCGGCATCAATGTCACGGCTCAGACTGAACTGCAGCGTGAT
>JAIENU010000210.1 GCA_019751125.1 Burkholderiales bacterium | reverse complement strand
CTGGTGTTCACCGCTTTCGGCAGCTCGCTCGATGCCTTCGAGGCGCAGCTGCGGCGCATGCTTGGTGTCGAGGACGGCGTCACCGACGCGCTGTTCAAATTCACGCGGCCGCTGACCGGCGCCTACTTCTGGTGTCCACCCGTCAAGGGCGACAAGCTTGATCTGTCGGCGCTGGGGCTGTAACTCTCAGCGGAAGTTAGCCACCCGCCGCGCCTCCCCGGCAAGGCGCAGGATGTGCATGCCCAGTCCGTGGCGGTCGACGATATAGATGTAGCCGCGGTCATCCACCTCGACATTGTTGGTGGTAACCGCGCGTCCCCGGCCCTCGGGCACGTAGTAGGCAATCTCGCGCGGCTTGTACGGATCGCGGATATCCAGCGCGCGCACTCCGGCATTGAAATGGGCGATGAACAGGATGCGCCGGTAATAGATGTCGCTGAAGCTTTCCTGCGACGCATGGGCGCCGATGCGCCCGGGCCGCGCGCAGAAATTGCCGGGCTTGGGGTCAAAGGCCCAGGTCGAGGCCACCACCGGTTTGGCCTCGTCAGTCACGTCGATCATCCACACTTTCTGCTGCGTGCCGCCGCAGCCCTCAGACAGCGCCTCGTTCACCACCGCGACAAAATCGCGCTGCGTGCTGCGTCCGTCAGCGCCGCGCACGGTCATGCCTGGCAGCGGGAATGCGGTGTGTGCGCCGTAGTTGGGGTCGAGGTCGAAGCGGCCGCGCTGCGGCGCCAGCAGGTTGTCGCGGGTCGGCGTTTTTTCGCCCTTGAGCAACACTTCGCGGTCGACGATCTGCAGGATGCCGCCGCTCGAGGTGCCGTGGCCGAAGTAGACGCGGTTGCCGCGTGACCCCGTGGATATGGCGCCATGCAGGCCCGTGGGCACCGCTCCGCCGGCGCCCGGCTCCTGCCCGGGCAAACCAAAATCACGGATATGCCGCGGTTTTGCCGGATCGGAAAGATCGTAAACCTGTGTCATCCGCCAGGTGCGCCAACCGGGCACACCGGAAACCAGGTAGGCGATGCCGGTATCGCACTCCCACCAGTTCTTGTGGGTGCCGCGCAGGCCATCAACCACCACCGACACCCGCAGAGGCTTGCCCGGCAGCGTGACATCCCAGACTTCATGCGCGCTGTGACCGTAGGAACGCAGCAGGTAAACACGATCACGTGCCGCACCCGGTAGCTCGCTGCCCTTGCAGATGCGCGCCATCTGCGCTTCGCCACCGGGCGGACCCGGAATATGGTGCAGGGCCTGCGGTTTCGCGGGATCGGTGACATCGACCAGCAGCGTGCCATTGTCTTCGCGCTGTCCCGTCAGCGGATTGGCAGCAGCTCCCGAGTGCAGTCCGATGTACGCGATCCAGCGACCCTTGTGCTCGTGGATCACCGGCTGATAGGCGCCCCGGCCCTGCAGGTCATGGAAACCAGCGAGCGCCATATCGCGCGACTCGGCAGCGACCGCGGTGATTGACGGCAGCACCCCGGTCAGGACGAGAACAAAAGCCAGTGCGTAGCGCATCAATCCGCCGTCAACCGCTTCCAGTCACTTCTGGTCATTACGTGGAAACGCAATCAGCCCTTTGCACACTCAAGCGCCCAGCACCAACGAATCAGTCTGCAATGTCCCTCAGTTGCAGCCCGACACACATTGTGCCCGGCCATCAAACTCCATTGTCCGGCCGCTGATCGCGAGGTGCACCGGCCGCTTCTGCATCTTGATGAATGCCGCGGTACGCGAAGCGGGCAGCAGCTTGCCGCCGCTGGTGGCGCGCTCGTTGACATGGGTGGCGATCACCGCTGCCGGCCGGATCAACTCGTTCATCGCATACGTCGCCGAGTAGGCTGAGATTGCACTGGGGCCAAGGTTAAGCAGTGCGAGGTTGGCTTTGTGAAAATCGCCGACCACGGTCTTCATCTCGGCGTGAATTCCGGTGTCTCCGGACAGGTACACCGTCAGGCCGTTGGTGAACTTGATGACGTAACCGCTGGGGGGACCGAGATAGAGGCTGGTGTTGTCCACGGCCAGCGCGGCTTTCTGCGGATCGGTCAGCAGTTCGCGCGACACGGTGCTGTCATGCGAGGCGGGTACGATGGTGACTTCGACTGCCGCGGCCGCGCCCGGTGCCCTGATGAGTCGCATGCCACCAAGCTGGGCATTGGCCGCACAGGACGCGGCGAAAGGCGGCACCAGCGCCCCCTCCTTCTCGGGACAGGCGCCGATGGGCTTGCCGCGGATCATTTCCATTTTTTTGGCGATAAACGCACCCATCGGCGCGACCATCATGATGCCGGCGTTTTTTGCCGCCGCGATTTCAGCCGTGGTCGAATGCGGGGCGGCCACGGTGTCCACCTTTTCGCAGGCACCGGCCTCAAGCGCACGCAGCTTGCGGTCGCCCATGTGATCACCATGGGCGTGCGACAGCAGCACCAGGTGGACATCGCCCAGGCGCGGATCGTCGCCACCGGTCACCGAGTGCCCGGCGTCGTAGAGTATGCGCACGCCGGTCGGGTCTTCAAACAGGGTGGCGCGGTCACGGTCACACAGCTCGCCGGCATGCGAGCCGAGCGGGGTGATCTTGACGTGCTGAGCCAGTACCGCCGGAGATGCCAGCAGCAAAGTCGTGAACACCGCTGCACAGCAGATTGACTGTTTCATCGGAGCCTCCCCTCTTCGACAAACATCGGAAAAACCGCGGAACCCGCTTTGGAATTGATTCTATCCGGTTGCGGCTGGCAAAAGCAGGCTGCGCAATTGCTCCGGCAGCGGCACCGACTTTTGCTGCGTCATGTCATACCAGACCAGGGTGGCGTAACCCTCGGCGCACAGCATATCGGCCTCGACATGGCGCAGCCGGTAGTGGGTCTGCACGCTGCTGCGCCCGAGTTTGCCGGCATGCAGCGAGACTTCGACACTCGCCGGATATTCAAGCGGGCGGTGGTAATGGCAGGCGGCATTGAGCAGCACGATCACCGGATGCGGCGGCACCGTCGGGATACCCAGGCCGGACACCCAGCGCATGCGGGTCTCTTCCATGAAACGGAAAAAGCCGGTGTTGTTGACATGGCCTTC
>JAIENU010000103.1 GCA_019751125.1 Burkholderiales bacterium | reverse complement strand
GCTTTCGGAAAATCGAGCTTCGCCTCGGCGAACATCTCTTCCATCGCCGCGCGGTCGAAGGTGCGGCCGCGCATGTGGCCGGCAGTATGCAGCAGCGCGAGGATGGCCTCCTCGCGGTCAGCCATCACCGCCGGGAAATAGATGGTGCGGCCGTCGGTCTCGATGAAGGGGCGGCCCTTTTCCGGCGACCAGGTGCTTTCGCGCAGGTCGAATTCACCGCCGAACCAGACATCGAGCAGCATGCCGAGCAGCCGGTTGCGGTCGGTCAGCCGGTAGCCGGGCAGATGCTCCAGCAGCATCGACAGGCTTTCCTCGGACTCGAGGCGGAAATAGGTTTCGCCGCGGGTGCGCCCGGTCTGCAGGATGTCGGCACCGCGCGAAGCCCAGGGCAGGATCGCCTGCGCGCCGAGCAGATTGCGCACACGGATCGCGCCGCCAAGATAGCTGCCGAGCATCAGCTTGCGTGATTCGTAAAGCTCTTCGGTCGGCGACAGCAGTTGCTCGATTGCGGTGATCCCGCCCTGGCGACCGGCAAGGTCGATGACCGGCGTCGAGAAATACACCGCGCCGCTTTCGATCTGCCGCGAACACCAGGTAAAACCGATCTCGGCCCAGCGTTTCTCGCCGGCATGGCCCAGCGTGCCGTAGGCGCGCGCGACATTGGCCATGAAGCCCTCCAGCGCACGCCATGATGCACGCCACTGCATGAAGGCCAGCGCCTGCCCGGTCCACGGCCGCACTTCCTCGGATACCTGCTCCGCCTCACGGCTGCCGCGGATAAAGGCAAGACCCGCATCGCGCTCAAAACTGAACAGCGCGCGGCAGGCCGCCAGCCAGTCGAGCGTATCGGCTTCGCCGTGCGGCGCGATCTCCGGCAGCACGGCCGAGACTTCGCGGTGCACCGCAGCGCTCAGCTCCTGCAACTCGGCCAGGGCCTGGTCTATGGAGGGGCTGTATTTCATTGATTCAGTTTCATGAATTCAGCAAACTAAAACGGTTGCACGACCACCTGATCGCCGAAGAAGCGTAGCGAGCAGGCTGGTGCGCAAGGAGCCGCGCAGCCAATTGGCGAGACATAACTGACTGTTAGGCGAGTCAATTGGCGAGCACGCGACGACGCGAACCGGACGCGCTTAGCTTATTCGGTGATCAGGCGAAGTGGGCGTTGACGATTTCCATCAGCGCATCGGCCAGCTCGGCGTCATCGGTGATCGGATTGACCATCGCCACCTGGCAGGCCGACACCGGATCAAGGCCGGCGGCGATCATGCTGGCGGCATAGACCAGCGCGCGGGTCGAAGTCGATTCCTCCAGGCCGTGATCCTTCAGCAGGCGCGCCTTGCGGCCAATCGCGACCAGCTGCTGCGCCACTTCGGGTTTGGTGCCCGGCACCTCGCTGACCAGCACCTTGCGCTCGACCTCTTCCGACGGAAAGTCGAAATTGATCGCGATGAAGCGCTGCTTGGTCGAAGGCTTCAGGTCCTTGAGCACGGTCTGGTAGCCGGGGTTGTACGAAATCACCAGCATGAAGTCTTCGTGGGCATCGATCTCCTGGCCCTTTTTCTCGATCGCCAGCTTACGCCGGTGGTCGGTCAGCGAGTGGATGACCACGGTGGAATCGGTGCGCGCCTCGACGATCTCATCGAGGTAGCAGATCGCGCCGGCCTTCACCGCGCGGGTCAGCGGACCGTCCTGCCATACCGTATCCGCACCTTCTAGCAGGAAGCGGCCAACCAGGTCCGAGCTGGTCAGGTCTTCGTGACAGGAAACAGTGACCAGCGGACGCTTCAGCTGGAAGGCCATGTATTCCAGAAAACGGGTTTTGCCGCAGCCGGTCGGCCCCTTGAGCATGATCGGCAGGCGGCGCTTGTAGGCCGCCTCGAAAATGGCAACCTCGTTACCTTGCGGTTCGTAATAAGGTGAAACATCGCCGACCTGCGGCGCCTGAACGATGTCGTGCTCCACGCCGCGCTGGCGGGCTGCTGCAGTCTTCATGTAAGAATCCGGTTAAAAGAAATGAAAGAAAAAGAAAAGACTACGGGTTCATCACAAAAAACGGGAACTCGAGTAATACACCAACTGCGCAGCGACTGTCACGGGGCGGGTTCAGATTGCATCACTGCGACCACGACAGCCCTTGATGAATCACCGTAATCCGGTCCGGAAAATATAATTAACCTGCTGTTTTTAAAGCAGTTTTTTGTTCCATAGCAAGGGGGAGCCACCATGAACATCAACACACACCATCTGGCCGCCGTGCTGTGCACGCTGGCTGCACTGCTTGCCGGCTGCGCCACGCCCGGCGCCAATCCGCCGACACGATACGTCGTTGATCCGTACTGGCCGAAACCCCTGCCCAACCAGTGGGCGCTGGGCCAGGTCGCAGGCCTGCACGTCGACAGCCGCAACCATGTCTGGATCATCCACCGCCCGCGCACCATCGAAGCCCTGGAAACCGGTGCCGCGCAGAACCCTCCCACCGCGCGCTGCTGCCGGCCGGCGCCGGCGGTGATCGAGTTCGATCCCGAAGGCCGCGTGGTGCAGGCCTGGGGCGGCCCCGGCGAAGGCTACGACTGGCCGAGCAACGAGCACGGCATCTATGTCGATCCCAAGGGTGATGTGTGGATCGGCGGCAACGACGTCAAGGACCATCACCTGCTCAAGTTCACCCGTGACGGCAAATTCCTGATGCAGATCGGCAAGCCCGGCAAATCCGAGGGCAGCAACAGCACCACCCAGCTCGGCCGCCCGGCGTCGATGGAGCTCGATGCCGTGGCCAACGAGCTGTACGTCGCCGACGGCTACGGCAACAAGCGCGTCATCGTATTCGATGCCGCAAACGGGCAATACAAGCGCCACTGGGGCGCCTACGGCAACCGCCCTGACGATGCGAAGATGCGCATGTTCAATCCGGAGTCACCGCAGTTCGCCAACCCGGTGCACTGCGTGCGCCTCGGCATCGACAACCTGGTCTATGTCTGCGACCGCTCGAACAACCGCATCCAGGTCTTCGAGAAAAGCGGCAAGTTCGTGCGCCAGTTCGTGAT
>JAIENU010000067.1 GCA_019751125.1 Burkholderiales bacterium | reverse complement strand
CGCCTCGGCGGCCAGCGCCTTCAGCCATTCGACTTCAACCCGCACCCGCTGTTTGATCAGCGCCTGTTCGCTGAAGCAGCCGCGCAGGCCGTCGAGCTTTGAGTGGTAGCGGCCGTCAAGCGGGGAGAGGGCGGTCAGCGGGGACAGTGTGCTCATCAGCGTGGTGGAGCGGCTGCTCATTGTTTTTGAGGTCCGATTTTATCATGCGCATGCACCGGCACCGGGCATCGCCGGGGCTGCGATAATGCGCCGATGCCGCTGAATCGCCGCCAGTTCATCGCTGTCTCGGGCAGCCTGCTGTTGCCCGCCTGCGCCGCAACGCAACCCGCGCCGCTGCCGCAGGTGCTGCGTGCCGGCGTGTCGCGCCAGCAGCTGGTGCCAGAGCAATATCCGCAGACCGAGGTGTGGAGTTACGACGGCCGCGTGCCCGGTCCGCTGCTGCGTGCGAAGCAGGGTGAACGTTTGCGCGTGCTGCTCGCCAACGCACTGCCCCAGGCGAGCACCGTGCACTGGCACGGCATCCGCCTGCCCAATGCGATGGACGGTGTGCCGCACCTGACGCAGAAGCCGGTGCTCCCCGGCGGCGAGTTCCTCTACGAGTTCACGCTGCCCGATGCCGGTACCTACTGGTATCACCCGCACGAACGTTCGCAGGAGCAGGTGGCGCGCGGCCTCTACGGCGCACTGATCGTCGACGAGCCGCAGCCGCCCGAGGTGGACCGCGACGAAACCTGGGTGCTCTCCGACTGGCGCCTCGACAAGACTGCCACCGACGTCGCCGACTTCGACAGCAACCGCTTCGACCTCAGCCACGGCGGCCGTATCGGCAACACCGTCACCATCAACGGCCGCTTCACGCCGATAGGCGGCGAGTTTGCGCTGCGCAGCGGCGAACGCATCCGGCTGCGCCTGATCAATGCCGCCGCGGCGCGGATTTTCCGGCTGAAGTTCGACGGCCACGCGGCGCAGGTGATTGCCCTCGACGGCCATCCGGTGGCGCCGCATGCGATGGGCGAGGGCGTGACGCTGGGGCCGGGCATGCGCGCCGACCTGATCATTGACTGCATGGGCCGGCCCGGCGAGCGTTTTGTCGTGGCCGACACTTTTTATCCCCGTGAGCTGCGGGTGATGGAGCTGGTGTACCGCGATGAAGCGCCGCTGCGCCTGAAGCCGCTGGCCGCGCCCATGGTGCTGCCGCCGAATCCGCTGGCCGAACCCGATGCGGCGCGCGCGCAGCGCCACGACATCCGCTTCGAGGGCGGGGCGATGGGCGCCCTGCGCGAGGCCGAGTTCGATGGCCGGCGGCTCGGCATCCAGGAACTGGTGCGCGAACACGGCATCGCCTGGACCATCAACGGCGTGGCGCAGCGCGAACATCATCACCACCACCATCATCCGCTGCTGGTGTTCAAGCGCGGCAGCCACCATGTGCTGGCCCTGCACAACGACACCGCCTGGTATCACCCGATCCACATCCACGGCATCGCCTTCCGCATCCTCAGCCGCAACGGCAACCCGGTGCCGTTGCGGCCGTGGGCCGATACCGCGCTGCTGGCGCCGCGTGACCGCATGGAGATCGCCTTTGTGGCCGACAACCCCGGCGACTGGATGTTCCATTGCCATGTGCTGGCACACCAGCACGGGGGCATGATGGCAAGCATTAGAATCGAATGATGCAGGATGGGGGAGGCATGAAAAAAACGAGGGCATCAGACCCCCGTCCGTTTTTGATCACCCATCGCCCCTGAACCGAAAACAGAACAACAAGGCATATCCCAGATGTCCGGCAATCAACGTACGCTCCAGGACTGGCTGCTCCTTCTCGCGCTGGTCGCGATGTGGGGCTCTTCGTTCATGTTCAACCGCATCGCGGTGTCCAGCCTGCCGCCGCTGACCATCGTCGCGGGACGGGTCGGCGTGGCGGCGCTGGTGCTGCTGGTGTTTGTCTATGCCAGCGGCCGGCGTTTGCCGGCGCTGGGGCGCAACTGGTGGCCGTACGTGGTGATCGCGCTGATCGGCAACGCGATTCCCTTCTACCTGATCACCTGGGGCCAGCAGGTGGTGGAGAGCGCGCTCGCCGGCATCCTGATGGCGTTCATGCCGCTGTCGACGCTGGTGCTGGCGCATTTCCTGATCGCCGGCGAAGGCATGACGCGCAACCGCGCGCTGGGTTTTGCCGCCGGCTTCTGCGGCATCGTGCTGCTGATGGGGCCGGATGCGCTGGCCGGACTCGGCGGCGACACGCTGCGCATCGTGTCGCAGTTGTCGGTGCTCGGCGGTGCGTTGTGTTACGCGCTGCAGAGCGTGCTGACGCGGCTGATCATCCGGGGTGATGTCATTGTCTCGGCGGCATCGACGCTGCTGGTGGCGAGCCTGGTCGTGGTGCCGGCCGCGCTGTGGCTGGACCGGCCCTGGCTGCTTGAGCCGCGCGCGGTCTCGGCGGCAGCGGTGGTCTGGCTGGGTGTGATTCCCACCGCGGTGGCCACCGTGCTGTATTTCCAGCTGATCCGCTCCGCAGGCCCGAGTTTCATGTCGCTGGTGAATTACCTCAGCCCCGGTGTCGCGGTGATGCTCGGCCTGTGGATCATGGGCGAACAACCGCAGGCCACCGCCTATGCCGGCCTCGCGCTGATCCTCTCCGGCATCGCCATCTGCCAGCGCCGCAACCGCACTTGAAATCGCGGGCCTTGTGCCCCATCTTCTTCATGGCCCTGAATTAAACAATTTATTGTTTAAAATCAATGGCTTATGATTGTGACTATCCTTGAAAAGGAGCGGCGATGCGCATCGTCTACAACAGCGAGCAGTACTATGTGGCGGAATATCCCGAGGGCCAGGGCCTGGAACTCGTCGACAAGCGCAGCTCGCGCAGCACCTTCTTTCGTGGCGATGTCGCTGAAAAATTTGCCGAGGCGATGAACAAGGCCGCCGGCGAAGAGTCATCGACCGAACACATCGATGCCTTTCTCGACAACTTCGGGGTGTTGCTGAATCAGCC
>JAIENU010000139.1 GCA_019751125.1 Burkholderiales bacterium | reverse complement strand
CGACGGTAAATCATAAGCCATTGTTTTTATTGAATAAATTTTCCATTCTGCAATTCATTCCATGTACTGGCTGAAGCTCACCCTGCGTAACGCGCTGCGCCACAAGCTGCGCACGCTGCTGACGCTGCTCGGCCTGCTTGTGGCGATCCTCTCCTTCGGCCTGCTGCAGACGGTGGTGGATGCCTGGTACACCGGCGCCAATGCCGCGGCGCCGGACCGGCTGGTGACGCGCAACGCGGTGTCGCTGGTGGTGCCGCTGCCGGTGCATTACCGCGACAAGATCCGCGGGCTCGACGGCGTGCGTTCGGTGGCGGCGGCGAACTGGTTCGCCGGCGTCTACCAGGAGCCGAAGAATTTTTTTCCGCAATTCGCGATCGACGCCGCGCCGTACCTCGCGATGTATCCGGAGTACCGCATCGATCCCGACCAGCTGCGCGACTTCATGCGCGACCGCAAGGGCGTGGTGATCGGGCGCAAGCTGGCCGACACCTACGGCCTGAAGCTGGGGGATGTGCTGCCGCTGCGCGGCACCATCTTCGCCGGCAACTGGGAATTCGTGATCCGCGCCATCTACGAGGGCGCGACGCCTCGCACCGACACCTCGCAGATGTTTTTTCACTGGCAGTACCTCGACGAAACGCTGCGCGCCAAGGCGCCGCAGCGCTCAAGCCTGGCCGGTGTGTTTGTGGTCCAGGTCAGCGACATCTCGCGCGCCGCCGAAATCAGTGCCGGGATCGATGCGCTGTTCCGCAATTCACCGGCGGAGACCTATACCGAGACCGAGCAGGCCTTCCAGATCGGTTTCATCAGGCAGACCGAGGCCATAGTCATTGCCATCCGTATCGTGTCCTTTGTGGTGATTTTCATCATTCTCGCGGTGATGGCCAACACCATGGCGATGACTGCGCGCGAACGTATTGCCGAATACGCCACCCTGAAGGCGCTGGGTTTTGGTCCGCTGGTGCTGGGCGGGCTGATCTACGGTGAATCGCTGGCCATCGCGCTCAGCGGCGCCGCGCTCGGTGTCGCACTGACTTTTCCGGTGGCGGACTGGTTTGGCGCCAAGATGGGCACGCTGTTTCCGGTGTTCGAGGTCAGCAGCGAGACGGTGTGGCTGCAGCTGCTCAGTGCGGTGGTGGTGGGTATTGCGGCGGCCTGGCTGCCGGCGCGGCGCGCGGCGCGGGTGCGTATCGTCGAGGGCCTGCGGGCGATCGGATGAGAGGCATGCAATGAAGGCGGTGCCGCTGTCGTACACGCTGCGCAATCTGTGGACGCGCAAGCTGACCACGTTGCTCACCGCGGGTGGCATGGCGCTGGTGGTGTTCGTTTTCGCCGCGGTGCAGATGCTCGATACGGGGCTGCGCCAGACACTGGTCGCCACCGGCCAACCCGACAACATCCATGTCACCCGGCGCGCTGCCGGTGCGGAGATTTCCAGCGTCATCGACCGCGCGCAGGCGGCGATCGTCGAGAGCCAGCCGGAAATCGCCATCGGTGAAGACGGGCAGCGCCTGGCCTCGAAGGAGGTGGTGATACTGATCACGCTGCCCAAGCGTGACACCGGCACGGCAACCAACGTCACCACCCGTGGCGTCGGCAGCGCGGCCTTTGCGCTGCGGCCGCAGTTGCGCATCACCGAGGGTCGCATGTTCCGCCCCGGTGTCTCCGAAGTCATCGTCGGCGCCAGCATCGCCGAACGTTTCGAGGGTGCGGCACTGGGTTCGGCCATGCGTTTTGGCGGCCGTGAATGGCGGGTGGTGGGTGTATTCGAGGCAAAAGGCTCGGCCTATGACTCCGAGGTCTGGACCGATGCCGACCAGTTGCAGCGGGCGTTCCGCCGTAATGCCTGGTCGGTGGTGGTGGCGCGCATCGCCGATCCCGGGGCGCTGCCGGAGATCCGCCGGCGCCTTGAAAACGACCCGCGACTGACACTCGATGTGAAGGCCGAGCGCGAATTCTTCGAGGACCAGTCGAAGGCGCTGTCCAACTTCATCAGCTACCTGGGGCTGACGCTGTCGGTGATTTTTTCGGTGGGTGCGATGATCGGCGCGATGATCACCATGTATGCGGCGGTGGCCAACCGCACCGGCGAGATCGGCACTCTGCGTGCGCTGGGTTTCCGCCGGCGCAGCATCCTGCTCACCTTTCTTGCCGAGGCGCTGATGCTGGGCGTGTTCGGTGGCATTGCCGGACTGATGCTCGCTTCGCTGATGCAGTTTGTGCATATCTCGACGCTGAACTGGCAGTCGTTTTCCGAGCTGGCCTTCAGCTTCACGCTGACACCGCGCATCATCATCACCTCGATGACTTTTGCCGTGCTGATGGGGGTTGCCGGCGGATTCCTGCCGGCGGTGCGGGCATCGCGACTGAACATCGTCGATGCCCTGAGGGCGAACTGAGCCGCAGGGGGGTTAATTGCGCGGTGCCGCGCGTTCGATGGTGCCGAGATGGAAGCGGTATTCGCCGGCCTGGCGGTCGGCGTAGTAGTGGGTGAGGGTGTTGCGCACGGTGGCGAAGGCGAGCTGTTCCCAGGGCACTTCGGCCTCGTCGAACAGCCGCACTTCCAGCGATTCGGTGCCGGCGCTGAAATCGAGGTCGAGCAGCCGCGCGCGGAACAGGATGTAGACCTGGTTGATGTGCGGGATGTTGTACATCGCGTACAGCGGGCCGATCTCGACGCGTGCATTGGCTTCCTCCAGCGTTTCCCGTGCCGCACCCTGTGCGGTGGTTTCGCCGTTTTCCATGAAGCCCGCGGGTACGGTCCACAAGCCGTGGCGCGGTTCAATCGCGCGTTTGCAGAGCAGTATGCGGTCCTGCCATTCGGCAATGCAGCCGACGATCATTTTCGGGTTCTGGTAATGGATCGTGCCGCAGGCTTCGCAGCAGTGCCGTGGCAGTGAATCGCCGGGTGGGACCTTGAGGGTGACGGTGTGGCCGCAGTTGCTGCAGAACTTCATCGGATTTTGCGGGGCT
>JAIENU010000227.1 GCA_019751125.1 Burkholderiales bacterium | reverse complement strand
AAGGCATCGCGGAACAGCGAAGCCAGGTCATAGGTAATCGGGCCATAAACCGCGTCCTGGAAATCGAGTACGCCGGGATTGGGTTCGGAAAGCATCAGGTTGCGCGGCATGTAGTCGCGGTGCACATAGACCTGCGGCTGCGCCAGCGCGCTGTCGATCAACAGATTGTTGATGCGCGCCAGCACGGTTTGCTGCGCCTCGCTCAGCGTCGCGCCGAGATGGCGGCCGGCATACCACTCGGGGAAAAGATCGAGTTCGCGCTGCAGCAATGCGCGGTCGTAGGGTGGCAACACGCCGGAGCGGCTGGCGTGCTGCCAGGTGATCAGTGCCTTGATCGCATCGCTGAACAGGGCATCGGCGTTGGCCTCGTTGATCGCCTTCAGATAGGTGGTTGGACCGAGGTCGGTAAGCAGCAGAAAACCCTGCGCGGTATCGGCGGCAAGCACCTCGGGCACATGCAAGCCGGCTTCATGCATCAGCGCGGCTACCCGGATGAAGGGGCCGGTGTCCTCGCTCTGTGGTGGCGCGTCCATCGCGATGCGCGTACCGCCGGCAGAAGCGACCCGGAAATAACGGCGGAAACTCGCATCCGCCGACGCCGGCTCCAGCGTCAGCCGCTCGCCCGGAAAACACCCGGCCAGCCAGTCCTGCAGCGCCTCACATCGCGGATCATTGGCGGTGTTCGAAACGGGATTCACGCTGAGTCCAAACAAAGATTTCGGGCGTTGTGCCGGTGTCGGATCCGGCGTGGCTTTTCGTATACTCCGCGTGTCGTTTGTTGCTCCGCTTATTGCGTTGCTTCACGCGGTGAATTGTGAGATTTTAGCACCCCATCCGCATTTCCCTCCCGCTACACGTTGACGCGCCCACCCTCCGCCTCTCTCTGATTCCTCCCAACTTGTTTCCCCGCCGAAAAACAAGAATCGCCCTCGCCGTGTTGTGTGCACTGCCGGCACTGGCCATGGCCGAAGAAGGGGTCAAGCTGCGTCCGCAGTCCTGGCTGCTGCCCGAGCCGCAGACGCCGGAAGAAGTGCCGCTGTTCATCGAAGCGGATCGCATGCAGGGCGTGCAGGACAAGGATTTCGAAGCCTTCGGCAATGTACGCCTGCGCAAGCGCGGGCAATCCTTCGGCGCGGACTGGATGCGCCACGATGTCGCCAGGGATGTGCTCGACGCCAAGGGTAATGTGCGCATCGAACAGGGCCGCGAGATCATCGAAGGTTCGGTGCTGCGCTATGAAATCGCCACCGACCGCGGCTTCATGGAAAAGCCCAGTTACCAGCTGATCAGCACGCCACCGCGGGGACCCGCGGGCAGCGGCCCGCTGCCGCCCTTCGATGCCCGCGGCACCGCGGAACGGATGCTGTTCCAGGGCCCGGGCCGCTACCGCGTGGAAACCGCCGAATACACCACTTGCGCCCCCGGTAACAATGCCTGGTTCGTGCGCGCCAAGCAGCTGGATCTTGACCGCGAGCGTGATGTCGGCGTCGCCCGCGACGCGAGCATCGTGTTCTTCGACCAGACCATTTTCTGGTCGCCCTATCTTTCGTTCTCGCTGCACGAAGAACGCAAGTCGGGATTCCTGACGCCCAGCTACCGCAGCTCCAACACCACCGGCTTCGAGTTCACGGTGCCGTACTACCTGAACATCGCACCGGACATGGACGCAACGCTGTTTCCGCGCTTCATGACCAAACGCGGCCTCCAGCTGGGCGGCGAATTCCGTTACATGAACCCCACGGGCCGCGGCGAAGCGCGCGCGGAAGTGCTGTCCAACGACCAGCAGATCGGCCGCGACCGCTGGGGGCTGTTCACTAAACACCAGCAGAGCTTCGGCGATTCATGGAACACGCTGCTCAACCTGAACCGGGTGTCCGACGGCCGCTACTTCACCGACCTGTCGACTTTGGTCGCGGTGACTTCGCAGGTTTTCCTGCCCAATGACGCGACGCTTGCGCGCTCTGGGGTCTGGGGCAACGGCGGCACCTATTCCGTATCGGCATTCGCCCAGCGCTGGCAGACCCTGCAGGCCGACCTGCTCGCACCGCTGACACCGCCATACAACCGGCAACCGCAGCTGAACCTGACGGCGCAGCAAATCGGCGTCGGCCGCGGCGATCTTGAATTCACCGGCAGCTACACCGCCTTCGAGCATCAGTCCCTGGTCAACGGCCAGCGCGTGGTGCTCAACCCAAGTTATTCGCTGCCACTGCAAAACACCTACGGTTATGTCACACCAAAGGTGGGTGCGCACCTGACGCACTACACCATCGGCCGCAACAATGCGGCTGCCCTGCCCGACACCACGCGATCGCTGCCGATCTTCAGCACCGAGACCGGCGTGGTTTTCGAACGCGACACTGTATTCAGCGGGCAGAAAATCACACAGACGCTGGAACCCAAGGCTCTTTACGTCTATATCCCGTACAAGGACCAGAGCCGCATTCCCAATTTCGAAAGCGGCCTGCAGGACATCAACTTCGCAACCATCTTCAGCGAAAACCAGTTCAGCGGAAACGACCGCATCAATGACGCCAACCAGCTGACGCTGGGTGCCACTTCGCGTTTCATTGGTGGTGATGACGGCATAGAACGGGTACGCGTGGCACTGGCCCAACGCTTTTATTTCCAGTCGCAACAGGTAACCGTACCCGGCATTGCGCCCAGGGCTCGGGACAGCAACTCATCCGATCTGCTTGCTGCAATCAGCGGCAATCTTGCCCTCAACTGGACGGCAAACGCGGGCTGGCAGTACAACACCGAGGCCAAAGAAACCCAGAAATTCAACGTGTCCGGCCGCTACCAGCCGCAGCAGGGCAAGGTGCTCAACCTGGCCTATCGCGAAACCATCAA
>JAIENU010000010.1 GCA_019751125.1 Burkholderiales bacterium | reverse complement strand
TCATAGATCTCGACAATGTGCGGATGATTGAGCTTGCCGGCGAGCGAGGCCTCGTTCATGAACAGCTGGTGCATCAGCTGGCCGCGCGTCTCGTCTTTCAACGCCGTCTGCGACACCAGTTTCACCGCCACCTTGCGCTTGTTGAAATCGTCGTTGGCGAGGTACACGGCACTGGTCGCGCCATCCCCGAGCTTGTCGATGATTTCGTATTTGCCGATCTTGTTGAGCACTGCTTCAGCCATGCCGCCCGCCCTGTTTTTTCATGAATTATGGCCACCAGCTGCGACAGCCAGCCCGGATTAGACCCTTGCCCCGCATCGAGCGTCAACCGAGATTATTGCCACGCACGCGAGGCCTGACATGGCGGCTGACTGCCCGTCGCCATTTCGCGACAATTTGGCGACAATGTCGCCATGACCGGCACCGCAACAACAGCCGCTGCCTGGCAGTTCTGGATAGACCGCGGCGGCACCTTCACCGATATCGTCGCGCGCAGCCCCGACGGCCGCATCCTCACCCACAAGCTGCTGTCCGAGAACCCCGCTCGTTACCGCGATGCCGCCACCGCCGGCATCCGCGAACTGCTGGGACTTGCTGCCAATGCCGCAATTCCGGCCGAGCTGATCGCCGAAGTGCGCATCGGCACCACCATCGCCACCAATGCCCTGCTCGAGCGCAAGGGCGAAGCAGTGGCGCTGTTCATCACCCGCGGCTTCGGCGACGCGCTGCGTATTGCCTGGCAGCACCGGCCGCGCATCTTCGACCGCCGCATCGTGCTGCCCGAACAGCTCTACCGTAAAGTGTGGGAAGTCGATGAGCGCATCGGCGCGCGCGGCGAAATCATCCGCCAGCCCGATCGCGAAGCCCTGCGCCGCGATTTCAGCGAGGCGTTCCGGCGCGGCCACCGCTCGGTAGCCATCGTATTCATGCACGGCTACCGCCATCCCGAACACGAAGGCATCGCAGCAGAGATCGCTCGCGAATGTGGTTTTTCCCAGATTTCGGTATCGCACCAGACCAGCCCGCTGATCAAGCTGGTCGCGCGAGGCGACACCACCGCGGTTGATGCCTACCTGACGCCGGTGCTGCGCCGCTATGTCGAGCAGGTACGCAGCGAGCTGCCGCAAAGCCGGCTGCGCTTCATGCAGTCGAGCGGCAGCCTCGCCGACGCGGCCACCTTCCGCGGCAAGGACAGCCTGCTCTCCGGCCCCGCGGGCGGCATCATCGGCGCGATGCGCACCGCGGCTGCCGCGGGCCACCACCGGATCATCGGCTTCGACATGGGCGGCACTTCCACCGACGTCAGCCATTTCTCGGGAAGGGATGAAGCCGCGCTCGAACGCAGCTTCGACAGCGAAGTCGCAGGCGTGCGCGTACGCGCGCCGATGCTGGCCATCCACACCGTTGCCGCCGGCGGCGGATCGATTGTGCGCTTTGATGGCGAGCGACTGCGTGTCGGCCCCGAATCCGCCGGCGCGCATCCGGGCCCCGCCAGCTATGGCCGCGGCGGCCCGCTGACCATCACCGACTGCAACGTCCTGCTCGGGCGCATTCCGGTTACGGCACTGCCGCCGGTATTCGGTACGGATGGCAAACAGCCACTCGACAGCACTGCGGCAAACCATACCGCCTCTGCGCTGCTCAATAAAATAATCAATAAAAACAATGGCTTATATTCACCCCTCGCCAGCATGGAGGCACTGGCCGAAGGCGCGCTGCGGATTGCCGTCGACAACATGGCCAACGCGATCAAGCGCATCTCCGTGCAGCGCGGCCACGACGTCACCCGCTACACCCTGGTCTGCTTTGGCGGCGCCGGCGGCCAGCACGCCTGCCGTGTCGCCGATGCACTGGGCATGGCGCAGGTTTTCATCCATCCGCTGGCCGGCGTGCTCTCCGCATTGGGCATGGGCCTCGCCGAACTCGGCACCATCCGCGAGCGCAGCCTCGAGGCAGCGCTCGATGATCAAGGCCTGAAACAGCTGCAGGCCGTCACCGAAGCGCTGCGCCACGATAGCACTGAGGCATTACGTGCACAGGGTGTCGCTGCCGATGCGATACAAAGCGATGTCCGTGTGCACCTCAAATACGCAGGCACCGATACCGCCATCGCAGTACCCCTGGACAGCAGCGCCGCGATGCACGCCGCCTTCGAAGGCATCCACCAGCAGCGCTACAGCTTCCTGATGCCGGAACGTGCACTGGTCATCGATTCAGTGGCTGTTGAAGCACGCTGCCGCTCGAAACTGCCGGACATCCCGGTGGCCGGCACATCGCTGGGCACTTCCGGTGCCGGAATCAAAGCCGGTACCACCCGCATGTACTGCAACGGCCAATGGCAGGACGTCCCAGCCTGGCAACGGGATCAACTGCAATCCGGCGAGCGTGTAACGGGGCCGGCGGTGATCTGCGACGCCAACGCCACCACCGTCATCGAGCCGCAGTGGCAGGCCACCGTCGGCGCCGACGGCCACCTGCTGCTGGAGCGCACCCAGCCACGCCAGCGTGAACATACTGCAACCCGCGCCGACCCGGTGATGCTCGAGGTCTTCAACAACCTCTACATGTCGATCGCCGAGCAGATGGGCGCAACCCTTGCCAACACCGCGCACTCCGTCAACATCAAGGAACGCCTCGATTTCTCCTGCGCGCTGTTCGATGCCCAAGGTGAACTCATTGCCAACGCGCCGCACATGCCCGTGCACCTCGGCTCGATGGGTGCCAGCGTGCGCGCGGTGATCGACGCCAACCGCGGCCGCATGCGCCCCGGCGATGCGTGGATGCTCAACGACCCCTATGCCGGCGGCACCCACCTGCCCGACATCACGGTGATCAC
>JAIENU010000192.1 GCA_019751125.1 Burkholderiales bacterium | reverse complement strand
TCCGACTTCAGTTCGTGCACCAGTTCCTCGATCTTCGCGGTCGAGATCGGATCCAGCGCCGAGGTCGGCTCGTCGAGCAGGATCACCGCCGGCTTCACTGCCACCGAGCGCGCGATGCACAGGCGCTGCTGCTGGCCACCGGACAGCGCGAGGCCGCTCTGGTTGAGCTTGTCCTTGGCCTCGTTCCACAGCGCGGTTTTGGTCAGCGCCCATTCCACGCGTTCGTCCATTTCGCCCTTGGACAGGTTTTCATAAAGGCGCACGCCGAAGGCAATGTTGTCGTAGATCGACATCGGAAAGGGTGTCGGTTTCTGGAACACCATACCGACACGCGCACGCAGCAGGTTCAGATCCTGTTTCGGGTCGAGGATGTTCTGGCCGTAGAAATTGATCTCGCCCTCGGCACGCTGGCCGGGGTAGAGGCTGTACATGCGGTTCAGCGTGCGCAGCAGCGTAGATTTGCCGCAGCCTGACGGGCCGATGAAGGCGGTGACCTTGTGCTCGGCAATGTCGAGGTTGATGTCCTTCAGGCCCTGGAACTTGCCGTAGAAGAAGTTCAGGTGGCGGATCTGGATTGCTGTTTTCAGCTGCAGTTCCTGGGTGTCGGCCATGATTGTGTACTCGTCGGGTTTTGCGTTGGTTTTCGGGTGATGTGTGTGCGCTGCCGTTACTGCGCGATCTTGTCGCGGAAGAATACGCGGGCCAGGATGTTCAGCACCAGCACGGTCAGCGTGATCAGCAGCGCGCCGCCCCAGGCGAGGCGGATCCAGTTGTCGTAGGGGCTCATCGCGAACTGGAAGATCACCACCGGCAGGTTGGACATCGGTTTCGACATGTCCATCGAGAAGAACTGGTTGTTCAGGGCGGTGAACAGCAGCGGGGCGGTTTCACCACTGATCCGTGCCAGTGCAAGCAGCACGCCGGTGACCACGCCGCTGCGTGCGGCACGCAGCGTGACCATCGTCGCCACTTTCCACTGCGGCGCGCCCAGTGCGTAGGCCGCTTCACGCAGGCTGCCCGGCACCAGGCGCAGCATGTTTTCGGTGGTGCGCAGCACCACCGGAATCGCGATCAGGGCCAGTGCGATGGTGCCGGCCCAGCCGGAGAACTGTTTGACCTGCGCAACAACGATGGCATAGACAAACAGCCCGAGCACGATCGACGGTGCGCTGAGCATGATGTCGGTCATGAAGCGTGTCAGCTCGGCAATGCGGCTGCGGCTGCCGAACTCGGCGAGGTAAACGCCGGCGAGGATGCCGATCGGCGTGCCGATCAGCGTCGAGAACCCGACCATCAGCAGGCTGCCGACGATGGCGTTGGCCAGCCCGCCGCCTTCGGAGCCCGGCGCCGGTGTTGACTGGGTGAACATGTTCCAGTCAAGGGCGGCAAAGCCGTTCTTGAACAGCACGAACAGGATCCACAGCAGCACGGTGAGTCCCAGCACCATTGCCACCATCGACAGGCCGATGCCTATGCGGTTGGTCAGCAGGCGCTTGCGGTAAAGGTTCTGGTTCATGGCGTCGTTTTCCGGTTCTGCTTCAGGTCTGCAAGCCCTTGGCGCGCTCGGTGCGGATGATCAGGATCTTCGCCAGGGCGAGCACGATGAAGGTGATCACGAACAGCAGCAGGCCCAGGGCAAACAGCGTCGAGAGGTGGAAGTCGGCGGCTTCGCCGAATTCGTTGGCCAGCGTCGAGGCGATCGACGAGCCCGGAGAGAACAGCGAGGCGCTGATGCGCTGCGAATTGCCGATGACAAAGGTCACCGCCATGGTCTCGCCCAGCGCGCGGCCGAGGCCGAGCATGATGCCGCCGATCACGCCCTGCTGGGCGTAGGGCAGCACGATGTGGCGCACCACCTCCCAGGTGGTGCAGCCGACGCCATAGGCCGATTCGCGGAGGATGGCAGGCACAATGTCGAACACGTCGCGCATCACTGCTGCGATGAAGGGCAGGATCATGAAGGCGAGAATAAGCCCCGCGGCGAGGATGCCGATGCCGTTCATCGCACCGCCGAACAGCGGGCCGATGATCGGCATCTGGCCGAGAGTGGACTGCAGCGCCGGCTGGCCGTACTCGGCAAACAGCGGCGCGAAAATGAACAGGCCGAACATGCCGTAGATGATCGACGGCACGGCGGCCAGCAGTTCGATGGCGGTGCCCAGCGGGCGACGCAGCCAGGCCGGGCAGGTTTCGGTCAGGAACAGCGCGATGCCGAAGCTCAGCGGCACCGCGAGCAGAACGGCGATCGTCGCGCTGGCCAGCGTGCCGAAAATCGCGATGGCGGCGCCGAACTCGTCATTGACGATGTCCCACTTCACCGTCCAGATGAAGTCAATGCCGAATTTCTTCAGGGCCGGCCATGCACTCATGGCCAGTGAAATCAGGATGCCGATCAGTGCCACCAGCACGACCAGCGAGAAACCGAAGGTGATCTTGTGGAAAAAGAAGTCCTGGATGCGCTGCTTGCGGACTATCCGCAGGCGGGTTTCGTCGCGCAGCCCGCTGTCGGTGGTGGATACTTGCATGGAATCATCGCCCTCCGGGGACACGGCGGTCAGTCGCCGGGAATCAAGCATACCGCTGCCTGCGGGGGATGTACTCATGAAATCTCCGGATTGCGGGGGTTGCTGCAGGGCTGTCATTAAAACGGCGGGAGCACCCGGTGGTGCTCCCGCTTGAAGCTCAGCGTGCGATTTGTGCCCACACCTTGCTCATGATGACCTTGGTCAGGGCATCGGGCAGGGGCACGTAGTCGAGTTCCAGCGCCATGTCCTTGCCGTTGCGGAAGGACCACTCGAAGAACTTCAG
>JAIENU010000194.1 GCA_019751125.1 Burkholderiales bacterium | reverse complement strand
CAAGCCGGCCGCTGAAGCCTGATCGGCGGCAGTGCAAACCAGCGGCAGGGTTGAATAACCCTGCCGTTTTTGTTTGGGCCTCAAATCTTTCTGTGGTACCTGCACAACACCGATGCCGATGATCCTGCGCTGCGGTTCATACCATCTGTCGCTTGAACGTCCGCTGATCATGGGGGTGGTCAATGTCACGCCGGATTCCTTTTCGGATGGCGGCCATTTCCTGCGCCATGAGGCTGCGGTGGCCCATGCGCGGCGCCTGATTGACGAGGGTGCCGACCTGCTCGACATCGGTGGTGAATCGACACGGCCCGGCGCCCCGCCGGTTTCGCTGGACGAAGAACGCCGCCGTGTGCTGCCGGTGCTGGAGGCACTGGCCGGACTCGGCGTGCCGCTGTCGGTGGATACCCAGAAGCCGGAGCTGATGCGCGAAGCCGCCGCAGCCGGTGCCGCGATGGTCAATGACGTCAATGGCTTTGAAGCGCCTGGTGCCCTGGATGCGGTGGCTGGCTCGGGCTGCGCGATCTGCATCATGCACAAGCAGGGCACGCCGCAGACCATGCAGCAGGCGCCGCAGTACGGTGATGTGGTGGCCGAGGTCGCAGCCTATCTGCGCAGCCGTGTCGAGGCAGCGCAGGCTGCGGGCATCGCCCGTGAGTGCATTGTTGTTGATCCCGGTTTCGGCTTTGGCAAGACGCTGGAGCACAATCTGGCCTTGCTGCGCGGGCTGGGCAGGCTCGCGCCCGGGCTGCCGCTGCTGGCCGGCCTGTCACGCAAGACCATGATCGGCACCCTGACCGGCCGCGCGGTCGGTGACCGGGTGTCCGGCAGCGTTGCCGCAGCGCTGATTGCGGCGCAGCATGGTGCTGCCATCCTGCGCGTGCACGACGTGGCGGCGACCCGGGATGCGCTGGTGGTGTGGCAGGCGGTGCGAGAGCAGGATTGAGACGTGAGGATTGAGTAAACTCCGGTTTGCCCGGGTTTTACTTAATCCTCAATCCTCATTCCACAATTCTCAAAAAAATGTCCCGCAAATATTTCGGCACCGATGGTGTCAGAGGCACGGTCGGCACGGCGCCGATCACTCCTGATTTTGTAATGCGCCTGGGTTATGCCGCCGGCAAGGTGCTGGCCGGCAAGGCTGCCGCAGGCGGTCGGCCAACGGTACTGATCGGCAAGGACACCCGGGTCTCGGGTTACATGCTCGAAGCTGCGCTGGAGGCCGGTCTGTCGGCCGCCGGGGTCGACATCCAGCTGGTCGGGCCGATGCCGACGCCGGGCGTGGCTTATCTGACGCGGGCGCTTCGCCTGTCGGCGGGCATCGTGATCAGCGCCTCGCACAATCCCTATCAGGACAACGGCATCAAGTTCTTTTCCGCCGACGGCAACAAGCTGCCGGACGCCACAGAACTGGCCATTGAGGCGGCGCTTGATGAGCCCCTGCGCTGCAAGTCGTCCTCGGGTCTGGGCAAGGCGCGGCGGGTTGATGATGCTGCCGGCCGTTATGTCGAATTCTGCAAAAGCACCTTCCCCGGTGAACTTGACCTGCACGGCCTGCGCATCGCGCTCGACTGTGCGCATGGCGCGGCGTACCACATCGCGCCGCATGTGTTCCATGAGCTGGGTGCGGAAGTGGTCAGCACCGGCGTGCAGCCCGACGGTTTCAACATCAACAAGGGGGTTGGCGCGACCCACGCCGAGTCGCTGCAGCGCCTGGTCAAAAAGTCCCGTGCCGATCTCGGCATTGCGCTCGACGGGGATGCCGACCGCCTGCTGATGGTGGATGCCAGGGGGCGCATTTACGACGGTGACGAGTTGCTGTACCTGATTGCCGCGAGGCGCAAGCGGATGCGCACCCTGCGCGGTGGCGTGGTGGGTACGCAGATGACCAATCTGGCGATGGAAAAAGCCCTGCAGCGCCTGAAGATTCCGTTTGCCCGCGCCAAGGTTGGCGACCGCTATGTGCTCGAGATGTTGCACGCCCGCGGCTGGCAGCTGGGCGGCGAGAATTCAGGGCATTTGATCTGCCTTGACTGCCATACCACCGGCGATGGCACTGTCGCTGCACTGCAAGTGCTCGGTGCATTGCTGGCCGAGGGCAAGACGCTGGATCAGGCGGTTGATTTCAAACTGTTTCCGCAGGTGCTGGTCAACGTCAGGCTCTCCGGGGGCTCGGCAAAAGCCATCGTTGCCGCGAAGCCGGTGCAGAAGGCGGTGGCTGCAGCTGAACGCACGCTGCGCGGTGCAGGCCGCGTGCTGCTGCGGCCCTCCGGCACCGAACCGGTGATCCGGGTGATGGTCGAGGGTGAGTCGCGGCCGCTGGTGACGCGGCTGGCGAAGCAGGTGGCCGCCGAGGTTGCGGCGGCTTCGCGCTGAAGCCTTGAATCCGTTTCAAAGCCTGCCGAGCGCAGGCATTTTGAAACGGGTTTTCAGCCAAAGCGGCCGGTGATGTAATCCTCGGTCGCTTTTTTCTTTGGCTTGATGAACAGCTGGTCGGTCTGGCCGAATTCGATCATCTCGCCGAGATACATGTAGGCGGTGAAATCCGACACCCGCGCCGCCTGCTGCATGTTGTGGGTCACGATGGCCACGGTGTATTCCGACTTCAGTTCGTGCACCAGTTCCTCGATCTTCGCGGTCGAGATCGGATCCAGCGCCGAGGTCGGCTCGTCGAG
>JAIENU010000199.1 GCA_019751125.1 Burkholderiales bacterium | reverse complement strand
CACTGCGGCGAGGTGGGTGCCGGTACCGGTGCCCGATGAAAAGTAATTGAGTTCGCCGGGCCGGGCCTTGGCCAGCGTGATGAATTCCTTCACCGATTTTGCCGGCAGCGCGGGGTGGATCATCAGCGCCAGCGGCGCGGCGGCGTTCATCGCCACCGGCGCGAAGTCGCGCTCGAAATCGTAGGGCGGCTTCGGTGTCAGGCTCATGTTGATGGCCATCGTCGTCACCGAGGACATCAGCAGCGTGTAACCGTCCGGTGCGGACTTGGCGACAAAATCGGCGCCGATGTTGCCGCCGGCACCGACGCGGTTGTCGATGACCACCGGCCGGCCCCAGGCATCGGAAAGTTTCTGGCCGAGCAGGCGTCCGACGACATCCAGTGCGCCGCCGACTGAGAAGGGCACCACCAGGCGCACCGGCTTGTCGGGATAGTTCGCGGCGGATTGCGCCAGCACGGCAGGTGCTGCTGCAGCGAGCAGCAGGGCGATCAGTGGTTTGACTGCGTTCATCGCGACAGCGCCTCGTCGAGGAAATCGAGCCGGTCCTGGCCCCAGTAGAGTATGTCCTGATAGATCCAGGTTGGCGTGCCGAAAATGCCGCGCTGCGCGGCTTCCACTTCGCTGGCCTTCCATGCCTGGATGATTTCCGGCGTGTCCTGCATCGCCAGCAGCTTCTCGCCGTCCATGCCCAGCTTGTTCGCCGTGGCCACGCGCACTTTTGCATCCATCACGTCGAGTTCTTCGCTCCACAGGGCGTGGAGCAGGGCGTGCGACAGCGCCAGCGCATCCCAGCCGAGCCGGTCGGCGGCGATCACCATGCGCGCGCTGAACTCGTTCTGCGTCGGATAGTGTTTCGGCCGCAGCACCAGCGGCATGTTCAGGCGTTTGCGCCAGCGGTCGAGTTCGACCCCGTGGTAATCCTGCCTTGCCTTGGGACGGGTGCGCAGCAGGATACCGCCGTTTTCGGTGCGCACGCGGGTCGGACGCACGACGACGTTGAGGTCATGCTTTTCGATGAGGGCCTTGAATTTGGGCCAGCCGAGATAGGCCCAGGGGGAGGACAGGGAGTGAAAGTAATAGACGGTTTTTTTCAAGATGCGGTTCCTGTGTTCACTTTTTTCCGGATTTCTTCTTGCGGTACATCTTTTCCACGGTTTCTTCCTCGATCTTGTAATACTCCTCGAGGCCGATCAGGTCTTCGATCTGCTTGCGCGCGGTGATGTATTCCTGGGTGGTGATGCCGCTGTAGTCGCCGGTTTTGCGCAATTCCAGCAGGGCCTTGCGCATGAAATGGAACTGTACGCCGACCGACAGGATGGCGTCGATGCTGCCGGCATAACCCATGTCCTCAAGCTGCCTGAATGAATACAGCGGCCGGCCGTCGCGGTTGCCGCGGCTCTGCACATAGACCATCGGCAGCTTGCAGTCCTTCGGCGCGCGTTTGGTTTCTTCCGGCGTGCGCGGGAAGATCAGGCCCATGTCGGCGCCCTGGTCCTTAGCCATCAGCATGCGTTTGACCGCTTCCTTGTAGCCCTGCTCGCGGCAGGCGTCGGAGCGGGCGATGATGACGAAGTCCTTGTCGCTGCGGTCGCGCTGTTCGCAGGCGAGGCGGATCTTGTCGCGGAACTCGTTGAACGGAATGTTGTGCGCGACATAGGTGTGGTAATGCGCGCGTTTCGGAAACAGCTGATCCTCGATGTGCACCCCGGCGATGCCGGCGCGGATGCATTCGCGCACGGTGCGCATGGTGTGCAGCGGTTCGCCCCAGCCGGCGCCGGCATCCATCACCACCGGGATGTCGACGGCCTTGGCGATATTCGAGCCGACGGTGAGCTGCTCGTTCATCGTCAGCAACGGCTCGGTGATGGTGGTGCTGCCGCCGGTGACAAAGCCGCCGTTGTACAGCGTCTTGAAGCCGATGCTTTCGGCGAGCCTTGCGGTCAGCGGATCATGTACCGCGGGCAGTTCGAGGAATTTGCCGGCCTTGACCAGGGCGCGAAGGCGGGTGGTGACACGGGACATGAAGAGCTCCGGAATTTGTTGCGGAGTCGCATCATAGCCAGCCGGTTTGCCATTGCGCGCTCAGTGTCCGCATCGTGTGGCGCAGGTGGTGCCCTGGTCGTAACGCTGTGGCTGAAACAATACCGGCAGGGAGATCCCCTGCCAGTTATTGTATAAGCCATTGTTTTTATTGATATTTTTATCGACCCTCTGGGCGGAAGCGTTGCACCCGGCGGCCCGTCCGCACTTCGGCGGTGAAGATGTTGCCGCGCGCATCGGCGGCGAGGTTGTGCAGGCCGTAGAACTCGCCGGCCATGCGGCCGAGGCGGCCGAAGGCGGCGATACGCTCACCGGTGTCACGGCGCACGATGTAGATCTCGCCGTTGGATCCGTCGCCGACAAACAGATAGGCCTGCAGCGGATCGGGTGACAGGATCATGTCGTGCACGGTGCCGTTGATCTGTGTTTTCGGATCAATCACGAACTGGCGCACGAACTTGCCGCTTTTCTCGAAGACCTGGATGCGGTTGTTCGAGCGGTCGCAGACATAGAC
>JAIENU010000195.1 GCA_019751125.1 Burkholderiales bacterium | reverse complement strand
CTTTCCTCAAGCTTGGCTGTTGCCTCATCTGCTGGCGAGCTCTCAAAATCGCATGAATTCATTTTGTTAGGCGCTCTAAAAAATCCATGCCCGAGGTCGAGCGCGCCGATCAGCTTCACGACCATCGCGGCGACACGCTGCCGTGTCACGGCATCAATGCTCGACGGGTACTCAAAACGCATGAAAGCCTGCGTGCCCGGATACATCACCTCGTCAACCATGCCAAGCAGCCGCACCCGGCCGCGGTCGACAAAGCCGTCAACATTGAGCTGCACGCCATCGAGCAGTTCTTCGGCGATCATCGCCCGCGCACCCAGCGTGAACGGGGTGTGCGCCTTCATCAGCACGTCGAAAGGCCGCACCAGACGGCCGAGAATCAGGCGCTCCAGCGGCGAGAACTCGAGCAATGCACGAAGCTGCGCAAGATTATCGATGCGCCGTGCCAATACCGAATAAGTGGCCTTGACCGGTTTGACGAAACAGGGAAAACCCAGAGCCGGCGCCTGCAGGGGCTGATCATAGGGCAGCGCCTCGAAACGTGGCGTGGCTTCGGGCAGTGCGGCCTGCATCAGGCGGCGTGCGTAGTACTTGTGCTGGGCGGCAATGATCGCTGCTGGATCCGGGCCGGGCAGGCCCAGCCGCTGCGCCAGCACGGCGGCGACCAGCGCGCCGAAATGTTCATTGTTGCTGACCACACCGTCGATGCGCCCGCGATAACGGCGCTGCAGCACCTCGACGAAGCGGCGGACATCAAAAGTCAGCAGCCGTGCGTTGTCCGGAAACCGGAACAGGTCGAAGCCTTCGTAGTAAAAACGGTAGCCCCCGGCCGTCAGCCGGTCGAATTCGATGCGGTCCCAATCTTTCGGAAACAGCACCAGGATGCGCCGTACGCTCATGCCCCCCTCCTTACCCTTCAGTCGCGGCTGCGCCTGCTCCCTTACAACAGCCGCGATGGAACTGCTATTCCGGGTAACGACCCCAAGCCATGAACCCGCTGCCGAACAGGGTGGATTCAACCTTCAGTCCGGGCACATCCGCGGCCAGCAGCGACCACGGCGCATCCAGGCCCTCGCGGTTGCGGTAACAGTCCGCGGACTTGAAGCGGCGGTACAAACGGAAGGGATCGAGCCATCGCGGCGGATGCTTGATACCCGCCGCGGCAACCCGGGCACCGGCCCGCACCTGGCTGCGCACCCGGTCCAGCGCAGCGCGCGAGCGCAGCAGATCATGGGTGTAGTTGAACAGCACGGCATCAACAGGCGGGGACCAGGTCGCGTTCTCCAGGCCCGTCTCGATCAATTGCACATTCGACCAGCCAGCCGCTGCTGCACGGGCACGCGCCAGACGCATCATTGCCGGACTGGACTCGACGGCAATGATGCGTCCGTCCCGGCCAACCGCGGCCACCAGCAGTGGCAGGCTCAGGCCGGTGCCGGAACCGGCGTCGAGCACGGCATCCCCGGGTTTCAGTGCCAGCAGTGCGATGGCGCGCAATCGAAGCATCATCGTACGCGCCGCGCTGGCGTCGTAACGCGAGGCTTTTGTTTCATCATACCCCGACAGCAACGGGGGCATAAAAATATCCTTTAAAAACAAACACTTATAAATAAATATCGGGCAAGCTGGCCGAACGCGAGCCCGGCAGCGGCGGATTATCCTGCGCACGATAGGTAAACACCGGCGAGAACTTGATGCGCTCGCTGCGATTGCTGCCGGCGGCATGAAACAGCCGGCAGTGGAAGAACAGCACGTCGCCCGGCGCGAGTTCGACATCGACCTTGCTTTCGAGCAAGGGCCGGTTCTCAGCAAGGTCGGGACGCAGAAACTGCGCCGCATCCAGGCGTCCGGCCTCGAACTCCATGCGCTGGGTGCCCGGCAGCACCATCAGGCAGCCGTTGTCAGCGTGCTCTTCACCGAGCGCAAACCACGCCGAAACCAGCTCCGGCCGCCGATACGACCAGTAACGGATGTCGCGATGCCACAAGGTCTGGCTGCTGTACTGCGGCTGCTTGGTCATCACGCAGTTATGGTGAGCCTGGGCCAGCGCCACCTGCGACCCCAGCAGCTGGCGCAGCCGGCCGGCAATCGCCGGCGCGGTGGCCGCTGCGCGGAAAGCTTCGTCGCGTGCACAGGCCTGCAGCAGGCGGCGCACGGTGCGCCCGCCGGGTGATTCGCGCGAGGGCGGCGCGCCGGGATACTGCAGGTCGGCCTCGTATTCCAGCGGCTGCACCGCAGCGGCGAGATCACGCTCGGCGGCAGCGAGCATGCGTTCACGCGCCGCCTCCGGCAGCAGGCCACGCACGATGACAAAGCCGGCATCGGCAAACTGTGCAAGCGCGTCCCGGTTGAATGCCTCACTCACTGCGTTGTTCCTCGCTTTGTTCCATGATGTCACCAGCCTCGCGCGATCCCCGGCCGAAGGCCCAGAACCCGAAAACCGCCGCACTGACCGCCAATGTCAGCAGTGAATACGCCGGGTCCAGCGCGTCGGCGGTAAACAGCGAGGGTGTGTCGAACACCGAATCCTCGTAATT
>JAIENU010000041.1 GCA_019751125.1 Burkholderiales bacterium | reverse complement strand
CCGACCATCGCCGAGTCGGGCTGGCCGGGATTCGAGTCGCTGAACTGGTTCGGCACGATGATGCGCGCCGGCACGCCGCGGCCGATCATCGAACGCATGTCCGCCGAAATCGCCAAGGCGCTGAAAACGCCGGAGGCCGGCGCGACGCTGGCGCGGCAGGGTTTTTCGGAGGGCACGATGAGTCCCGCCGACTACGATGCCTACATCCGCAACGAGATGCAGCGCAACGAGAAAATCCTGAAAAAGCTGAACCTGAAGCTCGACTGAGTTGCCGGATCAAGCCGGCTGGTGGCGCGGGCAGGCCCGCGCCACCGCGGCACTCCCCCTTACTGCAGTTTTTTCAGGACCTCGAGCAACTCATCGTTGGGCATGATGCCGCGCGGATCATCGACGTTGGCGTAACGCACGATGCCTTCGCGATCGATGATGAACCAAGCACGTTTTGCACGCAGGTAGGCCGGGATGCGTTTCGGATCCTTGGCCAGTTCCGGGTTGTCGTTGAGCACGCCGTAGGCGCGGCTCATGATCCGCCGTGTGTCGCTCAACAGCGGAAATTTCAGCCCGAGCTTGGTGGCGAACTCCGTGTTGGCGGCATTGAAATCGACGCTGATACCCAGGACCTGGGTATTGGCGGCCTCGAACTTGGGAAGATCAAGCTGGAAGGCCACCACTTCGGTCGTTCAGGTGTCGGTGAAGGCTGCGATGTAGAAAAACAGCACGATGTTGCGCTTGCCGAGATGGTCGGCCAGCGACACCGGTTTGCCGGTGGTCGAAGGCACCGAGAAGTCCGGAGCCTTGTCACCGACCCTCGGCATCTGTGCCTGGGCCGGTGCGGCGAACAGCAACGCCGCGCACAGCATGCCCGCCAGCGGATGAATCAGGGAACGCAGGGTCATGGTTGATCTCCTTTCGGTGGCCGCGTCATTTGCCGCGGGCAAGCCCGCGCACATAACCGCGCAGCTCGTTGCCGTCATAGTCGACATGGCCCAGAGTGCGGGCGCGGATCATGCCCTTGGCATCGACCACCACGGTGGAGGGCACGCCGCGCACGCCGAAGCCGCGGGCCACCTCCATGTTCTGGTCGAGCAGCGCAGGCAGGGTGTAGCCGCCCTTGGTGAAGACCGGCTTTACCGCGGATTCACCGGTGCCGTCGATGGAAATGGTGATGACGTGGATGCCATCTTTTTTCAGCTCGTCATGTGCCTTCTGCACGGAAGGCATCTCGCGCACGCAGGACATTCACCACGAGGCCCAGAAGCGGATGACGGTGACCTTGTTGCGCAGGTCGGCATCGCTGCCGCTGCTGCCGTTGATGCCCGGTACCTTGAACGCCGGCATCGGGGTTGGCGGGTTTACCAGCTGCAGGCCGTTTGCTGAAGCGGTTTGCGCGAGCAGGCCGGCGCCGATCAGCAGGGCAGCAATAAGTGTTTTGAAAGGCATGGAACCTCCGCGGTTGCTGTTGACAGGAATGCCGTTGGTGCGAAGCGTTTCAGGACGCTGTGCTGTCGCCAGCGGATTCTAGACTAAAGCGCCACAAAGTACTGACGGGCAGCGGGCAGGGCGCGGCACCCGTCCCGCTGTCATGGACGAAAGGTTATTGCGGCTCGATTCCCGCGGCCTTGGCGATGGCGGCGAACTTGTTGACGTCCTCGCGGAACTGTTTCGCCCAGACCTCGGGCGGGTCGCCGTTGGGTTCATAACCGTTATCGACAAAGTGTGCGTTGACCTTCGGGTCCTGCAGCGCCTTGCGCACCACCTGCTGCAGCCGAGTGGTGATCGCCGCCGGCAGCTTGGGCGGGCCGAACATGCCGTGCCAGCCGGCATCGGAGACGTAACCGGTGACGGTCTCGCCGATGGTCGGCAGTTCCGGCAGGGTCGCCAGCCGTTTGGCGCCGGTGAAGGCGAGCGCACGTGCCCGGCCGGCCTTGTGGTGGGGCATGCCGACCGAGGCTGCCGGAAAATGGATCTGCACCTCATTGCCGAGCAGCGCGGTCATCGCCGGCCCGCCGCCCTTGTACGGCACGTGCAGCAGCTCGGTCTTGGTCATGCTGGCGAGCAGGGCGCCGGCAAGATGCTGGCCATTGCCGATGCCCGCGGTGCTGTAGCGCAGTGGCTGCTTGCGCGCGAGTTCAATCAGCTCGGCGGTGTTTTTTGCGGGCAGTCCCGGGTGTACCACCATCAGATAGCCGAGGCCGGTGGCGACGTTTGTGATCGGCGTGAAGTCGCGCACCACGTCAAACGGCAGCTTTTTGACGATCGACGGATTCACCGCGAAGCCGAAAGAGGTGTTCATGATGGTGTAACCATCAGGGCTCGCGCTGCGCACGGTGTCGGCGCCGACGATGCCGTTGGCGCCGCCGCGGTTGTCGATGACGAAGGTGCCGCCGATTTCGATCTCGACCTGGCGGAACAGCACGCGCGAGAACAC
>JAIENU010000180.1 GCA_019751125.1 Burkholderiales bacterium | reverse complement strand
GCAAACGCAGCCGCCGATGAACTGCGCCATGCGGTGCAGAAGCTCGGCCATCGCGCGGTGCAGATCGGTGCCCGCGTTGAAGAGGAAGGACTGGATGCGCCGCAGTACGACGCCTTCTGGTCCGCAGCGCAGGAACTGAACGTGCCGGTGATCATCCATCCGGCTGACCTCGCAGTGCCGCCGCGCATCCGCCGGCTGTTCCTGCACATCCTCGTTGGCAATCCGAGCGAGACGACATTCGCTGCGGCGGCACTGCTGCTCGGCGGCGTGTTCGACCGTTTCCCGAAACTGCGCGTGCTGCTGGTGCATGGCGGCGGCTGCGTGCCCTACCAGTTCGGCCGCATTGATCGCGGCCGCGTCACTGCGCCACCTTTCGCCAAAGGTTCGGTGAAAAATCCGCTGGGCCAGTACGCAAACAATCTCTACTACGACACCGTGCTGCACGACGATGCCGCATTCCGTTACCTGATCGATCGCGTCGGCGCCGGCCAGGTGGCGCTGGGCAGCGACTATCCCTTCCCGCTGCGCGATCCGGATCCCGTAAAATTTATCAATAAAAACAATGGCTTGGATGATTCTGCCAAGCGCGCCGTGTGCTGGGATACCGGTGCCGCGCTGCTCGGGCTGAAATAGGAGAACGGCAATGAACATGCACACGGCACGCAGCGTACTGGCCACCCTGCTGCTCTGCGCGGCGGGATCACTCGCCGCACAAAACTATCCGGCGGCGCCGGTGCGTTTTCTGGTGCCCTTTCCACCCGGCGGCGGCATCGACACCATGGGCCGCATCTTCGGCACCAAATTGTCCGAAGCCATCGGCAGGCCGGTGGTCGTCGAAAACCGCGCCGGTGCCAACGGGCTGATCGGCTCACGTTTTGTCGCGCGCGCACCGAAGGACGGCTACACGCTGCTGGTCAACGGCGTCAATTTTGTCACCGCGCCGGTGATGTTCAAAAACGCCGAATTTGATCCACTGAAGGATTTTGATCCGGTCAGCCTGCTCGCGCTGGCGCCGAATATCCTGGTCGTACATCCTTCACTGCCGGTCAAAAACGTGCGCGAATTCATCGCACTGGCCAGGGCCAAACCCGGCGAAGTGCTGTTCGCCGGATCGGACAGCGGCAGCACGCCACACCTCGCCGGTGAACTGTTCAAGACATTGACGCAGACAAAAATGGTGCATGTGCCCTACCGTGGCACCGGCCCCGCGATCACCGCCATCCTGTCGGGCGAAGTCAGCACCATGTTCATGCCGGCACTGACCGCGCTGCCGCTGATCCAGAACGGCCGCGTGCGCGCGCTGGGTGTGACCACCTTCGAACGCCTGCCGGCACTACCGGAACTGCCGACGGTGTCCGAATCCGGATTGAAGGGTTACCAGTCCAGCCAGTGGTACGGCCTGCTTGCGCCGGCCGGCACACCGCCCGAGATCCTCAACTCCCTCAACGGCCACGCGGTGAAAATCATGCAGACTGCAGAAATGAAAGAGCGCATGAAAACCAGCGGCAGCGTCGCCGTCGGCAGCACGCGCGAGGCCTTCGCCAAATTCCTGAACAGCGAATTCAGCAAATGGGCGAAGGTGATCAGGGATTCCGGCGCCACCGTAGACTGATCCGGCCGAACCATCCGATCCTCAAAAAACAACAACCCGCAGACAGGAACCATCGTGAGCGAACAAAACAAGAACACCATCAAACACGAAACCCCGAAACCCACCGCGGCCAGCGATGCGCTGTACGGCAGCGACGTCATCGCCGGCACCTTGCGCGCGCTGGACATCGACTACATCGCGCTCAATCCCGGCGCCAGCTACCGCGGGCTGCACGACAGCCTGGTCAACCACCTCGGCAACAAGAAGCCGCAGATGGTGCTGTGCCTGCATGACGAGAACGCAGTGTCGATTGCCCAGGGTTACTGGAAGGCCAGCAACAAGCTGATGGCCGCTGCACTGCACTCCAACGTCGGCCTGATGCACGCGTCGATGCCGATTTTCAACGCCTGGTGCGACCGCGCACCGATGCTGATCCTCGGCGCCACCGGCCCCTGGGATGCCGCCAAGCGCCGGCCGTGGATCGACTGGATCCACACCTGCTCCGACCAGGCGGCACTGGTGCGCAACTTCACCAAATGGGACAACCAGCCGGGTTCGGTGGCCGCAGCCGTCGAAGCGATGATCCGTGGCGCGCAGCTCTCGCTGATGGCGCCGCGCGCACCGGTGTACGTGAACCTCGACGTCACCATCCAGGAAGAAAAACTCGAGGCGCCGCTGGCCATGCCCGACATGGCGCGTTACGCGCCGCCACCGATGGTGCGCCCCTCGGAAACCGAAATCGAAGCTGCGGCGAAGCTGCTGTCGGCTGCAAAAAATCCGGTGATGCTCTGCGGTCGCGGTTCGCGCCGCCTCGACCACTGGAATGCCCG
>JAIENU010000158.1 GCA_019751125.1 Burkholderiales bacterium | reverse complement strand
CACTGGCGGTGAAATTCAAGGACAGGTCGATCGGCGAAGTGCTGATGCTGAGCATCGACGAGGCGGTCGATTTCTTTTCAGCGCATCCGCAGATCCACCATGCGCTGCACCTGCTGCAGGATGTCGGCCTCGGTTACCTGACACTGGGCCAGCAGAGCCCGACGCTGTCCGGCGGCGAGGCACAGCGCATCAAGCTGGTCACCGAACTGGCCAAGGTGCGCGCCAACGGTGACGATGCCGGCGCAAGACCGGGACGTGCCGGCGCGCAGAAACACACACTGTATGTCCTCGACGAACCGACCGTGGGCCTGCACATGGCCGACGTCGACAAGCTGATCCGTGTGCTGCACCGCCTGGTCGATGCCGGCAACTCGGTGGTGGTGATCGAGCACAACCTCGACGTGATGGCCGAAGCCGACTGGATCATCGACCTCGGCCCCGAGGGCGGTGATGGCGGCGGGCGCATCGTCGCCGAAGGCCCGCCGGTGGACGTGGTGAAAAAAGCCGCGCGCTCGCACACCGCGCGCATCCTCGGCGAATTCCTGAAGGAACGCAGCGCATGAAACGGCGCGCCCTGATCGCCGCGCTGTGCCTGCTGGCAACGGCCGCACTGGCACAGGCGCCGGATCGCGATCAGGCCTTGATCGCCGCCGCGGGCCGTGGCGATACCGCCGCGTCCCTGCGTTTGCTGAAGGAAGGCGCGTCGCTGCTGACCCGTGACACTGCAGGCCGCACTGCGCTGGTGGCCGCCGCCTACGGCAACCATATCGAGACCGCTCGGGTACTGCTGGAAGCCGGCGCCAGCCCGAACGTGCGCGACACCATCGGCCGTACCGCCTTCATGGTCGCCGCGGTCTACGGCCACCTCGAACTGCTGCGCCTGACCCTGAAACACGGCGCCGACATCCACACCATCAACCAGTACGGCGGCACCGCCCTGATCCCGGCCTCGCATTACGGCCACGTCGAGGTGGTGCGCGAGCTGCTGAAAACCGCGATCAACGTCAATCACGTCAACCGCCTCGGCTGGACCGCGCTGATCGAAGCGGTGATCCTCGGCGATGGCGGCGCGCGCCACACCGAGATCGTGCGCCTGCTGCTGGCGCACGGCGCCGACCCGAACATCGCCGACCGCGACAGGGTGACGCCGGCTGGGTTACGCAGGGATCACCCGCCTGCTCGAAAAAGCCGGCGCGCGCTGAAACGGCGCCAGCCGGATCAGCCCGCGCCGTGCTTGCCGATGTTCCAGCCGAGTTTGGCCAGGTGCCTCTCGCCGACTTCGACGGGCTCCTCCTCCAGCGGGGTGGCCATCGAATCGTTCCAGCGGTTGAGGAAACCGAACATCGCCACGCAGCCGACAATCTCGACGATCTGATCCTCGCTCCAGTGCAGCAACGCGCGGTCCATCAGTTCGTCCGTCACATCGTTGGGCTGCGAGGCCGCAGCCAGCGCGAGATCCAGCGCCACGCGTTCGGCTTCGCTGAACAGCGGGCTGCTGCGGTAATCCCACACCGCTTCCATTTTCTGCTCATCCACGCCCAGCCGGAGCGCCGCCCCGGCCGTGTGCGCCATTCAATAACTGCAGCCGTGGGCCTTGCTTGCGATGTGCGCGATCAGCCGCTTCAGGCTCACCGGCACCTCGCCCTGCGGATCCCACACCGCTGCGGCCATCGCCGCCAGCGCCTTTACCAGCTTCGGTTTGCGTTGCAGGATCAGCACGCTGTTGGGCACGAAACCCAGGGCTTTCAGATAAACCTGCCACGATTCGGCCAGCTCGGGCACCGCGTCGATCGGCAGCGGTTTGAGTCGCGCCATGATTGCCTCCTCCGGTTATGGATGACGTCTGCCCGGCACTATAATCAACCTTGACCCCCGATGGAGCCGCGCGTGATTGCCCAGACCCTGAAAGCCCATGTCAAAGACCTCGGCGACGGCTTTGAGGTGCGCCGCCTGTTGCCGGCCGCCACCCGGCGCACCGTGGGACCGTTCATTTTTTTCGACCACATGGGTCCGGTGCGCTTCGCACCGGGCCAGGCCGTGGACGTGCGGCCGCACCCGCATATTGGCCTGGCCACGGTGACTTACCTGTTCGAGGGCGCGCTGATGCACCGTGACAGCCTCGGCTGCGTCCAGCGCATCACCCCCGGCGACGTCAACTGGATGACCGCCGGCCATGGCATCGTGCACAGCGAGCGCAGTCCCGATGACGAGCGCAACACGTCACGCACGCTGCACGGCATCCAGATCTGGATCGCATTGCCGCAGGCCGATGAAGGCACGGCGCCGGATTTCTCCCACCATCGCCGTGCTTCGCTGCCGGTGCTGCCGCTGGCCAATGCCGAACTGCGCCTGATCGCGGGCAAGGGCTGGGGCCTGCAATCGCC
>JAIENU010000151.1 GCA_019751125.1 Burkholderiales bacterium | reverse complement strand
TCACACAGCTTCAACCTGCTCGATGCCCGCGGCGCGATCTCGGTCACCGAACGCGCCGCCTACATCGCGCGCGTGCGTACGCTGGCGCGGCTCGCGGCCCAGGCTTATTACGCTTCGCGCAAGGCGCATCACTTCGAGCGCGCCAGTGTCGAGGCACTGCAGGCCTTCCTGCCTACTGAAGAACGTGATGAGGTGCTCGCGGCACGCAGCGGGACGCAGTTCGGGAGCCAGGCATGAGCAAGCCGCTTCTCGTCGAGCTCTACACCGAGGAATTGCCCCCGAAAGCGCTTAAAAAACTCGGCGCCGCCTTTGCTTCCGGCATCGCAGCCGGACTGAAGCAGCGCGGACTGCTCGAAAAAGACGAGCACAGCGTTTACGCTACGCCGCGCCGGCTCGCCGTACTGTTTGCGGCGGTGCTCGACAAGGGTGCGGACCGTCCGGTCGAGGAAAAACTGATGCCGTTGGCAGTCGCGCGCGGCGCGGACGGCAAGGCGAGCCCGGCACTGGAGAAAAAACTCGCAGCCGCCGGCCGTTCCCATCTGGCTTCGCTGTTTCCGGACGGCCGTGACGGCGCTGATGCCTTTGCCGTCAAAAAAGACGGTAAAGCCGAGTTCGTTTACCTGCAGACGCTTGCTAAAGGCCAGCCGCTTGCCCGCGCGCTCGAGGAGGCGCTCGTCGAAGCCATCGAAAAGCTGCCGATTCCTAAGGTGATGACTTACCAGCTGCCGGACGGCATCACCACGGTGAAATTCGTGCGCCCGGCTCACGGCCTGGTCGCGCTGCATGGCGATGCGGTGGTCGATATCAGCGCGCTGGGCCTGAAGGCCGGACGCATCAGCCACGGCCACCGCTTCCTCGGCCAGACCGAGATCACGCTCGACACCGCAACAGCCTACGAAACCGTGCTGAAGGATGCCGGCAAGGTCATCGCCTCATTCGATCAGCGGCGCAGCCTGATCGAAACCCAGCTCAAAGCCAAGGCCGCCGATCTCGGCGCCAGCCTCGGCTCAAATCCTGACGAATATGCCGGCCTGCTCGACGAAGTCACCGCGCTGGTGGAATGGCCGGTGGTCTATGTCGCCGGGTTCGATCGCGCCTTCCTCGAGGTGCCGCAGGAATGCCTGATCCTGACCATGCGCACCAACCAGAAATATTTCCCGCTGTTCGACAGTGCAGGAAAACTCACCGAAAAATTCCTGATCGTCAGCAACATGCAGGTCGCCGATCCGGTGAACATCATCAGCGGCAACCAGCGCGTGGTGCGGCCACGGCTGGAGGATGCGCGTTTTTTCTACAACCAGGACCGCAGGGAGCGGCTTGAAACCCGCGTGCCGCGCCTGGGCAAGGTGGTCTATCACAACAAACTCGGCACCCAGCTCGAACGCGTCGAACGTGTCCAGCTGCTGGCCGGCAAAATTGCGCGCGCGCTGAATGCCGACACAGCACAGGCCGAACGTGCCGCCTGGCTGGCCAAGGCCGATCTGGTCACCGGCATGGTCGGCGAATTCCCCGAACTGCAGGGCGTCATGGGCCGCTACTACGCACGCCACGATGGCGAACCGGCCGCCGTCGCCGACGCGATCGCCGAGCATTACCAGCCGCGCTTCGCCGGCGACCGGCTGCCGGAACATCCCGTGTCCTGCGCCGTTGCACTGGCCGACAAGCTGGAAACCCTGGCTGGACTGTTCGGCATCGGCCAGCTGCCCACCGGCGACCGTGACCCCTTCGCCCTGCGCCGGCATGCGCTGGGCGTGGTCCGCCTGCTGGTCGAACGCGACCTGCCGCTGAAACTCGACGCGCTGGTCAGTGATGCCTTTTCGGTATTTGCCAAGGAACTGAAACTCGCGGACGCGCACACCGATCTCGAGAGCTTCGTATTCGAGCGCATGCGCGGCTATTTCGCCGAGCAGGGCTACAGCACCCAGCAGATTGAAGCGGTGCTGGGCCTGCGCCCGGTCGTTGTACACAAGATCCCGTTGCAGCTTGCCGCCGTGCGCGCCTTCGCCGCACTGCCCGAAGCGGATAGCCTGGCCGCCGCCAACAAGCGCGTGGCCAACATCCTGCGCCAGGCCGAAGGCAAGGGCGAGGCCGGACGGGATGCCGAGGCGATGCTGCTGCAGGAACCGGCGGAACGCGCCTTGTTCGAAGCCCTGAAAAACGCCTCCGCCACCGCGACACCCCTGTTCGAGCGCGGCGACTACACCGGCTACCTGAAGACCTTCGCGGTGCTGAAAACACCGGTTGATGCCTTCTTCGACGGCGTGATGGTGATGGCCGAGGATGCAGCGTTGCGCCGCAACCGCATCGCCCTGCTCGCCGACCTGCAGCGCGAAATGAACCGCATTGCCGACATCGCGAAACTCGCCGCATGAAA
>JAIENU010000203.1 GCA_019751125.1 Burkholderiales bacterium | reverse complement strand
CGTGCTGCCGGTCAGCGTCCGGTTGCCGCCACTCACCGTCACCGCGCCCTGGTAGGTCTGCGTGCCGCTGCTGCTCACGTCCGCACCCAGGTTCGCCGTGCCCGTGATGTCCAGCGCCGCAACGTTGGTCACCGCCCCGTCAATGTCCGCGTTCCCGGTAATTGTCAACGAGTTGCCGCCACCAGCCACTGTGCTGAAAAAATGAACGGTCCCAGCCCCTGCATCAAGGACAGGAGAGGCCGTGGTGATCGTCACTGCACTGTTGAAATTGATGGCACCGCCACCCGAAGTGACATTCGCACCAAGATTGATGCCTGCAGAACCAGTCAAGCTGATTGCGCCACCACTGGTTTGCAGCGCCTGGGAAATGCCGAGAGTGCCGCCCTGCGCATCGAGAGTCAGTGCGCCTGTGCCATTGTTGGTCACCGCCGCATTGACCTCGATGGCACCCGCCGCAGAAATGGTCAGATCATTGGCACTGGTATAGGTGCCAGGCGCCTGGATACGGATACGCCCGGTTTCGCCCCCAACGTTGGGGGAACCTACTGTAGTGATCGTGACACTACCGCCCCCCAAACCGCCTGCACCGGTGATGGTGTCCCAGCCGATGGTCGAACCACCCGCACCCAGCGGCGCAAAAGGGGAAGAGGCGGAAACATCGGCATCGCCAGTAGCAACGATGTCCAGATCCGCCGGATCAAGCAGCAACATGCCGGCGCGGCCATGCGGCGCCCGACGATCAACGATGCCGTTGTAGATCAGGCCTTGTTTGCCGGAAATTTCAACAAAACCGCCATCCCCGGACTGCGCACCACCACGTACCGATACCGTTCCAAATGCCCTGGTCAGATCATCAGCCCAGAAGATGACCTTGCCGCCATCCCCAGATTCAAGCGCATCGGCACGGACCACCGCGTCAGCACCGAAATAGGTTCGGAACGCATTGGGCACCAGAGGATTGTTGCCCTGATAGTCGCCACCGACGAGAACCGTGCCGCCACCGAAACGACCCGAAGCATGAACCTGCGCATTACGCACCAGCGCGACGCGTTTGCCCAGCAGCAACAACTCACCACCGGGACCGTTGTGTCCTTGGCCATCCACGAGGCCGGACAGAGACAACGTCCCTTCACGCGCCTCGATTCGGACTTGGCCACCACGGGCACCGCTGACCAGCATCTGCGCCGCATCACCGATGGTGATGTCGGAAACCGCGTGAAGATTGATCGTGCCGCCGGAGTGCGCAAGACCGGTCGCAGCAATCATGCCGTCGGCAACAATGCCGCCAGACTCGGCGCCAACCATGACGGTTCCGCCGGCATCGCCGGAAGCAGACAGCAGGCTGCCAGAATCCAGGCGGACACCCTCAGCGGCGCGCAGTGTTACCGTGCCGCCGGACTGTGCACCATCAGCAACGATGCGTCCGGAAGACGTCACCACTGCCTGCGTGGCAGCGCGGGCCAAGACATCGCCACCACGCCCGGCCTCGCCCTTGACCAACACCTGGCCGGCGACAGCCACGTCACCCGCAGCCGATTGGAGCGTTACCACACCACCTTCGCTGCCGCCGGCACTGATACGCCCGCCAGCCTCGATGCTGACACCCTGCGCGCCCGTGACGCTGACCGAACCACCACGCGCGCCATGCGCATTGGCTTCGACGGCACCAGCCACCGTCGCCTTGCCGGTCTGCGCCTCCACGGTAACGGAACCGGCTGTCGGCCCGTTCGCTGTTGTGGTACTGCCGGCCTCGAGGCGGACATCTTTGACGGCCTTGAATACGATTTTGCCGTTCTCGCCACGCACCGCCGTATTGGCATTGGCAACACCAGCCTGGCGGACCAGCGTGCCATACATGCCGATGCGACCGCCCGCTGCGATCAACTGTCCGAGATTGACTGCCTGATTGTCAGGCGCATTGACCTGAACGCGGATTTCGGGATTCTGCGAATCGACCAGTTCCACGCTCTTGCCGGCAGCCAGCATGATTTCGCCACCGGGGCTGCGAATGATGCCGCTGTTCTGCACGTCGCGACCGACCAGGTAAACCATCCCGCCACCGGCCGTGTTGATGCTGCCCTGGTTGACGACCGCACCAGCCGCAGTGTGGCCTTGCGAAAAACGCATGCGCCCCGCGATGAAATCGCCATCGGACATGTTCAGGGTCGATGCCACAAAACCCGCGACATCGATGCTCGCACCGGCGCCGATGGTGATGCCATTGGGATTGATCAGGAATACACGACCATTGGACTGCAGTGCACCGAGGATTGCCGACGGGCTCATGCCGACCACGCGGTTGAGCACGCTGCTGGACTGCGACTGCTGGATGAAACGGGT
>JAIENU010000273.1 GCA_019751125.1 Burkholderiales bacterium | reverse complement strand
ACCGGCACGACCATGACCGGCGCTGCTTCGGCCGGCAACCTGGTGCTGAATGGCACCAGCATTTCGCTGACCGGCCTCGACGGCGCGCGCGCCATCGCCGATGCGATCAATGCCCAGCAGGGCACCACCGGCGTCTCGGCGAGCACGGTCAATGCGACCTCGGGTTCGCTCGGCGCCTTCACGGCCGCTGATTTCTCGGCCGCCGGCGAAACGTTCACCCTCACCGTTGGTGGTGTCACCGTCTACAGCGAAACCGCTGGCGCCGGCACCGACACCGTAACCGCCGGTGAAATCGACGGCGCCCTGGGCAACGCCACCGTGCTGGCCAACCTCAGCTCGGCCGGCATCAGCTTCACCGGCACGGCTGCCGGCGGCGACCTGACCTTCAGCAAGAGCAACGGCCAGAACCTGGTGCTGAACCTGGAAAGCGATGCCGTCACGGTCGCCGGTGGTTTCGCCAACCTCGCAGCAGGCGACACCGACACCTATCGCGGCAGCGTCAACCTGAGCTCGACCAGCGTGTTCACGGTTGCCGGCACTTCGGCCACCGTGGTCAGCGCCGGCCTTGAAGCCGGCACCTACGGCCCCGCAGGCAACTACGAGCTGCAGGTTGGCGACGGCAGCACGACCGCCACGCTGTCCTTCAACTTCGCCGGTGGCGCCTACGGCATGTCGCTCACCGCCGACGAGGTGACCAGCGCGATCAACAGCAGCACCACGCTGCAGGGCATGGGCATCAGCGCCACGGTGTCCAACGGCAGCATCACGGTGACCGCCGCCGACGGCCGCAACATCAGCCTGTTCGAGCGCGAGAACGCGGCGACCGCCAACTTCGACGCCGACAGCGACACCGCCGGTTTCACCGACGCCGTTGCCAGCCAGACCGGCGGCTCTGCGGTTACCCAATACGGCCGCGTCTCGCTCGCGTCTTCGAACCCGATCGTGATCGCCGGTGCCGCCCCCGGAGATGCCGGCTTCACCGCCGACACCTACACCACGGCCCTGAGCATCTCCACGGTTGATGCCGCCAACTCGGCACTGACCGCGGTCGACAACGCGCTGTCGCTGATCAACAGCTCGCGTGCCCAGCTCGGCGCGATCCAGAACCGCTTCACCTCGACGATCTCCAACCTGCAGACCACCGGCGAGAACCTGACGGCCTCCCGCAGTCGCATCCAGGACGCGGATTTCGCCGCCGAGACTGCGGCCATGACCAAGGCGCAGATACTGCAGCAGGCAGGTGTGGCGATTCTGGCCCAGGCGAACGCGCTGCCCAACAACGTGCTCGCCCTGCTCCGCGGCTAAAGCAGCAAGCTGATGCAGTAGAACGGCAACAAACAGGACCCCGGCCGGCATCCGCCGGCCGGGTGTCTGCTTCAACAGGAGGCTGAGATGCGAATCGATTCGGCCAACACCAGGGATATTGTGCCCGTTGCAACACCCGCCAATACCGGCAGTATCGCAGCTGCATCGGACATGACCGATGCCCTGCTGCAACGTGCCACCGAAGCAGCCCGCAGCGCACTGAACGCTGTTTCAAGCAATCTGCAGTTTCTGTTTGACCTTCATTCCGGACGTACCATGGTTCAGGTCATCGACGCTGAAACCCGCAAAGTCATCCGCCAGCTGCCCAGCGAAGAGGCCCTGGCGATCACCCAGGCGATTGACCGCCTGCAAAGCCTGCTTGTCCGGGACCAGGCATAAAGCTTGCTGTGAAAACTGCCGTTAAACGCAGGAAGAACCCCGACAACGGCTGGGCACCGCTCATGGCACTTACATCTCCGGGAATTGGCTCCAATCTCGACGTCAATTCCATCGTTACCCAGATGATGGCACTGGAACGCCGTCCGCTGACCCAGCTCGACAGCAAGGAAGCGGCGTTTCAGGCCCAGCTCTCGGCTTTCGGCTCGCTGAAAGGCGCAGTCGCCACATTCCAGAGTTCGCTGGCCGCTCTGCGCAATCCGTCACGGTTTGAATCCTTCCGTGCCCAGACCGGCAACGCGGCAGTCGTTGCCGCATCGGCGGCAACGACTGCCGCCGCCGGCAATTACACCGTCAATGTCAGCACCCTGGCCGTGCCGCAGGTGCTGCAGGCCGCCGGTGTTGCCAGCACCAGCACTTCCGGCTCGACCGGCAGCGTCAGCCTGCAGCTGGGCAGCGGTGCCCTGCACAGCATCACCGTGGACAGCAGCAACAACACGCTGGCTGGATTGCGTGACGCGATCAACGCCGCCCAGGATGACGTCGAAGCCGTGATCGTCAACGACGGCAGCGCCACTCCACACCGCCTGTTGCTGACCGCGTCCAAAGGTGGCACCACCAACCAAATCAC
>JAIENU010000061.1 GCA_019751125.1 Burkholderiales bacterium | reverse complement strand
CTGCCAGATGCAAGGATTTCTGTCAAATTTCAGAACGAGTATTTTTGACAAGCTGGGCACCATTCTTGGCGCTGGCTGCGTCTGTTGTGGCGGCAACGGCGAAGCCGACGGCTTCTGTGCCAGCTGCCGTGCAGACCTGCCCTGGCTGGAGGCTGCGCAATGTGCGCAGTGCGCGCATCCGCTGTCCGCAGCCGGCCTCTGCGGACGCTGTCTTGCCGACCCGCCGCGCTTCGACCGGGTTTACGCCGCCTGCCGTTATGCCCCGCCCCTCGATGGCCTGATCCAGCGTGCGAAATATGGCGGACGCCTGCACCTGCTGCGCAGTCTGGCAGCACTGCTTGCACATCGCGCACCGGCAGAGGCCGACCTCATCGTGCCGATGCCGCTGTCGGCCGCGCGACTGCGCGAACGCGGTTTCAACCAGGCGCTGCAACTGGCGCAACTCGCGGCGAGCTCGATGAACATCAAGGCACGTATTGATACCGCTGCCTGCATCAAGGTGCGCGACACCGCGCCGCAGTCACGCCTGCCCTGGCAGCAACGCCGGCGCAACATCCGCGGCGCCTTTGTCACGCTCGCCGATCTTCGCGGCCGGCATGTGCTGGTGGTTGATGACGTGCTGACCACCGGCACGACCATGAGCGAGCTTGCGGGCAGCCTGAAAAAAGCCGGTGCCGCCTCGGTCAGCGGCTGGGTGGTTGCACGAACAGTGGCAGGAAATTCGGTAGCCGGGAAAAACCAGACCTAGTCATCGATCAGCGGATGCGCTGGTCGGCGTAGTTCTGCAGATCTGCAGGCAGGTTGCCGCTGGCCCGCGCACGGCGGAAGGCCTCCTGCGCCTCGTTGCCACGGCCCAGCGCTTCCAGAGACAGCCCCATGCCAAGCAGCCAGACGCCGTTGCCGGGACGCAGGCGCAGCGCACGGTCGAACATCTCGACCGCCTGCGCATGGCGCTGCTGGCGCTGCAGCAACCCGGCATAAAACGCCGCGTAGTCGGCATTGCTGGCGGCGTATTCGAGACTGCGCGCCAGCGTCTGCACGCCGGCATCCAGCTCACCGCGCTCGACCTGCAGCCGCGCCAGCATCATCGCGAAACCGGGCTGCGACGGCGCCAGCTGCAACCCGTCCTGCAGCAGCCGCACCGCCTCCGCCGGCTGCCGCGCATCAACCATCAGCCCGACCAGCGCCTGGCGCGCGCTGTGCAGCGCCGGCTCGATCTGCAGCGCCTCTTCAAAAGCCGCACGCGCTTCGGCATGACGCCCCTGGTGCAGCGCGGCCGCGCCGCGTGCGTATTCGGACTCGGCGCGCTGACGCGGTGTCTGCTCGCGTTCGCGACGGTTGATCTGCGCTGGAGCGGTCATTGAGGCCTGGGATTTTTCAGCCTTTGCGGATGGCGCTTCGACCGGTGGCTTTGCCGAGGCAGTGACCGTGGCCGTCGCAACCATGGCCGATGCCGGTGCGGGCTCGACGGCAGCCGCTTTCGGCACACCTCCGCGCGGCTCGGCCCATTCCGGAGGCTGGGTGACAATGATCGATTGCGCGCTCAGCCCTTCGCCGGCCGTGTCGGCAGGCAACTGTGCCAGTTCCAGGCTCATGCGCCGGGTGATGTTGCCGGATTCATCTGCCGGCGGCAGTGTCACCAGCGTCTGCTTGAGGCCGGACGGCCACCACGGCAGGGCATCACGCCACCACCAGGCCGCTCCTGTAGCCAGCAGCAGCACACCCAGCGCAACGGCCGCGAGCAACGGCGGTGCCCGCCAGTCGACCGCCGGCAGCGGCGCGCCGGGCAGCGCGCGCACATGGTCGGGAATGCGGTTGCGTTCCTCACCCGAGGCCCTGCGGCGCTCGAGGTCGATCAGCATCTGGTTGATGACGCTCATGCCGGCCACCCGTAAATCAGCGCGGCGGCAATCACTGCCGCGGCCAGCAACAGCAGCATGGCAAACCGCCAGCGCGGACGGGCTGCCGCCGGCGTATCCGCAGCCGCACCACGCACATGGCGCGGCAGCACCTGCTGCAGGCCTTCGCCGAAAGCCAGCAGCAGCGCCTTGTGCGCGATGACGTTGGCCAGCCGCGGCGTGCCGCCGCTCGCCCGGTGCAGGGCACGCACCGCGGCCGGCTGGAACAGCTGGTTGCCGCGGTAACCGGCCACCCGCAGGCGATGCGCCAGATAGTGTTCAAGTTCTGCCGCACTCAGTACCGAAAGCCGGTACTGGAAGGTGATGCGCTGGCGCAGCTGGCGCACCGAGGACTGCGCCAGGCGCTCGTCGAGCTCGGGCTGGCCGAACAGCACCACCTGCACCAGCTTGCGTTTCTCGGTCTCGAG
>JAIENU010000016.1 GCA_019751125.1 Burkholderiales bacterium | reverse complement strand
GACTGCGGCATGTCCAGCAGCGCCTCGGTCTCGCCGATGACATTGAGCAGCGGATTGCCGGTCTGCGCAAAGTTGTACAGCCGCCAGCCCGGCGGAAACACTTCGGCACCGACCGTCAGCATGGTCGATGAGCCGAAGACCACGGCATCAATTTCAGGCAGGCGGTCAGCCAGCCGCAGGATCTTGAAAGCCTGGTTGTTGCTGATCGGCGGCGGATAGGTCACACCACCAGTCTGCTGCTGCCACTCGCTGGCCAGGCGGTTCTTGTCATGCCGGGTGTCGTTGGCCAAAAGCAGCAGATTGAGCACCAGCAATGGCGTCAGCAGCGCCAGAGTGCCGCCGATAATCCATCCGTTGTAGGCGCGCGGTGTCATCAGAATTGAAAGTAAAGAAACTCGGAATGGCGGCCGAGATTGACGATCACCGCCAGCAGCAGCGCCAGGGTCAGCACGGCCCAAAGCGGCGATACGCGCCACTGCAACCGCGTGACCGCCTCAGGCAGGACGGCAAGTGCAGGTTTTGCCGCGGCCATGATCTGCTGCGTGTTCGGCGCCAGCCACACCAGCAGCAGCAGCACCCAGATCCAGTTCAGCACGCCGGTGCGCACCAGCGCCGGCGTCGCGCCGAAGTGGATGCCGAGTTGTTGCAGCGACTGCCCGGCAGCACCCAGTTTCGCCAGCCAGACTTCCGGCAGCACCAGGCCGTTGAAACCGGCCATTGCACAGAGTATGGCCTTGGCCGTGGCCACGTCCGGTGCGCGGAACAGTACCCAGCTCACCACCACCGCGACAAAAGTCAGCAGGCAGCCGGCACGGCGGCCCCAGGGCGTCGAGCGGTGGATGTCGTGGCCGAGGCGGCGGCGCAGTTCGCGCCAGCCGTGGTTGATCACCAGATAAATGCCGTGCAGCGCGCCCCACAACACGAAGGTCCAGCCGGCGCCGTGCCACAGGCCACCCAGCAGCATCGTCAGCAGCAGGTTGATGTAGCGCCGGGTGCGGCTCTTGCGGTTGCCGCCGAGCGGCACATAGAGATAGTCACGCAGGAAACGCGACAGTGTCATGTGCCAGCGCCGCCAGAAGTCGATGATGTTCACCGCCTTGTACGGCGACTGGAAATTCACCGGCAGGCGCACGCCGAACATCAGCGACAGGCCCACGGCCATGTCGGAATAACCCGAAAAATCGAAATAGAGCTGGAAGGTATAAGCGAGCGCACCGCACCAGGCCTCGAGCATGGTCAATGTCACCCCGGCACCCGGCGCATCAAACACCGGCGCGACATAAGGCGAGACCCCGTCGGCAATCAGCACCTTTTTAGCAAGACCGAGCACAAACAGCGTCAGCCCGGCTGCGATCAGGTCATGCTGCGGCCGGTAGATTTCGCGGCGCGCAAACTGCGGCATCATTTCGCCGTGATGCAGGATAGGGCCGGCGATCAGGTGCGGAAAATAGGTGACGAACAGGCCGTAATGCACCAGATCGTACTCGCGCGCCTTGCCCTGGTGGGCATCCACCAGAAAGGCGATCTGGGTGAAGGTGAAAAATGAAATGCCCAGCGGCAGGATGATTTCGCCGATGTTGAGCCCGGCACCGCTGATCTCGTTGAAATTGCTGACAAAGAAATTGGCGTACTTGTAATAGGCCAGCAGCAGCAGGTTGGCGATGATCGCCAGCCTGAGCAGCCGCCGGCTGCGCGCCGCATCACCCGCCGCCTGCGCCCTTGCGATCGCCGAGCCGGCGAAAAAATTGCCGAGGATGGAAGCGATCAGCAGCGCGACATAGGCCGGGCTCCACCAGCCATAAAACAGCAGCGAAGCCGCGGCCAGCCAGCCAGCCGCCAGTTTCATGCTGATGCGGCCGAGCACGAAAAATCCCAGCAGCGTCAGCGGCAGGAACAGGAAGATGAAGGCGTGGGAATTGAACAGCACGGCGCGGCGGTAACGGCCCTAGCGCCTGAAAAACCCGCGCACCTGCCCGGCAATCGCGCGCGCTTCGTCATCACCCAGATTGAAATACAGCGGCAGGCGCACCAGGCGCTCGGCAAGGTCATCGGTCACTGCCAGCGTGCCGTATGCTCGACCAAAGCGGCGGCCGGCGGGCGAGGAATGCAGTGGCACATAATGAAATACCGCGTGGACGCCTGCAGCCTTGAGATGGGCGAGCAGCGGCGCGCGCTCGGCGGCGGTGCGGGTGAACAGGTAGAACATGTGGCCGTTGCCGGCCACACCTTCGGGTTCAACCTGCGGCAGGCTGAGCAG
>JAIENU010000216.1 GCA_019751125.1 Burkholderiales bacterium | reverse complement strand
TCGGGGGTCATGGCGCCGTCGGCGATATACACCGGCACGGCATACATCATCACCTGCATCATGCCGAAACCGGCGATGAACAGCCGCCACAGCAGCGCCGAACGCTCGCTCTGCAGCTGCGCCTCCGCGCGCACCGGGTCGTAGGGCTGCGCCGCGTAGCCCAGCGCCGATACTGCGGCAAGAATGCGGCTCAAAGCCGTTTCGCGACCATCCCAGCGAACACGCGCCCGGCGCGTGCCGTAGTTGACCAGCACCTCGAGTACGCCAGGCAGGCGTGCCAGCCGCTGCTCGATCAGCCAGATGCAGGCGGCGCAGGTCACGCCATCGATCAGCAGCGAGGCTTCGCGCCGGTGTTCACCGGCATCACTGACAAAACCGCGCTGCACTTCGGGCAAATCGAACATCTCCAGCCCGGCGGGCAGCAAATCGGCCTGTTGCGCCGGTGGCGCCATCGCGCTGCGATTGCGGTAATAGGCCGACAGCCCGCCATCGACGATGGTCTGCGCCACTGCCTGGCAACCGGCACAGCAGGTATGGCGGCCCACGCCGTCAACGGTGACCGGATAGGGTCGCGGGCCGACCGGCAAACCGCAATGAAAACAACCCGCACCGGCATCGGCCGGTGCGGGTTCAAGCACGGCACCCTGCTGCGATGCCGCCATCATCGTCCCTGATGGACCTTCACGTCAGAACTTCATGCCGACACCGAGACCAAAGATCACCGGATTGATCTTGAAATTCGCGGCGGTGGCGCCGGTTGCGGTGAGCTTGACGTCGGTGTCAATCCAGATTTTTTTCACGTCAACGTTGATGAAAAACGTCTTGTTGATCGGAAAATCGGCGCCAAGCTGCAGCGCGCCGCCCCAGCTGCTTTTTTCGACGGTGGCCGCGCCATTGAGCAGGTTGATGTCGTAAAAGCGCGTGTAGTTGACCCCGGCACCGACATAGGGCCGGAACGACGGGCTGTCCGGCGCAAAGTGGTACTGCAGCGTCAGCGTCGGCGGCAGGTGTGTGACTTCGCCGATGCGCGCCCCGTTGGAAGTCACGTCATGCTGCCTGGTGGCGAGGATCAGTTCGAGGCCCAGCTTGTTGGTAACGAAGTAGGTGAAGTCGAGTTCCAGTGTGGTCTCGTTGCTGGCATCGAGGCCCAGCGCCGAGGAACTGGCATCAGGCGCAATGTGGATTACCCGCGCCCGGCCCAGCCAGTCGCCCTGTGCCGCCTGCGCCACACCCGCCGCCAGTGCGAGGGCCAGTGCCATCAGAATCCGTGCTCTGCCTTTCATGTCGCTCTCCTTGTCGATAAGCCCTAGTCAGTGCAGGCATGCTAGCGACGACACCCCGGTTGGGGCTTGATGCAGATCAAAGGGGCATGGCTTAGGCCTTAGAATCGCCTTCGTGATTCCCTGGCTCGACGACCGCATCGAATTTCCGCCTCCGGAACGTGCCTTGCACGAACCCAACGGCCTGCTCGCCGCCGGCGGCGATCTGTCGCCAGAGCGCCTGCTTGCCGCCTACCGCCGCGGCATCTTTCCCTGGTACAGCGCCGGACAGCCGCTGCTGTGGTGGAGCCCGGATCCGCGGATGGTGCTGATACCGGAAGAATTCCGGATGCCGCGCTCGCTGGCCAAACGGCTGCGCCGTCGCGATTACGAAGTACGCGCGGACATCGCCTTCGCCGCAGTCATCGCCGGCTGCGCGCAGCCGCGTGGTGATGGCGGCGGCACCTGGATTACCGAGGAGATGCAGGCCGCATATCGCGGGCTGCATGCGCTGGGCCACGTCCATTCGGTGGAAACCTGGATCGGCGGAGAACTGGCCGGCGGCCTCTATGGCGTCGCGATCGGACGAGCGTTTTTCGGTGAATCGATGTTCACCCGCGCACCCGACGCCTCGAAAATCGCGCTGGCCCACCTCGTCCACCAGTTGCGGCGCTGGGGCTTCGGCATGATCGACTGCCAGATGAACACCGCCCACCTGGCGCGTTTTGGCGCCCGCGAAATCCCGCGCGCAGCTTTTTCGCGGCAACTGGCGGAATTGGTAAACTACCCGCAGCCGTCGTCAGTGCCCTGGCGCTTCGATGACGATCTTTTTGCCGGATCCTGTTCAATTGACGTGGACACGCTGCGTTGAGCTTCCTTTCCGACTTCCCGCTGTCAGTCCTGCAGTTCTACGCCACGGCGCCCTATCCCTGCAGCTATCTGCCGGAGCGCATGGCGCGCTCGCAGGTGGCCACACCCAGCCATCTGATCGACGC
>JAIENU010000088.1 GCA_019751125.1 Burkholderiales bacterium | reverse complement strand
TGATGATCCAGGACAATCCGCAGCTGTTCTGGGGCCTGGTGGCGAGCATGTATGTCGGCAACGTGATGCTGCTGGTGCTCAACCTGCCGCTGATTCCGTTGTTCGCGCAGATCCTGAAACTGCGCGAGTTCGTGCTCTATCCGATCATCTTCGGCATTTCGCTGGTCGGTGTGTATGCGGTGTCGGGCAGCCTGTTCGACTGCGGCCTGCTTGCCGCCTTCGGCCTGCTCGGCTACCTGATGCAGCGCCTGCATTTCCCTTCGGCACCGCTGATCCTGGGGCTGGTGCTGGGTGATGCGATGGAACGCGCGCTGCGCCAGTCGCTGATGATGTCGCAGGGGGATTTGTCGATACTGGTATCCCGGCCGATTTCGGCGGGCATGCTGATTCTGGCGGTGTTGTTGCTGCTGCTGCCGCTGTTCCGCCGCGTCAATGCGTGGCGGGTCCAGGCGCTTGAAGAAAACGGCTGAACGCCATCAAGCCGTCCTGTAATCATTCAACGAGGAGAAAACACCATGAAACTGCGTCACACACTGCTCGCTGCGGCCCTTGCCGCGGCATCGATGGCCGTCCCGGCGCTGGCCGAGTTCAAGCCGAGCAAGCCGGTTGAAATCATTGTCCACACCGGCCCCGGCGGCGGCGCCGACGTGCTGGCGCGCTTCATTTCGCAGGTCATCGAAAAGGAAAACCTGGCGCCGGTGCGCTTTACGGTGAACAACCGTGACGGCGGCGGCGGCCTGCGCGCGATGGCCTATGTCGTCGAGAAAAAGGGCGACACCCATGCCATCGCGATTTTCACCGGCAACTGGCTGACCAATCCGCTGACCCGCGCCGAAGCCAAGGTCACGGTGAAGGACATGACCCCGGTGGTGCGCCTGGTGCTCGAGCCGGCGGTGGTGGCGGTGAAGGCCGACGCGCCGTTCAAGACGCTGAAGGATTTCATCGATGCCGCGAAAAAACAGCCTGGTGCGCTGAAACAGTCAGGCGGTTCAACCACCAGCCGCGACAACGTGGTGCGCCAGCTGCTGATGAAGGAAACCGGCTCGAACTGGGCCTACATCTCCTTCCCCGGCGGTGGTGAGCGTATTGCCGCGCTGCTCGGCGGCCACGTCAACATGATGGTGATCGAGCCGCAGGAAGCGGGCGAGCACATCAAGGCCGGCAACATGCGCGTGATCGCGCAGGTCGCCGACAAGCGCCTGGCCGCATTCCCCGGCGTGCCGACGATCAAGGAAGCGGGTTTCGACATCCCCAACGTGCCGCAGGTGCGTGGCGTGCTGATGCCCCCGGGTGTGGCGCCGGACGTGGTGGCGTACTACGAAGGCCTGTTTGCCCGCCTGGTGAAATCGCCGACCTGGCGCAAATACCTGGAAGACCAGCAGTTTGAGGACGGTTTCCAGCGTTCGGCCGACCTGGCGAAGTTCATGGACAGTTTTACCGTGCAGATGCGCGAGATCCTCAACGAAGCTGGCGCCAAGGTGGTGCGCTAAACCTGCAAGGCTGCGCGCCGCCTTCCGCGCGGCGTGCGATTCCCGGGGCAGGCTTTGCCGCGCCCCGTTATTTTTTGTCATGATCGAAAGACTGGAATACCGATGACCGAAGCACTGCCCGCGATTGCCATCGCCGAACGCCTGGCCGACCAGGCCGCTGCACTGACTGCTGACAGGATTCCCGCCGCCGTGCGTGCGCGCGCGGAGGAACTGCTGATCGACGTGGTCGGCCTCTGCGTCGCCGCACGTGACACCGATTATGTGAAGGCAGTGATTGCCGGAGTCGATGCCGGCGGCCCCTGCACGGCGATCGGCCACCAGCAGACGTTTTCGGCGGAAGCCGCGGCGCTGATCAACGGCACTGCGACACACGGCGAGGATTTTGACGACACCTTCGAGGGCGGTCCGGTGCATTCGAGCACGGTGATCGGCCCGGCGGTGCTGGCCGCGGCGGAACGTTTCGGTTGTGCCGGACCCGACGTGCTGGCCGGTTTTGTGGTCGGCGTCGAAACGCTGTGCCGGTTGTCGATGGTGATTCCGAAAGCGATCCACAAATCGGGTTTTCATCCCACCGCGGTGCTCGGCGCGATGGGAGCGACACTGGCCGTGGCACGTACGATGAAACTCAACAAGCAGCAGACCGTCGATGCGCTGGGCATCGCCGGCAGCATGGCGAGCGGCATCATTGAATACCTCGCTGAAGGCGCGTGGACCAAGCGCCTGCACGCCGGCTGGTCGGCCCAGGTCGGCATCCAGGC
>JAIENU010000109.1 GCA_019751125.1 Burkholderiales bacterium | reverse complement strand
CTGGCCCGCGATATCGACGGCCATGTGCCGCCAGAGGTGCTGGCGCAGGCATTGCCGGTGTTCGAGCGCGCCTATGCCGCGGTCAACGGCCGTTACACCACGATTTATCCCGGTGTGCGCGAAGGCCTGGAGCAGATGCGCGCCGCCGGTTTCAGGCTGGCCTGTGTCACCAACAAGTCCGGGGCGTTTTCGGTGCCACTGCTGGAGCGCATGGAACTGGCGGCATTTTTCGAGCTGACGGTTTCCGGAGACACGCTGCCGCGCCGCAAGCCCGATCCGCTGCAATTGCTGCACGCCTGCGAACGTTTCGGGGTGGCGCCCGCACGCATGTTGATGGTGGGGGATTCCGGCAATGATGTGCAGGCGGCGCGGGCAGCCGGTTGCCCGGTGTTTTGTGTGCCCTATGGCTACAACGAGGGTCACGATGTGCACAGCCTCGACGTTGATGCTATAGTAGCCGCGCTGACCGATTGTATGCCATTGATTCAAAAGATTTAATTGATTCAATTGAATCCCGGCTGATTTTGCTGATGCAATCGGTTTTATCACCTGAAGATCTGATCCCTGACATGAACTTGCCCTCGATGTCGTGCATGGAAGCGAATGGAGCCTGGCGCTGGCGCAGCTGATTGCGTAGCACCAGCCGCACCTGTTTCGCCTTTCGCACCGTATCGTTTTATGGAGCAAGTCATGACCGAATCCGAATTCAATCGCCTCGCTGCCGCGGGTTACAACCGCGCGCCGCTGGTGCTCGAGACCTACGCCGATCTCGACACCCCGCTGTCGATCTATCTCAAGCTCGCCAACCAGCCGCATACCTACCTGCTCGAGTCGGTGGTCGGCGGCGAGCGCCATGGCCGTTATTCCTTCATCGGCCTGGCCGCGAACACCCGCATCGAGGTGCGCGGCCATGACTGCATCGAGATCAGCAACAACCGCGAGCTGCGCCGGGAGCGGTTTGACGATCCCCTGGTGTTTGTCGAGGACTACCTGAAGCGTTTCAAGGTTGCCACCGATCCGCGGCTGCCGCGTTTCTGCGGCGGGCTGGTCGGCTACTTCGGTTACGACACGGTGCGCTATGTCGAAAAACGGCTGGCGGCGACGCAGAAACGCGACGAACTGGGCACGCCGGACATCCTGCTGCTGGTGTCCGAGGAAATTGCCATCGTTGACAACCTTTCGGGCAAGCTCTCGCTGGTGGTGTATGCCGAACCCGGCAAACCCGGCGCCTGGGATGCCGCACAGGCCCGGCTGGCCGAACTGCTGCAGAAGCTGCGTGCGCCGGTGGCGATTCCGCTCAGCGGGCCGACACGGTCCGAGCCGGCTGTTTCCGGCTTCGGCCAGGAGGCCTACCACCGCGCCGTCGAGCGCGCGAAGCAGTACATTTTTGACGGCGACATCATGCAGGTGGTGCCTTCGCAGCGCATGAGCAAGCCTTTCCATGCCACGCCGCTGTCCCTGTACCGGGCATTGCGCACGCTGAATCCATCGCCGTACATGTTCTATTTCGACTGCGGCGATTTCCATGTCGTCGGCGCCTCGCCGGAAATTCTTGCCCGCGTCGAGGGCGATACTGTCACTGTGCGTCCGATTGCCGGCACCCGCCGCCGCGGCGCCAATGCGGCGGAGGATGCCGCGCTGGCCGAGGAGCTGCTGGCGGATCCCAAGGAGCGCGCCGAACACATCATGCTGGTCGATCTTGGCCGCAATGACGCGGGGCGTGTCGCACAGACCGGCAGCGTCAAGGTCACCGAGCAGATGGTGATCGAGCGTTATTCCCATGTCATGCATATCGTGTCGAATGTCGAGGCGCGGCTGAAAAAGGGCTGCACCGCAATCGACGTGCTGCGCGCCACCTTCCCTGCCGGCACCGTTTCCGGCGCGCCCAAGGTGCGCGCCATGGAGATCATCGATGAACTGGAGCCGGTGAAGCGCTGCATCTATGCCGGCGCCGTCGGCTATCTCGATTTTCACGGCAACATGGATGTCGCGATCGCGCTGCGCACCGCGGTGGTCAAGGATGGCAGGCTGCATGTGCAGGCTGGCGGCGGCGTGGTCGCCGATTCGCAGCCCGAGGCCGAATGGCAGGAAACGCAGAACAAGGCGCGGGCGCTGCTGAAGGCGGC
>JAIENU010000078.1 GCA_019751125.1 Burkholderiales bacterium | reverse complement strand
GGCATGATCTACGCCTGCATCAAATTCCTGCAGGAGTGGGCGACGCCGCTGACGCTGGTCAACTTCACGCTGCTCGGTTCGGCCTCGGGGCTGATGCTGGCCGCAGCGCTGTCGGAGTTGCGCGGTGATGCACAGGCTCACATGCTCGCTGGCTGGGCGCTGGGCCTGACCATCGCCGGATTTTTCACCCGCGGCGCAGCGCTGCTGCGCAACGACCGGCTGAAGCCGAAGTCGACGCTGCAGACGGCAATCGGCATCAACCATCCCCGGGTGGTGCAGAAGGCGCAGGGCTTCATGGGTGGCTCCTTCAACACCCGCGAGTTCTTCCACGGCCGCAGTCCGGGCACGCTGCGTGTGGTGAAGTGGCTGTTCATCGCCACCGCGTTTGTCGTGCCGGCGCTGCTGGCGGCGTCCTATCTCGACGGTGGCGGCAGCAGTCGGCTGCTGGCGGCGCTGCTGATCCAGTTCGGTGGCCTGGTGGCCGAACGCTGGTTCTTTTTTGCCCAAGCCAACCACCCGCAGAACCTTTATTATCAGGCGGTCTCCTGAACGGTCGGGTTATTCCAAAAACATGACAGTCTCGGCAGAGACATGTTTTTGTCTTTTTTGCGAATTTTCGATAATTTTCTGCCGCCATGCCGTCCCCGGAAAATCTGCGTTTCCGCGCCACCCGCGTCTATACCTATGTGCGCGACATCACCCAGCGTGAAAAGCAGCACCTGCTGTCGGAGATCCAGCAGACCCGCGGCCTGATGCCGATCCTGATGAAGCAGCGCAACGGCCAGCGCTGGTCGCCGGACGACCGCGCGCAGCTGCGTGACCATTTCGGCCGGCTGACACGGCTGAGTCCCTATCTGGTGCTGGTGGTGATGCCTGGCGGTTTTTTTGTGCTGCCGGTGTTTGCCTGGTGGCTGGATCGCCGGCGCGGCCGTGATCGCGTGCGGCCGGCGGGTTAGTTCGTACTGCCATGGTTGCATTGTGGTACCTGCTGCTGCTGGCACCATTCGTCGCCGGTGCGGTGCTGTGGCTCAACTACCGCCGCAAACATGCAGCCCGCGAGCGCGAGTCGATGCTGCGCTGGCAGAAGGTGGTGGAGGCGAAGCCCGTTGCCGGTGAGGCTGGCAAACCTGCCTCCGATGGCGAGGCACAGCCGCGCAAAGCCGCGCTGGTGGAATTGCGGCCACGCCTGCTCGAACCCGCCGATGCGTTGTTCTACCGGCTGCTGGTCAGCGGCCTGCCCGAGCATGATGTGTTTGCCGGTGTCAGCGCCGACCGTGTGCTGGTGGCGGGGGCCGCGGCTTCACCGCTGGAGCGTGAAGCCAGGCAGCGCGCGTGGTCGCGGCTGATCATCGATTTCCTGGTGTGTGACAAGGGCCTGCGGCCGCGTGTCGCGGTGCTGCTGGATGCCGGTGCCGAACAAATGGCGCTGCTGGAGGTGCTGCGCGGGGCCGGTTTGCGCTGCGTGACGGTGGCGCGTGGCGGCCTGCCCCGGCGGCAGGAGGTGGCTGCGGTGATATTGGGGGAGGCAGCGCGGCCGCCCGAGGCTTCTGCGAAATAATATTTAAGTCATTGTTTTTAATAAATAAATTAGGTTTAACAAAAGTCCTGTTTAAAGCTGTCCACATTATGCTTGACGGCGCGGGGCTGGGGCCGTATAACGGCGGCGCGTGTTTGGTTTCTGGTGCTTGAAAGTCAGCGGTTCCCGGTGTTGCAGTGGCTGGTGTTCGTACTTTTGGGGCTGTGAGATTTAAATACGATATGCGGCGCAAGCCGATGTAATCCAACCTCAAAAGGAAGTAACGATCATGGCAACTGGTACCGTTAAATGGTTCAACGACGCTAAAGGCTTTGGCTTCATCACCCCGGACGGCGGCGGCGAAGACCTCTTCGCCCACTTCTCGGGCATCAACATGCCGGGCTTCAAGACGCTGAAAGAAGGCCAAAAGGTCACTTTCGACATCACCGCCGGCAACAAGGGCAAGCAGCAGGCCAGCAACATCCAGGCCGCCTAAGCCTCGCTTCAAGCATCAAGAAAACCGGGCCTCGGCCCGGTTTTTTTTCGTTCATTGTTCA
>JAIENU010000149.1 GCA_019751125.1 Burkholderiales bacterium | reverse complement strand
GCCGAGATGACGATGCAACCCGGGTGCAGCATCGAACCGACATGCACATCGTCGGCATCAATGCTGCCGGCATAGGTGCTGTTGATGAAGGTCGCGCGCTCGGGGTCGCTGCGGTCGGCCGAAAACAGGATCGTCGACTGGTCGTTACCACCGAGTTCGCGGCCAAGGTTGACCGCCCAGGCGCTCCACGGCATGCGCTGGCCCAGCGAAGCGACGCGCAGGTAATCGAGCAGGAACACCGTCAGCGCCTCGCGCACTGTGGCGGGCAGCGCGGCGTGGTTTACACCGGCGGTGAATTCGGCGAAATGCCGGGTGGCAGGCACCGTGCTCACGGATTGGCCTTGATGTTGGCTTTGCTGATGACCTTGCCCCACTTCTCGTAATCAGCCCTGTGATAGGCCGCCAGTGCTGCCGGCGTGCCGCCCGAGGGCACCGCGCCATCCAGTGCAAGCGCCTTTTTGATGTCGTCGGTGGCCAGCACCTTGTTGCCGGCGCTGTTCAGGCGCTCGACCATCGCGGCCGGCAGGCCGCTGGGACCGTACAGCCCCCACCACTGGCTGGATTCAAAATCCTTCAGCGCGGCCTCGGCCACCGTCGGCAGCTCCGGCGCGATGGCGATGCGCTTCGCGCTGGTCACCGCCAGTGCTTTCAGCCGCCCGGCACGTACCTGCGCGCCGACGCTGGGATAGGCCGCGAACAATACCGACACATTGCCGGCAACGGTATCAATGGTGGCCGGCGCCGCTCCCTTGTACGGCACATGCAGCATCTGCACGCCGGCGCGCTGCACGAACAATTCACCAGTGAGGTGGCTCAGCGTGCCGGCGCCGTTGGAGGCGTAAGCCAGCACGCCGGGCTTGGCCCTGGCCACCGCGATCAGTTCCTTCACCGTCTTCGCCGGCACCGAGGGATGTACGGTCAGCACATTCGGCGCGTCACCGATCTTGATGACCGGAGTAAAGCTCGACAGCACGTCATACGACGCCTTGGCACCGAGGTGCGGGTTGATCGACAGCACGCTAGATGAAGCGAACAGCAGGTTGTAACCGTCGGTGGGGGCACGCGCGATGTTCTCGGCACCGATCACGCCGCCGGCGCCACCACGGTTGTCAACGACGATCTGCTGGCCCAGCGCGGCGGACAGCCGGGTGGTGAAGTGGCGCGCGACGATATCGGCCGCGCCACCCGCGGGAAAGGGCACAACAACACGCAGTGGCTTGTCGGGATAACCCTGGGCCTGCAGCAGTGCCGGTGACAGGGTGAATGCGGCGAGTGCCGCGATGAGGATTTTCATGCAAAGTCTCCGGGAGTGCCGCCGCACCGGGACCGGAGCGGCATCGAGCGGCGGATTGTAGTCATTGCCGGGCCTTGATGGCGCCCGTATTGCACATCGTGGGCGCCCTCAGCCCATCAACAAGGCCGCACGGCCGGTGACCTCGCCTTTTTCAAGACGCTGGTGGATGTCCTCGGCCCTGGTGAAATGCACTTTCTCGGTGACCAGCGGCTTGAGGTCGCCGCGCGCCACCAGCTCCAGCGATTCAATCACTTCCTGCCGCGTCGCATAGCGGCTGCCCATGACCTCGATTTCCTTGCGCATGATCGCCGGCCCGTCGGCATCAAATCGCGCGCTGTTGCCGGCGAGCAGCACCAGACGGCCGCCAAAATTCAGGCCGCCGATTGCCGATTCGATGCTGTCCTTGCTGCAGACATAGTCGAACACCACATCCACACCCTTGCCGCCGGTCAATTGCCGCAGTTGATCAGATACGCCACCGCCAGCGGCATCGATCACCGCATCGGCGCCGCACTTGAGGCAGGTCTCGAATTTGGACGCTCGCGTATCAACGGCGATGACCCTGGCGGCATGCGCCCAGCGCGACACCATCAGCATATGCACACCGAGGCCGCCGCCGGCGCCGATCACCGCCACACTGTCGGTGGGCATCACCCGCGCCTTGCGCGTGACCTTCAGCGGCGTCGCGATGGCGTCACAGATCACGCCGGTTTCAGCGGGCTGCTGCCGCCACGGCAGGCCTTCGGGCAGCGGGATGAAATTCTGCGCCGGCAG
>JAIENU010000148.1 GCA_019751125.1 Burkholderiales bacterium | reverse complement strand
GCCTACCAGAAAGATAAAGTCTGGGTGCCGCCGCACGACCTCGAGGAAAAGGCCAATCCGTACATGACCTGGGAAACGGTCAATCCGCTGTGGTGGGTGCCGCGCGGTTATGCCTGCGTGCGTGTTGATACCCGCGGCTCGGGCAAATCACCGGGACTGTCCGACCCCGGCGGCTGGCAGGAGACGCTGGATTTCTACGACTCGATCGAATGGTCGGCGAAGCAGCCCTGGTGCAGCGGCAACATCGGCACCGCCGGCATTTCCTACCACGCCACCACGCAGTGGCGCGTTGCCGGCCTGGAGCCGCCGTCGCTGAAGGCAATGATTCCCTGGGAAGGTTACGGCGATGCCTACCGCGATGCGGTGTTCCACGGCGGCATTTTCCAGCTCTACTACCTCGCCACCTGGTACGCGACACAGATGGCGCACCACCTGCTCGGCGACCCGCAGGAATACAACCCCGACGCCTTCCGCACCGAACGCCTCTACAACTACATGCGCCACAGCCTCGACACCGGCTACTGGGACAACCGCGGCGCGGACTGGAGCAGGATCAAGGTGCCCTTTCTTTCGGCAGGCAACTGGAGCGGCCACAACCTGCACCTGCGCGGCAACACGGAGGGCTTCACCCGCGCCGCTTCAAAACACAAGAAGCTGCGCATCCACACCGGCACCCATTACCACGCCTTCTATACCGAGGAAGGCCGGCTCGACCAGCTGCGCTGGTTTGATTACTGGCTGAAGGGCATCGATACCGGAATCATGAAGGATCCCCCGGTGAAGCTGATGATCCGCACCGGCGGCGGCAGCATGAACGACTACAAGTTCCGCTTCGAGAACGAGTGGCCGCTGAAACGCACCAAATGGACCAGGCTGTACCTGCAGGCCGAACGCAAGACGCCGGCACCGGGCCCGATGGACAGCGAGGGCGTACTCACCGCCAAGGCCCCGAAAAAAACCGGCGCGATCAGCTATTCCGCCACCGGCGTTTCCCACGCCGGCGTGGCCTCGGCCTCCTCGACCATGCTGCAGGCCGGGGCAATGCACCGCACCGGCATCTCCTTCGTCACCGAGGCCTTCAAAACCGACACCGAAATCACCGGGCCGGCCAAGCTGCTGCTGTGGGTATCGAGCACGACCAAGGACATGGACATGTTCGTCACCCTGCGCAACATCGGACCCGACGGCAAGGATGTCTGGGAAGTCGGCCAGCAGGGCCAGCAGGTGCCGGTGGCCAAGGGCTGGCTGCGCGCCTCGCACCGCAAGCTGGATCCGGAACTGTCACTGCCCTATCGCCCCTACCACGCCCACGACGAACGCTGGTGGCTGGAACCCGGTGTGCCGGTGGAATGTGAAATCGAGATCTGGCCGATCGGCATGGTTTTCGGCAAGGGCCATCGCATCCGCCTCGACATCCAGCCGCGTGACGGTGTAGGCAGCGCGCCCTATACCCATTATCCTGCCGCCTACAACACCAACGGCGAGAACACGGTGCATACCGGCGGGAAGATGGCCTCCTACCTGCTGCTGCCGGTGATTCCCGCCAAATCCTGAAGCCTGACCGCTCCGGAGGAGGAATCACCATGAAGCAGCCGTATCGCCTCGCCGCGCTGGCGCTGATCACCATCGCGCCTGTTCTGCATGCACAGAACTATCCTGTGAAACCGGTGCGCATCATCGTGCCCTTCGCGCCGGCCGGCCCCACCGACAACCAGGCGCGCTGGGCAGCGCAGCAGCTCACACCCGCACTGGGCCAGCAGTTCCTGGTCGAGAACCGCGGTGGCGCCGGTGGCGTGCCCGGCACCGAGGCCGTGGTCAAAAGTCCGGCCGACGGCTATACGCTGCTCGCCGGCAACCCCGGGCCGCTGACCATCTCCCCCAGCGTGCGCAACCAGATGCCCTACGACACGCTGCGTGACCTGGCGCCGATCGTGCTGATCGCACGCAGCGCCAGCTGCATCTGCCTGCACCCCAGCCTGCCGGCGAAAAACGTCAAGGAATTCGTCACCCTGGCCAAGGCGCGCCCCGGCCAGATCAACTACGGTTCGCCCGGCGTCGGCACCGTCGG
>JAIENU010000275.1 GCA_019751125.1 Burkholderiales bacterium | reverse complement strand
TCGATGATGATCTGCTGGCCGAGGATTTCACCCATTTTCGGCAGGAAGATACGGCCGATGATGTCGGTGTTGCCGCCGGCGGCGAAGGGGATGATCATCCGTATCGGTTTGACCGGATAGTTCTGGGCCTGTGCCGGCGCGATGGTGGTGGCCAGGGTGGTGACAACGGCGGCAGTGAGGGCGGTGCCGAGCGCGGCCACGCGGAATTGCAGCTTCATGGTTCTCCTCCGGGTCTGCGTGAAATACGCGTTATAAAAAACTGTTGTGGCAAATCTTCTCCGGCGAGTTTACCAAGCCCGGCAGGGATGTGCAGGCTCATGTTGCGGCTGCGCGGTAGAATCGCCAGCTCAACCGAATCATCCCCCTGCAGGAGCGTCCACATGTCGATGAAGCGCATGACCATCATGGGTACCCGCCACGTTGTTGCGGCAGGCCATTATCTGGCTGCACACGCGGCTTTCGAGATTCTTGAGGCCGGCGGCAATGCCATCGATGCCGGCGTCGCCGCGGGGCTGGCCATCGGCGTGTTGCAGACCGAGAAGGTGAATATCGGCGGCGTCGCGCCGCAGATCATCTATACCGCGAAGGACCGCAAGGTGCGTTCGATCGACGGCCTCGGTGTGTGGCCGGCAGCAGTGACTCCCGACTATTTCCAGAAAAAACACGGCGGCAAGATTCCGCCCGGTGTCGAGCGCTGCGTGGTGCCGGCCGCGCCGGATGCGTGGATCACCGCGCTGCAGCACTTCGGCACCATGAGTTTCGGCGAGGTCGCCTCTGCGGCGATCCGTTTTGCCAGCGAGGGCTTTCCGATGTATCCGCTGATGGCGGATTTTATCGGCGGCAACACGGACTATTACTCACGCTGGCCCTCGAGCAAGAAGGTATTCATGCCCGGCGGCAAGCCGCCGGTGCCGGGCAAGGTGTTTGTGCAGGCTGATCTCGGCCGCACGCTGAAATACATGGCCGACGAGGAGCGCCGCGCGGCGAAGCGCAAGGGTCGCAAGGCAGGCCTGCAGGCCGCACGCGACGCCTTTTACAAGGGAGACATCGCGAAGGCGGTGTCGAAGTGGGTCACAGGGCAGGGCGGTCTGATGCGTTATGAGGACTTCGCCAATTTCAAGGTCAACTTCGAACCGACCGTGAAATCGAAGTTCGGCAACATCGAACTGCATGCCTGCGGCGCCTGGTCACAGGGCCCGGCGTTGCCGATGGCGCTGAACATCCTGAAGGGCTATGACCTGAAGGCGATGGGCCACAACACGCCGCAGTACATCCATGTCGTGACCGAGGCGCTGAAGCTGGCCTTTGCCGACCGCCACCAGCATTTCGGCGATCCCAAATTCGTCAAGGTGCCGCTGACCGGGCTGCTGTCGGACAAATACGCCGGCTGGCGGCGTTCGCTGATCAGCAGCGACCGTGCCTGGCCCGGCATGCCGCCGGCAGGTGATCCCAAAACCATGACCGAGCTGGAAAACATCTGCATGCCGGTGCCGCAGGCTGATGAAGCGCCGGGTCCGGGTGATACCTCCTACCTCTGCGTCATCGACCGCCACGGCAATGCCTTCTCGGCGACACCGTCCGACGGCTCCGACAAGACGCCGATTGTTCCGGGCGTCGGCATCGTGTGTTCGGGCCGCGGCACGCAGTCCTGGTCCGATCCTTCGCATCCGTCTTCGGTGGCACCGGGCAAACGCCCGCGGCTGACACCGAATCCGGCGCTGGCATTAAAGGGCGGCCGCGCCTACATGCCCTTCGGCACGCCGGGCGGCGACGTGCAGATCCAGGCGATGATCCAGGTCTTCCTGAACATCAACGTCTTCGGCATGTCGGTACAGGATGCGGTGGAGGCGCCGCGCTTCGCCAGCTACAGCTATCCCGGTTCATTCGAGCCGCATCCTTACTTCCCGGGGAGACTGTATCTGGAGTCGCGCATCGACAAGTCCACCGGCGATGCGCTGGCTGCGCTGGGCCACAAGGTGTACTGGTGGGACGACATGACCTGGCTCGCCGGCTCGGTGTGCACGATCGTCAACGATTTCCAGCAGGGCGTGCTCCA
>JAIENU010000095.1 GCA_019751125.1 Burkholderiales bacterium | reverse complement strand
GAGGTTTATGCAATGGATCTCGGCGGCGGCTTCGGCCGGCGCATCGGCAGCCAGGACGTGGTGCGCCAGGGTGTGGCGATCGCCAAGGAGTTCCCGGGCGTGCCGGTGAAAATGCTGTGGACCCGCGAGGAAGACCAGGCACACGGCCTGTACCGGCCGATCGCGATGGCGCGCATGGCGGCCGGTGTTGATGCCCAGGGCAAACTCGCCGGCCTGCACATCCGCGTTTCGGGGCAGTCGATCAATGCCTTTGCTAATCCTGCCGCGATCAAGGAGGGCAAGGATCGCAGGCAGCTGCAGGGCTTGTGGGACACCCTGGAAGGTGATGCGCAGATCGGCTACACCCACGCCAACCTGCGCACCGAGTATGCGATGCGCAACACCCACCTGCCGGTGGGTCCGTGGCGCGGCGTGAATACCAACCAGAACGGCATTTTCATGGAATGCTTCATGGACGAGGTGGCGAAACTCGCCAACCGCGATCCGCTGGAGTTCCGCCGCGAAATCATGGGTGAGCGCCCCAAGCACCTCGGCGTGCTCAATGCCGTGGCGGAAAAAGCCGGCTGGGGCAAGCCGCTGCCCAAAGGCGTGTTCCGCGGCATTGCCCAGTTCATGGGTTATGGCAGCTACTCCGCGGCCGTGGCCGAGGTTTCGGTCAGCGGCAAGGGCGAGGTCAAGGTGCACCGCATGGTGTTCGCGCTGGACTGCGGCAACTACGTCAACCCGGACCAGGTCGCCGCGCAGATCGAAGGCTCGGTGGCCTATGGCATGACCACGCTGCTCAGCGAGATTTCGGTCGATGCCGGGCGCGTGGTGGAAACCAATTTCCACAATTTCCAGGTGATGAAGATCAAGGAAATGCCCAAGGTCGAAGTCATCCTTCCGGTGACTGGTGATTTCTGGGGCGGTGTCGGCGAGCCGACAATCTGCGTGGTGGTGCCGGCCATTCTCAACGCCATCCACGCCGCGACCGGCAAGCCTGTGCGTTCGCTGCCGCTGTCCAAGCAGGGGCTGACGCTGGTCTGAGACCCGCGTGCGGTTTGGCCTGGTCGTGCTGATGTGCGGAGCCGCGGCAGTGCAAGCTGTCGCGGCCGAGCCGCCACTGGCGGCATTCCGCATCGACGGCGATGCCATCCATGCGCCGCTGGCTGTAGGTGGCGCTGATGCACAGCGCGGCCGCGACATCGTCGCCAGCCGTGACGGCAACTGCCTGCTCTGCCATGCCATACCCGAAACCGGCGCCCGTTTCATGGGCGACATCGCGCCGCCGCTCAGCGGCGTTGGCGCGCGGCTGAGCGCCGCACAACTGCGCTTGCGAGTGGTCGACCAGTCGCGGCTCAATCCCGATACCGTGATGCCGTCCTATTACAAGGTGGATGGATTACATCGCGTGGCCCCGGCTTTTCGTGGCCGGCCGATATTGAACGCGGCCCAGGTCGAGGACGTCGTAGCTTTTTTGCAGACTTTGAAATGATGCTGATGATCCCGCGCCGACATTTCCTGCTGGCCTGCACTGCGCTGGCCGCGGCACCGCTGCTGGCCCGTGCGCAGGCCGATCCGCAGCGGCAGGCCTTGCTGCGCGAGATCACCGGCGGGCCGCTGCCGTCAGCAGGTCGCGTGCTGGTTGATACACCGCCGCTGGCCGACAACGGCCATTCGGTGCCGCTGCGCGTGGTGGTCGACAGTCCGATGACTGCTAGCGAGCGTGTGCAGCGCATCACCATCCTCGCCGAACGTAATCCCCGTCCCATCGTCGCCAGCTACAGTCTTGGGCCCATGTGCGCACGCGCGGAGCTGTCCACCCGCATCCGGCTTGCCGACATCCAGGAAGTGATTGCGGTGGCGGGACTGTCCGATGGCAGCTGGTGGATGGGCGGCACCCGGGTCATCGTCACCGAACTCGCCTGCCTGGAGGACAACGCGGTGAATCCCGGCGGGACTCAATAAAATGCTCGCGCGCATCCAGGTGCCGGCACAGGCGAAGCAGGGCGAGATCATCACCATCCGCATCGCCATCCAGCATCCGATGGAAACCGGTTACCG
>JAIENU010000177.1 GCA_019751125.1 Burkholderiales bacterium | reverse complement strand
ATCGGCATCGCCATCGGCGCCGGCTGGAACGGCGCCCGTTCCTTCACCGCAACCTCCGGCCCCGGCATCTCGCTGATGACCGAATTCATCGGGCTGGCCTACTTCGCCGAAATCCCGGTGGTGCTGATCGACGTGCAGCGTGGCGGCCCCTCGACCGGCATGCCGACGCGCACCCAGCAGTCCGACGTGCTCGCCTGCGCCTATGCCTCGCACGGCGACACCAAGCACCCGCTGCTGTTCCCGGAAGACCCGACCGAGTGTTTCGAAATGACCGCCCAGTCCTTCGACCTCGCCGAGCGCCTGCAGACCCCGGTGTTCGTGATGACCGACCTCGACATCGGCATGAACACGCGGCTGTGCCGTCCCTTCAGCTGGAAGGATGGCCAGGAATACGACCGCGGCAAGCTGATGACCTATGAGAAGCTGGAAGCCGGCGCCGACTTCGGCCGCTACATGGAAGTCGATGGCGACGGCATTCCCTACCGCACGCTGCCCGGCACCCACCCGACCCGCGGCGGCTATTTCACCCGCGGCACCACCAAGAACCGCTACGCGATGTATTCCGAGGCCGGCCCCGACTATGTCGAGAACATGACCCGGCTGATGCGCAAGTTCGAAACCGCGAAGACGCTGCTGCCGCAGCCGGTGCTCTATCCCTCGGCGAAGACCGCCAGCTACGGCGCCATCTTCTACGGCTCGACCAGCCCGGCGATGCTCGAGGCGCTGGACGTGCTTGCCGAGCAGGGCATCCACGTCAATGCGCTGCGCGTGCGCGGCTTCCCCTTTGCCGACCAGGTCAACGAATTCGTCGCCGCGCATCCGGGCACCTTCGTCATCGAGCAGAACCGCGACGCACAGCTGCGCACGCTGCTGGTCAACGACTCGAAGATCAACCCGGCGCAGCTGATTTCCATCCTGCACTACGACGGCACGCCGATCACCGCGCGTTTCATCGTTGACCAGATCACCAGCCACATCGGTGCGCACAGCGTCGTGCCGCTGAAAAAAGCATCCTGATCGAGGCCCCATGACCTATCTCGCCAAACCGAAACTCCACCACCCCTCGCTGTCGAAAAACCAGGCCGGCTACACACGCCGCGACTACGAGGGCAAGATCTCCACGCTGTGCGCCGGCTGCGGCCACGACTCGATCTCGGCTTCGATCATCCAGGCCTGCTGGGAACTCGATATCCAGCCGCACCGCGTTGCCAAGATGTCGGGCATCGGCTGCTCGTCGAAGACCCCGGATTACTTCCTCGGCAACTCGCACGGCTTCAACAGCGTGCACGGCCGCATGCCGTCGGTGCTGACCGGTGCCAACCTCGCCAACCGCGACCTGCTGTACCTCGGTGTCTCCGGCGACGGCGACTCGGCCTCGATCGGCATCGGCCAGTTCGCGCACTGCATGCGCCGCGGCGTGAACATGGTCTACATCGTCGAGAACAACGGGGTTTACGGCCTGACCAAGGGCCAGTTCTCGGCCACTGCCGACAAGGGCTCGAAATCGAAGCGCGGCGTGGTCAATTCCGATGAGCCGCTGGACCTGATCGGCATGGCGCTGCTGCTCGGCGCGACCTATGTCGCGCGCAGCTTCTCCGGCGACAAGAAACAGCTGGTGCCGCTGATCAAGGGCGCGATCGAGCACAAGGGCTCGGCCTTCATCGACGTGGTTTCGCCCTGCGTGGCTTTCAACAACCACGCCGGCTCGACCAAGTCCTATGAATACGTGCGCCAGCACAACGAAGCGGTGAACCGCCTCGACTTCATCGAAGGCCGCGAGGAAATTACCGCCGACTACGCACCAGGTGAATCGGTCACCGTCTACCAGCACGATGGCTCGGCGCTGCGCCTGAAAAAACTCGCCGAAGACTACGATGCAACCGACCGCATCAAGGTGATGAACTACCTGCAGGAACACGCCGCGCGCGGTGAAGTCATCACCGGCCTGCTCTACATCGATTCCCAGGCCGAGGACATGCACCAGCACATCAACACCGTGGATACACCGCTGAACCAGCTCGGCGCGAAGGA
>JAIENU010000230.1 GCA_019751125.1 Burkholderiales bacterium | reverse complement strand
GATGCTCATGTTGATGCCGGTCAGGATCGGACGCTTGCCATAGGCAAAGTTGACGTCCTTGATTTCGATGAGTGGGGATGCCGCCACAGGGGCGCTCGCTTGCCTGATGCAAAGCGCGGATTTTAGCGGAGTTTGAGAACCCCCGGCAGAATGAAAAACGCGCGGCCGGTCGCGGCACAGTGTTTACCCTGACAGGGGTTTCGGCTAAGTTACGCCGCATGTCGCCCCCCGCATTGCGCATTTCCAGTCTCGCCAAATCCTACGGCACCGCAAAAGCGGTCGGTGATCTGAGCCTCGACATCGCCCCCGGCGAATTCTTCGGCCTGGTCGGCGAGAACGGCGCCGGCAAGACCACTCTGATCAAGTGTGTACTCGATTTCTGCGCCGCAGATGCCGGTGAAATCGCGATTTTCGGCGTCAATCACCGCGAAACTGGGTCGCGTTCGCGCATCGCCTTCCTGCCCGAGCGTTTTATCCCGCCGTACTATTTCCTCGGCCGTGATTTCCTGCGCTACAGCTGCGAGCTGCACCACGTGGCCTATGACGAAGCACGCGCGCTGGACATGCTCGCCGCGCTGGAGCTCGCCGCCGACGCGCTCGACAAGCCGGTGCGCGCCTATTCCAAGGGCATGACCCAGAAGCTCGGCCTTGCCGGCTGCCTGCTCTCGGGAAAAGACCTCTACATCCTCGACGAGCCGACCAGCGGCCTCGACCCCAAGGCACGCGCCCTGCTCAAACGCGAATTAAAAACCCACCACCAGCGCGGCAAGACCCTGATGATGACCAGCCATGCACTGCACGATGTCGGTGAAATGTGCACGCGGATGGCGGTGATCCACCGCGGCCGGCTGCGTTACGCCGGCACCCCCGAGGCCTTTGTCGGCACCTACGGCGGCGGCTCGCTGGAAAACGCCTACCTCGAGTGCATCAGCCGCGACTGAACACCGCAGCACCGGCGTTCTGGCACAATGCCGAATCATTTCAGCCACTTAGTGAATACCTTGGTCAACCTCCATCGTGGCCTCTGAAGCCGCAAAACCGGAACTGCTGATTGTTGACGACGATCCGGTGATCGCCGACACGCTGAGCTATGTGTTGGGCAGCGACTTCGACGTGATCACCGCCGACTCGCGGGCACACGCACGCGCGCTGCTGCGCCAGCGCGATAATCCGCCGCGGCTGGCCCTGGTCGACCTCGGACTGCCGCCGCGGCCGCACCGCCCCGACGAAGGTTTCGAGCTGATCACCGAGCTGGTGGCGATGTCGCCGGCGATCAAGATCATCGTGCTCTCCGGCCAGAACGACGAAGCCAATGCCCGCCATGCACGCACGCTGGGCGCCATCGACTTCGTGTCCAAACCGGCAGAGCCGGCGCGCCTGCTCGCGCTGCTCAAGCAGGCGCTCGAGGTCACCTCCGCCGAAGCCGCGGATGACGGCAGCGGCCTGCTCGGCGGCAGCCCGCCGATGCTGAAACTGCGCGAACAGCTCGCCCAGTTCGCCAATGCGCCCTTCCCGGTGCTGATCGAGGGTGAATCAGGCAGCGGCAAGGAACTGGTCGCACAGGCCCTGCACAAACAGAGCCGGCGCAGCGGCAAACCCTTTCTCGCGCTGAATTGCGCGGCAATCTCGCCGACCCTGGTCGAACCGACGCTGTTCGGCTATGCCAAGGGCGCCTTCACCGGGGCGACCACCGCGCGCGCCGGTTATTTCGAGGATGCAGTGGATTCGACGCTGTTTCTCGACGAAATCGGCGAGCTGCCGCTGGAACTGCAGGCCAAACTGCTGCGGGTGCTCGAGAACGGCGAATACCAGCGTGTTGGCGAGACCCAGAGCCGCGTTTCCAACGCGCGCATCGTCGCCGCCACCAACCGCGACCTGCGCAGCGAAGTGCGCCACAACCGCTTCCGCGCCGACCTCTATCACCGGCTGTCGGTGTTCACCATCGA
>JAIENU010000082.1 GCA_019751125.1 Burkholderiales bacterium | reverse complement strand
GCGAGCATTTCATCCCAGGACCAGTACGAGCGCGGCAGTTTCGCGTGCTGGCTGGCGGCCAGCGCTTTTGCCGAAATTGCATTGAATGACAGGCCTGGCGGCAGCATCAGGCCTTTCTGCGAACCGGCGACGGTGACATCAACGCCCCATTCGTCATGGCGGTAGTCGACCGAGCCGAGTCCGGAGATGGTGTCGACCATGAACAGCGCGGGATGTTTCGCGCGGTCGATCGCCTTGCGCACTTCGCCGATGCGCGAGGTGGCGCCGGTTGAGGTTTCGTTGTGCACCACGCACACCGCCTTGATGGTGTGGCCCTTGTCCTCGGCAAGGCGCGCTTCGATCGCCGCCGGGTCAGCGCCGTGGCGCCAGTCACCGCTGATGAACTCGGGTTTCAGGCCCAGGCGCAGCGCGAGGTTTTTCCACAGCGTCGCGAACTGGCCGCTTTCATACATCAGCACGGTGTCACCGGGTGACAACGTGTTGACCAGCGCGGCTTCCCAGGCACCGGTGCCGGAAGCCGGATAAATGATCACGTCAGCCTGGGTTTTGAACACGCGCTTCATGCCGGCGAGCACATCCTTGCCGAGCTGGGCGAATTCAGGGCCGCGGTGGTCGATCACCGGCATGTCGATGGCGCGCATCACGCGCTCGGGCACGGTGCTCGGTCCGGGAATCTGCAGGAAATGGCGGCCGGCGGTGTAGGTCATGGCAATGCTCCCAGGGCAGGTTGAGCCGGCATGGTAATCCCAGGGCCCCGACCATAGCAACCCATTTTTGTATGCAAAATGCACATTTTTGGATAATCAGGTGAATGTTTCACGTGAAAATAATAATAACTAATTGTTTTTATTATTATATTTAGTAATTGCCCGAAATGACAGACATCGGTATTATGCATACAAAACAAGCTGTAGAATGTAACCATGACTATCCCGGCACATACGACCCCGTCCCCAATCGCCTCCAATGTGACTTCGCTGGCCGAACACCGGCTGCTGCATGAAGAGGTCATCGACCATCTGCGCGACCTGATCGTCACGGGTGAGCTGCTGCCTGAGGCCAAGCTGAACGAGCGCGTGCTTGCCGAACGGCTCGGCACTTCACGCACGCCCCTGCGCGAGGCGATCAAGTTTCTCGCGTCCGAAGGCCTGGTCGAGCTGGTGCCCAACCGCGGTGCGGTGGTGGCGCCGCTGAAACCGGAAAAAATGCGCGAGGTCTTCGTCGTGCTCGGTGCACTCGAAGCACTCGCCGGCGAACAGGCCTGCCGCAATGCCAGCGAAGCCGACATTGCCGACATCCGCGCATTGCACTATCACATGCTCGCCCACCACGCCCGCGGCGAACTGGCGCAGTACTTCCGCTACAACCAGCTGATCCACCAGAGCATCCTCGACTGCGCCGGCAACGCCACGCTGGTGCAGACCTGGCGCGGCCTCAATGCCCACGTCAAACGCGCGCGCTACATGGCCAACCTGTCGCGTGAACGCTGGGACAAGGCGGTGAAGGAGCATGAGGACATGCTTGATGCGCTAACCCGGCGCGATGGCACAAAACTGCAGGCGCTGCTGCGCGACCACCTTGCCAACAAGCTGGCGCTGGTGATGGAGGCGCTCGGCAGTGGCGCCGTGGCGGAGGGCGCACGATGAGCGCCCCTGCACAACCCGTACATTTCGCGCGCACCTCGCCCGACCGCAGCGCATTGGCGCGCAAGCTGCGCCGCGAAGTGCGTGGTGCTGTATTGTTCGATGCCGCTTCGCGCGGCCGTTATGCCACCGATGCCTCGATCTACCAGATCGAGCCGGTCGGCGTGGTGGTGCCGCGTGATGACAACGATGCGCTGGCCGCGATGCAGATCGCCATCGAGGCCGGCATCCCGGTGCTGCCGCGCGGCGGGGGCACTTCGCAGTGCGG
>JAIENU010000048.1 GCA_019751125.1 Burkholderiales bacterium | reverse complement strand
GGCATTGAACTGAAGACCAATGTGCTGCCCTTCATCCTGCGCGGCGTGCGCCTGATCGGCGTCGATTCGGTGGCGACGCCGATGGCGCTGCGCCGCCGCGTCTGGGGCCGGCTCGCCAGCGATCTGAAGCCGCGCCACCTCGCGGCGATCGCGCACACCATCGGCCTGGATGAGCTGCCGGCTTATTTCGAACGCATGCTCAAGGGCGAGATCCGCGGCCGCGCCGTGGTCAGGATTCCGTAAGCACCGGCAGGGGATAATGTCCCTGTGGACGGCGCGGTCATTCAAACAATCCGATAAAAGCGCCGCCCCGTCGACCTGAGGAGGGGGACATGGGCGCATACGCCGATTTTCATCGCCGTTCGATCGAGGAGCGCGAAGCTTTCTGGGCGGAAGAGGCCCGCCGCATCCACTGGCAGCGGCCTTTTCAGCGCGTGCTCGATTTCAGCCGGCCGCCATTTGCAAAATGGTTTGTCGGCGGCGAAACCAACCTGTGTTTCAACGCCATCGACCGCCATCTCGCCGAGCGCGGCGACCAGCCGGCGCTGGTCTATATCTCCAGTGAAACGGACTCGCAACGCAGCTACAGCTACCGCGAGCTGCATCGCGAGGTGAATGTGATGGCCGCGGTGATCGCGGCCCAGGGTGTAGTCCGCGGCGACCGTGTGCTGCTCTACATGCCGATGATCCCGGAGGCGGTGTTTGCGATGCTGGCCTGTGCGCGGCTCGGTGCCGTTCATTCTGTGGTGTTCGGCGGTTTTGCCGCGGCGAGTTGCGCTTCGCGCATCGACGATGCCAAACCGAAGCTGATCGTCACCGCCGATGCCGGCCTGCGCGGCGGCAAGGCCATCCACTACAAGCCGCTGGTCGACGAGGCACTGCGCCTGGCACAGCATCCGCCGCAGAAGGTGCTGATCGTTGACCGTGGTATCGACACCGCGATGCAGCGTGTCGCCGGCCGCGATGTTGATTACGCCAGCGAGGCGCAAAAACACGCCGGCGCGCAGGTACCGGTGGTGTGGCTGGAATCCAGCGAGCCTTCGTACATCCTCTACACCTCGGGCACCACCGGCAAACCCAAGGGCGTGCAGCGCGACACCGGTGGTTATGCGGTGGCGCTGGCCAGCTCGATGCAGCATCTGTATGCCGGCAATCCCGGCGAGACCATGTTTACCACCTCGGACGTGGGCTGGGTGGTCGGTCATTCGTACATCGTCTACGGCCCGCTGATTCACGGCATGACGACGATACTCTATGAAGGTCTGCCGATCCGGCCCGATGCCGGCATCTGGTGGAAGATCGTGCAGGAGCAGAAGGTTACCGTGATGTTTTCCTCGCCGACCGCGGCGCGGGTGCTGAAAAAACAGGATCCGGCGTACCTGAAAAAATACGATCTCTCCTCACTTCGCCATCTCTTCCTTGCCGGTGAGCCGCTCGATGAACCGACGCACCGCTGGCTGCACGAGGCGATCAACAAGCCGGTGATCGACCATTACTGGCAGACCGAGACCGGCTGGCCGATTCTGTCGCTGGCACCGGGTATCGAAGCGGCGAAAGTCAAATACGGCAGTCCGGGTTTTCCGGTGTACGGTTATGACCTGAAGCTGCTGCGTGAAGCCGATGCCAGCGAAGCCGCTGCCAACGAGAAGGGTGTGCTGACCATTGCGCCGCCGCTGCCGCCGGGTTGCATGAGCACGGTGTGGGGGGATGACGAGCGCTTTGTCAGCACCTATTTCCGTACCTTCCCGAAGCTGCAGCTGTACTCCACGTTCGACTGGGGCGTGCGTGATGGCGAAGGTTATACCTTCATCCTTGGCCGCACCGACGACGTGATCAACGTGGCCGGCCATCGCATCGGCACCCGCGAGATCGAGGAGGCGGTACAGGCGCATCCGAACATCGCCGA
>JAIENU010000054.1 GCA_019751125.1 Burkholderiales bacterium | reverse complement strand
ATGGACGAGGTGACGCAGCAGAACGCGGCACTGGTCGAGGAGGCTGCGGCAGCAGCGGAATCGATGCAGGAGCAGGCGGGCAACCTGCTTCAGGCCGTGTCCCAGTTCACGCTGTCCGGCGTTGCACAGACCGAACGCCGCGGGCCGAATCGGGCCGCCAACGTGTCGCGTATTCCGGCCAAGCCCGTGGCGAGGGTTGCCCGGGCAGCGGCGGAGGCGCGTCCGGCGAAAGCCGGACCGGCCGCCGGTGCGGTCAGGGCGAAAAAAGTCGCCGGCGGCGACGGCGACTGGCAGGAATTTTAAACCGGCATGAATCATTCGCCGGTCATCGGGCTGTTCATGCGTTGATCGGTAACCGATCGCAACCCGGGCAATTTCATCGGACAACAGATTTGCAGGAGGCTTTATGCGCATCAATACACCCGTTACCAGCAATGAGGCCTTTCTGAATGAAGGCGAGACCATCGTCTCCAAGACGGATCTCAAGGGCCGGATCACCTTCATCAACCAGACTTTCCTTGACGTTTCCGGATTTACGGAAGAGGACGTGATGGGCAAGGCGCACAACATCGTGCGCCACCCGGATATGCCTCCGGCCGCATTTGAGGACTTGTGGAACACCCTGAAAAGCGGCCGTCCGTGGAGCGGCATGGTCAAGAACCGCTGCAAAAATGGCGACTTTTACTGGGTCCGTGCCGAAGTGTCGCCGGTGCTCGAAAACGGCGTGATCACGGGTTATCTGTCGGTCAGGTTCGCGCCGAACCGCGCGGATGTGGATGCAGCCGAGCAGCTTTACAAGCGCATGCGTGAGGGCTTCGCCAACAACGTCGCAATCATCGGCGGCGCGGTGGTGAAGGCCGGCAGGCTTGCCGGCGCCTGGCGTGCGCTGACCGGCATGAGCTTCAGGTCGCGGATTATCGGTCTGATTGCATTCATGTCGCTGATGCTGGGCGGCACCGGCGCGCTGGGCCTTTACGCGCAGATGCAGGTGCAGGAAAGCCTGCGCAACGTTTACGAGGACCGCACGGTCCCGGCCACCCAGATCGCCGAGATCAGCCAGCGCCTGATGCAAAACCGCTTGTTGATTGCCGATTCACTGGTCGCGGCGCAGCCCGAGCAGATCACGAGCAGCATCGCCCGCGTCCATGCAAACACCGCGCAGATATCCAGGACATGGGAAGCGTTTGTTTCCAGGGACTTTTCCAAGGACGAGAAAGCCCTCGTCGATCAGTTTGCGCAAGACCGCGCGCAGTTTATACAGGAAGGTCTGATGCCTACCGTTGCTGCATTGCAGTCCGGCAGCCTCGAGACGGCACGCCGCATCGCCGCCGAGAAACTGCAGCCGTTGTATGAACCGGTGGAAGCCGGCATCGAAAAACTCACCAGGCTGCAGGTTGACCTGTCGAAGAAGGAATACGAGGACTCGGGTGCGCGCGCTGACTTGCTGCGCAATGAATCCGTCATGGTGATACTGCTGGGCATGGTTTTTGCCGTCATCCTGGGCTTCCTGATGGCGCGCGCCCTGGTTCGCTCGCTGGAGCGCGCGACGCGCATTGCCGAATCCGTATCCCGCGGCAACCTGGACATCAATATCACCCACTCGCCGTCGGACGAGGTTGGCCGGCTCATCGACGCGATGCGGGTCATGGTGCAGGCCCTGAAGGGCTTCGAGGCCGCCCAGGCGGAAATGCTCAAGCTGCATAACGCCGGTCAAACCAGCAAGCGCATCACTGCGCATCAGTTCCCGGGGACCTTCGGGCAAATCGCCGAACAGGTCAACGAGCTGGCGGCGTCCTATATCAAGCTCAACAGCAGCGTGGTTGAGGTGGTGAGCGAATATGCCAAGGGCAACCTGTCACCGGACATGGACAAGCTGCCGGGCGAGAAGGCGCAGATC
>JAIENU010000232.1 GCA_019751125.1 Burkholderiales bacterium | reverse complement strand
GAGGCCCTCGCCAACGAGGAAAAAGCCCGGCAGGACCTCGACAACGCAAGACGCAGCGCCGAACTGGCCGCGCGCCAGGGTTATCTCGGCGTGACCAGCAGCGTGGCCCAGGTGCGCGCGCTGGAAGCGGCGCTGGTTTCAAGCCAGAGCTCGCTGGATTCGACACTGCTCGGCCAGCAGGTGGGTGTGCGCACCCAGGTGGATGTGTTGAATGCGCAGCAGCAGTTGTTCAGCGCGCGCCGTGATCTTGCCCAGGCGCGCAACAACTACATCCTGTCGCTGCTGCGGCTGTTTTCGGCGGCAGGTGAACTCGATGAAGCGGACATCCAGCAAATCAACCGCTCACTCGAAAAATAACGCTGCAAATAAATCGTTTAAAATCAATGGCTTAGATCGTCACTGGCGATCAACTCCAGCATCCGGTGCACGGCACCGCGATGGGCCGCGGCAAATCCCTTCCCCGCATCCCCGATGATCCGCAGGCGCTGCGGATCCCTCAGCAGTTGCAGCGCCTGATCCAGGCCTCGCGCGATATCCGGCGCGGATACTGCTGCACCCGCCGCTATGGCCGCAGCCGCAGCTTCACTGAAATTGAATACCGAAGGACCGATGATCACGGCCTTGCCCAGGGCGCAGGGTTCGATCAGATTCTGCGCGCCGAAAGGCAGAAAGCTGCCGCCCAGCAACGCGACATCGCAGGCGGCGTAGTAAAAATACATTTCGCCAAGGCTGTCACCGAGCAACACTTCGGTCGCGGCTTCTACTTGCAAGCCGCGACTGCGCCGTTGTAGCTGCAACCCGCGCGCTGCGATCAATGTCGCGACCTCGTCAAAACGCTGCGGGTGCCGCGGCACGATCACCAGCAGCACATCACCATGGTCGATGGCCGACCAGGCATCGAGCAGCAACACCTCTTCACCTTCCCGCGTGCTTGCCGCGAGCAGCACCGGCCGCCCACCCGTCGATTCACGCCATGCCGCCCCCCTCGCCAGTTCGTCCTGCGGCGGCTCCACATCGAACTTGAGGTTGCCGGTGACCACGACCCGTTGCGCACCGAGCACCTGCAGGCGCTGCGCGTCGGCAGCACTCTGCGCGGCAATCGCACGCAGGCCGCGCAGCGCGTCGCGCGCCAGTGCGCCGGAGCGGCGATAACCGCGCGCCGAACGTTCGGACAGCCGCGCATTGAGCAGATACAGCGGCACTGCGCATTCTCCGGCGGCGGCGACCAGATTGGGCCACAGCTCGGTTTCCATCAGCAGGCCGGCGCGCGGCCGGAAATGCCTGAGGAAACGCGATACCGCGCCGGGATAGTCATAGGGCAGGTAGCACTGGTCAACGGTGTCGCCGAACAAAGCGGCACCGGTCTCGCGCCCGGTCGGCGTCATATGTGTCAGCAGAATGCGCTGCTGCGGATAACGTGCGATCAATGCGCGCACCAGCGGCTCAGCGGCGCGGGTTTCACCAACCGACACCGCATGAATCCACAAAAAGGAAACACTCGCGGGCTGGCGGTAAAAACCAAAACGCTCTGCGACATGATCGAGATAGGCAGGCTGGCGCCGCGCCCGCCACACGAGGCGCAGCAGCAGCCAGGGCAGCGCCAGCACCAGCAGCAGCGTGTAGAACAGGCGCGGCAGGCTCATCGCAAACTCTCCAGCGCCGCCAGCACCTGAGCCGGTTCCGGCGGTTTGCCGATGCCGCCCAGGTTCGCCGCGCGAGCACAGCCGAACAGTCCCGTCGCGGCGGGATCGGTGGCGCAGTAAAGGCCAACGGTGGGCACGCCCAGCGCGCCGGCGAGGTGGGTGAGGCCGGTGTCGGTGCCGATCACCACAGCTGCGCCGGCAATCAATGCG
>JAIENU010000070.1 GCA_019751125.1 Burkholderiales bacterium | reverse complement strand
TCGGCCACTCCGGGACCATCGGCAACCGTGCGGAAACTGCCGAACAGCGTGCCGGCAAGATCACTGTTGGCATAGGCGAAATTGCTGAAGCGCAGCTCGTGTCCATCACTCTGGCGTGTCCAGCCCAGCTGGCCGGTCAGCGAATCGAACTGCAGGCGCTCGCGAAATACCGCCGGCAGGTCAAGGACCGCCTTCTGGCTGGTCACGTTCAGGTTGCCGCCACGCTCGTTGCCGTCGATGTTGCCGCTGAAACCGGCGAAGCCCGGCAACTTGCCGTGGCGACGCATTGCCAGCTCGTGAAAGCGGCCGCGTAATGCATAGGTCTTCAGGTCCGGCCACAAGCCGTCCCATTTCGCCGTCAGGTCATAGACACCGCCGCTGGGAGAATAAGCCTCGAGCGCGCGGCGGAATTCGGCATGCAGCGGCAAGCGGTCGGCCAGTGCCACCAGCGGCGCAAGATCAAGCGCGGTAGCCTGCAGTTCGCCTCGGGTGTAATCGCCGTCGCGCCCCGAGAGGCGCAGGCTGATGTCGGCCGGCGGCAGCGCCAGCCGGTCACCGGCGACGAAACCCAGCCGGCGCGCATTGAGTTCGAAACCGCCTGAAACCCGCTTCCAGCCGAGGCGCCCGCCCATCTGCTGCAGGTCGAGTTCGGGCAGGTTGGTCGCCAGCCTGGCCCGTACGCCACGCAACTCGGCGTCGGCGGTGGCCGCCTGCATGGCACCATCGGCAACCGTGATCCAGGCACGCAGTGCGCCGCTGCCCTGGCTCATCTGCACCGGAAAGTCGACCCATTGCCGCCACGCCGCGATATCGATCTCGGCAACATGCACATACCACTGTCCGGTCATGCGCCCGATGAGTGCAGTCCAGTCACCGCCGCGCAGGTCGGCGCGCACATCGAGGGGTGAAGCCAGTGCAGCCGGCGGCTGCGCGCTCAAGGCAAAACGATGGCGTTCACCGCTGTTGACGATGCGCAGCTGCACCTTGCGCAGCTCAAGCACCGGTGCCGCCCGCATCTCGTCGTGCCAGTCCAGCGCCGCGTCGAAGATTTCGATGTCGCGCTGACTCAACAGCCACTCAGAAAAGCCGCCCTCGCCCTGCGGCGCGCCGTCGACAGCCACTCCCCCCACGGTGATCCGGCCGCCACTGTCGCGGCGCACCTGCAGATGGGGACGGTGGATGTCCAGTGAGTGGAAGTTGACCTGCAGCAGCAGGGCCGAGCGCCAGGACAGCGTGGCATCAATGCGCGGCAATTCCAGTGCCGTGCGGCCCTGGGTGTCATGCACCACCACCTTGGACAGGGCCAGCTGGGGCCGCAGGCCGTCCCAGTTGGCGCTGATGCCACCAATGCTGATGTTCTGCGCAGCACCGCGGCTCAGCGCCCGTGCAATAGCCTCACGGTGCTCGCCGATGTCGGGCAGAATCCAGTAGCGCAGCAGGAGAATCACCGCGGCAAACAGCAGGCCGCATCCGAGCACCAGCCAGGTCAGCACGCGATAGATCAGCAGGGTGCTGTTCTGCAGCCGGCGACGGACTTCGTCAACGCTCATGCGCGGGTTCAAAAAATAATAAAATAAAACTGAAACAATGACTTAGAACAACTCTGACCAGCCTGGCCATTCTAGCAGGTGTCACCCATGAAAGCGGCAATTTAAGCCCCAGCCGCTACTTGTACAGACGCCTGAAACGAGGCCGGGTTCATCACTGCCAAAAACCGCACAACCGTGACCCCCAGCAACACCGATCCGAAGCTGCACATCAGCCGCGCCGCGGACTACAGCCGCTACCT
>JAIENU010000107.1 GCA_019751125.1 Burkholderiales bacterium | reverse complement strand
GATCTCAACGGCCAGCTCAGCACAGTCAAACAGCAGGTCGCCACCGACATCCCGGGCGTAGCCTGCGAACTCATCAACGGCGAAGTTATTGCCGAAAAAATCAAGCTGGATGCGGGCAACATCGCGGCAGACCCAGAGATTGCTTACCTGCAGCTGCTGGCCGACCGCATGCCGTCGTCCAACCTGGCGAAACCCGACATCACCCTGGGCTACCGCCGTCTGCGCATCAAGCAGAACCTGTATGCCGCCAGCATCGCCGCCGGCATCGCCGGCCTGTGCTGGAGTGGCTTCAACCTGAGCCAGCAATTCACCCTCAACGGCGAACGCGACGACGTGGTGCGCCAGACCGCCAGGGTCAACGCCGAATACGAGGCGGCGACCCGTCAGTTTCCTTCCGCACCTACCTCTGCTGAAAATCTGCGCCGCACCACCGAACTCGCCGAAAAGCTGCGCGCTTCTGACAAGACCCCGCTGGCATTTCTGGCATCGCTGTCGCGCGCGCTGGGACCCGATGCGGACCTGGCGGTGGTCGAAGTGTTGTGGCAACACTCGCCGAACGAAATCGCCGGCCCCGACCGCGGCAACTATCAACCCCAGGCGGGCGGTGCAGCACCTCCGCCGCCGCCCCCGCCACCGGTCCCCGGCGCGGGTGGCAGCCGCAAGCAGAGTGGCCTGCTCTCCGGCGAAATCCGCAATTTCCGCGGCGACTACCGCAACGCAATCAACCGCATCAATGCCCTGGCCGAACGCCTGCGTGGCGATCCCTCGGTCGAGGAAGTCCGCGTGGTCCAGTTGCCGCTGAATGTCAGCCCGGGGCTGGCAATCTCCGGCAGCACTTCCGACGTACCAGCACAGGGCGGCAGCACCGAGTTCAAGCTGATCGTGGTGATGAAGGGGGCCGCCGCTTGAACAACGAAGACCTCAAGGTTCTGCGCACGCCGCTGATCATCCTCGCCGCAGTTATCGCCATGGTTGCCGGCGCGGGCTGGTACACCCACATCCTTGCGGTTCAGGCGAAGGCCGCCCTGGAGCGCCAGAAGAATGATTTGCAGAGTGCGCAAACCAGGATGCGCCAGTCCGGTGACGAGAAGGACACCATCGTCAAATATGTGGACCGCTACCGCGAACTGGAAAAAATCGGTTTTGCCGGAGAAGAGCAGCGGATCAACTGGCTTGACGCCCTGCGCAACGCCAACACTGCGGCCGGGCTGTTCGGCATCAGCTACCAGATCGGCACCCAGCACAGCTATCCTTACGCCAGTGAACTCGATCCCGGGGCAATCAGCCTGATGGAGTCGGGCATGGAGCTCGACATGAGCCTGCTGCATGAAGGTGATCTCGGTCGCTTTTTTGAGACCCTGCGCAACCAGCGGGTTGGCCTGTTCCAGGTGCGCAAATGCGTATTGACTCGAACCGACAAATCCGAAACGCTCCGCAACCAGGCTTATCTCAATGCGAAATGTGACCTGGCCTGGATCACGGCGAAACCTGGTCCTGCCGCAGGAGTCAAGCGATGAATGCCGCCTCTCGCCTGCCGCTGCTGATGTTGTTCTGCGCCGCGTTCACGGCATACGCACAGGCACCAAAGCCGGCACCAGCCACCCCCGCACAGACGCCTGTCGTGGGCCGGCTGTTTTTCACGCCGGAACAACGCGAACAGCTGGATCTGCTGCGCCTGAAAAAAGTAGTCGCCAGCCAGGCCAAGGATGAACCACCACCCGAAATCATCACTTACGAGGGTATCGTGCGACGCGCCGATGGCCAGACCACGGTGTGGGTCAACAACAA
>JAIENU010000076.1 GCA_019751125.1 Burkholderiales bacterium | reverse complement strand
GCGGTGCGGGTGAACAGGTAGAACATGTGGCCGTTGCCGGCCACACCTTCGGGTTCAACCTGCGGCAGGCTGAGCAGGCCTTCAACGGCCAGATCCTGCAGCGCTGCGCGATAGATCGCACAGACCTGCCGCCGCCGTTCGATGATCGCTCCGGCATGTTCCAGCTGGGCCCACAGGAAAGCGCCAATCAGTTCGCTGGGCAGGAAGGAAGAGCCGATGTCGACCCAGGTGTACTTGTCGACTTCGCCGCGAAAAAACTTGGAACGGTTGGTGCCCTTCTCGCGGATGATTTCGGCACGCTCGACCAGCGCGGGATTGTTGATCAGCAACGCGCCGCCTTCGCCGCTGATCACGTTCTTGGTTTCGTGGAAAGACAGGCAGCCCAGGTCGCCGATGGCTCCGGGCCTGCGGCCCCGGTATTCCGACAGCACCGCCTGCGCGGCATCCTCCACCACCAGCAGTTTGTGGCGGCGCGCGATGGCCATGATGGCGTCCATTTCGCAGGACACACCGGCGTAATGCACCGGCACGATGGCCTTCGTTTTTCCCGTGATCGCCGCCTCGATCAAGGTCTCGTCAAGGTTCAGCGTATCGCGGCGGATGTCGACAAACACCGGCACACCACCGCGCAGCACAAAGGCATTGGCAGTGGAGACAAAGGTGTACGAGGGCATGATCACCTCGTCGCCGGGCTGGATGTCACAGAGAATCGCCGCCATTTCCAGCGCCGCGGTGCAGGAGTGTGTCAGCAGCGCGCGTTTTGCACCGAGTTTTTCCTCGAGCCAGCGGTGGCACAGCTTCGTGTAATAGCCGTCTCCGGACAAATGACCGCGCTTCACCGCATCGGTGATGTAGTCGAGCTCGGCGCCGATGGTGAAGGGCTTGTTGAACGGAATGGTCATGGAAACATTCAGGCCGGGCGTTGCGCCACCGCAAGCAGCGAACCACCGGCAGGCAGCGACAGCCCGGTGCGGATCAGCAAACGCTCGGCATCGAGCACGCGCTCGAGCACGGCATTGGTCACGCTGCCGATGCGCAGCTCGGCCAGCGGATCGTAATCCGCGACTTTGGCAGTCTTGGTCATCCGGGACAGCATCATCAGCGGCAGCAGCAGGGACACAAAAGACGTCATTTTAACGACGCGATAGCCGGCACGCTCGAGCTTCTGCCGCAGTTCCGGCCGAGTGTAGCGGCGCACATGGTGGGCGCGCACATCGTATTCGCTCCACAGGAAGGGATGCTGGGGCACGGTCAGCAGCAGATGGCCGCCGGGCTTCAGCGCGCGGCGCATCTGCGCCAGCACGGTCTCGTCTTCCGTGATGTGTTCGATCACGTCAAAGGCGCCGATGGCATCGAATTCACCGCTGAACGGCATGCGCCGCGCATCGAGCTGCAGGAATTCGGCGCGTGGCACCCGTTCGGCGGCAAAGCGCAGGCCCTCGGTTTCGGCTTCGCTGGCAACCAGCCGCGCCTGCGGAAACGCCGCGGCAATCCCCTGCAGCACATAACCGGTGCCGCAGCCCACTTCGAGAAAATCGCTGAACCCCGGGGCATGGCGCTGCAGCGCCCACAGGATCAGCCGGTTGCGTGCGCGGAACCAGAAGTTGCGTGCTTCCAGCGCCGCCAGTTCTGAAAACAGCGCGGGATCGAAACCTTCGGCTTGTTCCGCAAGTTTGGGCGCCAGCGCGACAAAGCCGGCGCGACGCGCAGCACGGTAACCGCAGTTTGAGCAATCCCAGCCTGCAGCGGCCAG
>JAIENU010000265.1 GCA_019751125.1 Burkholderiales bacterium | reverse complement strand
GTAACTTCTCAATAACCCTGGGTCAGCGCGCAATCTGAGCAGGAAGGCGAACCGCAGCGCGGTTGGTCAGGTCAGGCGAGGGCGGCGTCGCGGGCCTTGGCGCGTTGGCGGATCAGGTCGGCCAGGCGGGCGATTTGGCCCAGACCGCGAACCCGATCTTGCAGATAGTCCCAGAAGCGCACGCCCAACTTGCGGCAGGTCTTCTTCAAGCTGGCAAACGTGTCCCGGCTTCGCCGGCCGCTATCGCTGCGCGTGCTGCCGCTGATCTTCCGCTTCGTCACATACTCGCGAATGTCGGACTCCGAAGCATTATTGTGCAAGGGCACCTCGGGCCGCTCCAGCACCCGGAGCAGGTCGGCCCGGTGATCCCGCATCTCCTTCAGCACCCCGTTGATGCTGGGGTAGCCGGTCTGCTGTCCGACCAGGGTGTCGAAGCGGGCTTCCAGGAGCGGCTTCTGGGCGGCGTCCGGCTGCTGCCGGTAGGCCTTCAGGTCGCGGTACAACTCCCAGATACGCGCGCGGACCGTTTCGATCGCCGCCCGGTGTTCGTCGTTGTGCGGCACCAGTCGGGCCAGCGGCCGTTCCGCGTGAATCCAGCAGGAGGCATGCTGCAACAGGTCGAACTGCGGCGCCCCGTCGCTGAGGATCACCAGTTCCGGCGACACGCCGCGCTCGATCAGGCCGCCCAAGAGCGCCCCCTCGGTGGCGATGCGGACATGGCGTTCGTCAGCGATGGCCAGTTCCGCCAGCCAGGCCTGCCAGGCGGACGCGTCGGCAAACGGCGGCGACCCGGCCTTCAGCTTCTGCACCACGGCCGCGGCCAGCTTCTGCCGTTCCCAGTAGGCCAGCGTGGTTTCGTTGATGGCGTAGCTGCACGCACCGCCCTGCAAGACCTGCAAAAAGTTCAGCCGGCTCTTGCACGCCGTGCTCTCGAAATAGGCAAACAGCTCGTGGCTGATCACCGTGCAATAGCCGTTTTTTCCCTGGTGGCGAGCCCCGGTGTCGTCGGTGCCGATGTACGACGCCGTTTCCAGTCCGGCCGTCAGCATCTCCGCCTTCTCTTCATGGAAGGTGTCGTGGTTCTCCGTGAGGAGGCGGCTGAGTTGGCCGGCCGAGATGTCGATGCCGAAATCGTGCAACTGTTCCAGCAGGAGCGGTTGGGTGACGCGGGCGTCGTGGTGCTGGTCCAGAACATAGCAGATCAGCCCGGGGCCGAAATGTCGGTCGGGAAGCACGTCGGCCGGCAAGGGGGCCAAGACCGAACCGCCGGTCGGCAGTTCATAGCGGGCCCGCAAGTAGCGAGTGTTCTGGCATTCGATCTTCAGATCCTGGACCACGAACGGTTCGTAGCCTTTGAAGACCGCACCTTCCGGCAGGTTGGGCGGGTGCAGCGGCACTTCGTGGTGAATGGTGAGTTCGGCGTTCTTCGACCGCTTCTGCGAACCGGGCCGCTTGACTCCTTCGGCTGGCGGGCGCGGCGGCGGCGACTCCAACTGGCTCGGCTTGATCGGCGGCTTGGGTTTCTGGCCTTTGAGCAGCGCATTGTCGTCGCGCAACTGCTGGACCGTCTCCTCCAGTTGCTGAACTCGGTCCAGCAACTGACGAATCACGCCAAGCAACGCCTCGACCAGCGGCGTTCGTTCCTCGGGCCGTATCTCGGGAAGCGCCATCTTCATGCTTCCCAGACTACCCAATTCCTCCTTCGACAGCTGCGCCAGTTTCCAGGGTTATTGAGAAGTTAC
>JAIENU010000164.1 GCA_019751125.1 Burkholderiales bacterium | reverse complement strand
GTAGATCCTATGCAGGGTCGGCGGGTGGTCGGGAGGTTAGGATTGGTTTTCCACGACCTTCCAACCCCTGAGGATCAAGATGTTGCATCTCAACCCTACCGACGCACCCGCCGCTTTCGAGCATGCCACGGCGTACCTGGTCTTTGAACTGAGCAAAAGCAAATGGAAGCTCGGCATTGTGTTGCCGGGCTCGCCGAAGATGAGCCGCTTCACGATCGATGGCGGCGATCTGGCGGCGCTGGAGGCGCGATTGGCGACCGTCCGCGCCCGGGCCGGGCGTTGTGGCCGGCCGGTGCGCATCGTGTCGTGTTACGAAGCGGGCCTTGATGGGCATTGGCTGCACCGCTGGCTGGTGGGGCAAGCCGTGGACAGCCACGTGGTCGACGCTTCCAGCATCGAGGTGAATCGGCGGGCGCGGCGCGCCAAGACCGACGGCATCGACCTGGACAGGCTGATGCGGGCGTTCCTTTCATATCTGCGGGGTGAGCCGCGGGTGTGCAGCATGCTGCATGTGCCGTCGGTGGAGGACGAGGACCGTAAGCGGCGAACGCGCGAGCGCAAGCGGCTGCTCAAGGAGCGGACCGCGCACACCAATCGGATCAAGGCGTTGCTGTTCGGACAAGGCATTCGGCAGGTGGAGCCGCTCAGGCCGGGCTTCGTCGCCAGCCTCGAGACAATGCGCACCGGCGACGGCCGTGCGCTGCCGCCGCTGCTGAAGGAGGAGATCGTGCGCGAGCACGAGCGGCTGTGTCTGGTTCAGAAGCAGATCGCGACGCTGGAAGCGACGAGCAAAGCCGAACTGCGCACTGCGGTGCCCGGATCGGCGGCGGCCAAGATCATTCAACTTGTCGACCTCAGGAGCATCGGCGTGATCAGCGGCCAGGAGCTGGTCAACGAGGCGTTCTACCGCTCGTTTGCGAACCGCCGCCAGGTGGGCAGCTACTTCGGGCTGACTGGGACCCCCTACGACAGCGGTGAGAGCCGCCGCGAGCAAGGCATCAGCAAAGCCGGCAACGCTCGCGCCCGCACCCTGGCGATCGAGCTCGCCTGGCTGTGGCTCAGGTACCAGCCCGACAGCGAGCTCAGCCGCTGGTTCCGCCAGCGGGTGGGTGAAGTCAAGGGACGCATCCGCCGCATCACCATCGTGGCGATGGCCCGCAAGCTGATGGTGGCGCTGTGGCGATACCTCACCACCGGCGTGGTGCCGACCGGTGCCGTGTTGCGCCCGAGCTTCTGATCGGCCGCTCATGATGACGGCCGACATGACCAGGACAGACGTGTGACCGTGCCCACCCAGGGTCCTCAACAAACCGCTTCTGTAGATGGGTCCCGTCTTGCTGGGCCTTGCCTTCACCCGTGCATGAAAGATCAGGGTCTCGGGCTCTCACGTCCGAACCGGATACAAGGTTATGCGGCGATGCCGCATTCTGCATTCACGGCCCAGTCCAGGATCATGTCTCGCCGCTCACCACGAGCAATCGCCCGACCACCCCAGCATCGCGCCGTGCTCGCCGCGGTCAAGGCCGGCCTGGAGAAGACGAGCCGTGTGGCTCCAGCACAGCCACGGCCAGCCTTGACCGCGGCTGCGCGCGACGCGGTGCACGATCATGGTCGGGACGAAGAAACGGCCGCTGGTCAAACAAAGAAACTGAGCACGGAGTGCGCTGCCATGCCGTAGAAGAGCTTCCGCCGCCAAGCCGCCTCTTGACCTTCCTCATACAAGGGTGGGC
>JAIENU010000248.1 GCA_019751125.1 Burkholderiales bacterium | reverse complement strand
ATGAGACCGCTTTTGTCAAGCTCCGTCGCTGATTTTTCTCGTGCCGTCGTGCGGGGGCGGACCGTCAGCGGCGACAGGGGCGTCCTGTCTCATCCGGGTATCCAAGCATTTTTTCGCCCTCGCCTCGCCCTCGCCCAAGCTGGGGCGAGGCGAGGGCGAAAAAATGCGCATCCCTGCGGCGTACCGTGCGTGCCCGCGGCGGTCGGCGTTTGCTGGCGGCTTCGTTCGGGGTCGCGACACCGGCGACGACCTTCTATCCGTGCCGGCCTTGGGGGCCAGTCACCTAATGCTGCTTACGCCCATCGGCGTTCGCTCGAAGCCTGTCCCGGATCCACCCGTCTGAAGGTCGGTTCCTCAGGAACCCGGCGGTAATGCGGCGATCCGGACCAGTGGCCTTGCTGCCTGCGGCTGCGGGCATTTCCTCCTTATGCGTCTCGCTCGTGGACGGACGGCTCACACGTGGTGCGGCTAGTTGACCGACGGCTCATGCTTGCGGCCGCCCATCTTCACCCGCCAGTCCACCGTCTCGGCGCCGGCGGGCACCTCCCCCGTTTCCAGGTAGCGCCACAACGCCACCAGCAGCTTCCGGGCGACCGCCACGACGCCGATGCGTCTACGCCGGCTGTTGCCGCCACCAAACCGCTGCTCGTACCACTGGCTCAGCGCACTCTGCGGCTGCCACTGCAGCCAGCACCAAGCGATCTCCACGGCCATCGCCCGCAGTCGCCGATTCCCCGCTTTGCTGATCCCTTGCTCGCGAGAGCTGGCACCCGACTGGTACGGCGTCGGCGTCAACCCCGCCAGCGCGCCGAGCTGCTTGCGGTTGCGAATCTGTCGCCAGGCAAAGAACTCCATCACGAACAGCCAGGCGCTGTTTCGCCCAATGCCTTTCAACTCCAGCAGCCGACGCACCTGGTCGTTGGCCGGCTCCTGCTCGGTGCGAATCCGCCGGGCACGCTCGTTCTCCAAGTCCTTGATCTGCTGACTCACGAACCGCCAGCGCTGATGCTCACGCAGCAAGCGCCGGTGCAGTTCCGCCGGCAGCGGTTGGTCATCCCAGGTCCGCAAGGTCGGCAGCAACGCCTCGAACTTGTCATTCACCTCCGCTGCCAGTCCGCAGCCGGCCAGCAGTCCTTTGATGCGATTGCTGTGCTGCGTTCGCTCGGATTTCATCTCGAGCAGGTCGCGGTGCAACTGACGCCGGTCTTCGTCGGCCACGGCGGGTACGTGGACCACGCTCCACACCTTTTGCTCGCCGCCGTGGTAGCGTTGCAGCTGCTGCAAGAGCTTGGCTGCGTCGAGACGATCGCTCTTGGCCCGCCGTGCCCGTCGGTTGACCTCGATCGAGGAGGCGTCGACCACCACGTTGGCGACGCCGTGCTGCAACAGCCAGCGATGCAGCCAGAAGCCATCGCGGCCTGCTTCGTAACAGGACCGCACCGGCACGTCGTCGGCCAGTCCCCAGCGCTGGCGTGCCTTGGCGATCTCCTGCTGCAGCGCGTCCAGGTTCCGTGCCGCGATGGACCGCAACCGTGCCGGCTCGGCCGGCGCGGTGCTGAACGCCAACTTCCATTCAGTCCAGCCCAGCTCGAACGCCAGGTACAAAACCGGCGTGTTCGTGGTAGACTGCGTGCGGGTCGCTGCCATGGCAAGCCTCCTTCAAGGGTTCGTAGTCGGACTTCCTTGACGGAGCTTACCAGCAGCGGCCTTTTCCTCTCATAGCATCTG
>JAIENU010000036.1 GCA_019751125.1 Burkholderiales bacterium | reverse complement strand
ATCGATTCCCAGGCCGAGGACATGCACCAGCACATCAACACCGTGGATACACCGCTGAACCAGCTCGGCGCGAAGGAACTCTGCCCCGGCAATGCGGCGCTGGAAAAGATCAACGCCAGCCTGCGTTGATCCCCTCAAGGGTATTATCGTAAGTCGTTGTTTTTATTGATTAATTTATCTAGCGGCGGACCGCAGGCGTCTCAACCCTGAGCGGACCCGCCCGCTGCGCCAGATAAAGCTCGAGTTCAATCAGCTCGGGCGCAGCGAAGGCCGGCGTCTCCGCACGCACCCCGGTGAAACAGGCACGCAGCCTGCGCTGCAGCGAACCCAGCGTCTGCCACTCCAGCCGGTACGCCGGATAACCATTGCCATGCCCTTCGCTGATGGTGTCGCTGAGCAGCTTGCGTCCGGCAAGCCGGTCGTGACAGTGGGTGCAGGCGAGATTCATCTGGCCCTGGCGGCGGAAGTACTGCTCGCGGCCGCGCTCGCGTGCCGCCGCACTGTCGGCATCGGCTGCAGGCGCCAGCGGCTGGCCGCGTGACTGGTGTGCGACGTAAGCCGTCAGTGCCAGCAGATCCTCCGCTTCGTATTGCAGCGGCTCCGCCTGCTGCCGGGTTTCGCGGCAGCGGTTGATGCGTGCCTCCAGGTTGAGCACCTTGCCGGCCCCGCGATCAAATCGCGGATACCGCGCAGCCACGCCTTTCATCGATGCCGGTGCTTCACGGTGGCAGCTTGCGCAGCTGGCCGCACTACGGCCTGCCGGTGCATTCCACAATTTTTCGCCACGGGCCACCCACAACATGCCGGGATTGGCGAAATCATCAGCCTGCAAAGCGCGCACATCGGCGCTGGCGTAGTCGAGACCTGATTTCGGCTGCACCTTGCCCGGCGGCTGTGCGAGGGACTGCAATGCCGACAACGCGACCAGCCACGCGAATAGCCGCGTGATGTTGCAGATCCACGACGCAGGAAAAGGCTGCCGGATCAGCATATTGCCTGGCGATTTTTCAAAAGCGTCATTCCCTGCCGACACCCTGCCTGCCACGGATAATTGCAAATCATTGATTTTTATTAACTATTCTTCTGGCACGAAAACCGCATGGATTCCTGTCGCAGGCCACTTCCCGCGGCCTGTCTCAGTGTGAATCAACCAAAAGGAGTCTCTGATGTCCATGTCACACCGCATCTACAAGCTCGCCCTTCCGTTTGCTGCCGTCGCGATAATCGCCCTCAGCGGCGTCGCCCGGGCCTCGCAACCCACCCAGCAAACGCCGGACAAGCCGGTCGACTGCAAGAAGACACCGGACCACGAGCGCTGCAAGGACAAGCGCCCGTAATCCTGCCGCCGGGACTCATTCCCGGCATGTCCTGCGGAGCGCGCTGAGGCGCGTTCCGTCGGATCCCGCCCTGGCAACGGATATCAAAGTACGTCCATCGCCGCGCGGGTTTCGCCACGCGCTCCGGTATCGTCGGTCCAGTCGAACACGAATTCTCCACTGCGTTGCGCGCGCACATGAAATTGCAGGAAAGGATTGGCAGCCACGCCGGATCCCATGTCTGCACGGAACACTTCCTCTCCTTCGAAACGGCACACCAGCGTGTGAATCACGTTGCGCGGAATGCGCCGGCCGAAATGATCTGGGCGGTAACCGGTTTCCATCGGATGCTGGATGGCGATGCGGATGGTGATGATCTCGCCCTGCTTCGCCTGTGCCGGCAC
>JAIENU010000173.1 GCA_019751125.1 Burkholderiales bacterium | reverse complement strand
GCATCTTTCACCATATAACGGAGGTTTAACGTGTTGATCAGTCCCGCCTGGGCCCAGGCCCCGGCTGCTGCCCAGGGTGGCGGCATCGAAAGCATGCTGCTGATCCTGGCGATGTTTGCCGTGCTCTATTTCCTGATGATCCGGCCGCAGATGAAGCGCGCCAAGGAGCACAAGGCCATGGTCGATGCCCTGCAGAAGGGCGACGAAGTGGTCACCGCCGGCGGCATCCTCGGCCGCATCAGCAAGGTCGACACCCAGTACGCCACGGTGGCGATTGCCGAAAACACCGAAATCGTGATCCAGCGCCACTCGATCCAGATCGTGCTGCCCAAGGGCACGCTGAAAACCATCGAGTGATCATCGGGCGGGTGGTCAGGGCGGGACGGCGCCGTGATGGCGCCCAACGCCTGATTGCCGTTTTCCCCGTCAATTCTTCCGCGGCCCCGACATGAACCGCTATCCCCTCTGGAAATACCTGCTGATTGCCGCCTCGCTGGTGATCGGCCTGCTCTACACGCTGCCCAACTTTTTCGGCGAGGTGCCGGCGGTGCAGGTTTCGCCGTTGCGCAGCAACCTGAAGGCCGATGCCGCACTGATGGCCCGGGTTGAGGAATCGCTGAAAAAGGCGGCATTGACCACTGAGGGCATCGCGCTCGACGCCACCAGCGTCAAGGTGCGTTTCTCCGGCACTGAAGAACAGATCAAGGCCAAGGATGCCATCCAGACCGCATTGGGCGAGGACTACGTGGTGGCGCTGAACCTGCTGTCGCGCAGCCCGCAGTGGTTGGCCTCGATCGGTGCCTTGCCGATGTATCTCGGCCTCGACCTGCGCGGTGGCGTGCATTTCCTGATGCAGGTCGACATGAAGGCGGCACTGGGCAAGAAGGTCGAAGCCCATACCAATGACATCCGCGGCATGCTGCGCGAACAGCGCATCCAGTATTCGTCGCTGACCCGCGATGGTGAAACGGTGAACATCCGTTTCCGCGAGGCTGCTTTGCGCGAAAAGGCGCTGGCCCGGATCGCCAAGGACATGCCCGACCTCGATCTGAAAACCGCGGATGAGGGCGGTGAATTCCGCATCAGCGGCACGCTGAAGGTCGAGGCGCTGCGCAAGACCCAGGAATTCGCGCTGCAACAGAACATCACCACGCTGCGCAACCGCGTAAACGAGCTGGGTGTCGCCGAACCGATCATCCAGCAGCAGGGTGCGGACCGCGTGGTCGTGCAGCTGCCCGGCGTGCAGGACACCGCCAAGGCCAAGGACATCCTCGGCCGCACCGCGACCCTCGAGATCCGCATGGTCGATGAAGAGCGGATGACCCCCGGCGCGCTGCAGGACATCAAGGTCGGCCAGGTGCCCTTCGGCGCCGAGCTGTACTACGAGCGCAACGGCCAGCCGGTGCTGGTGAAAAAGCAGGTGGTGTTGACCGGCGAGCGCATCAACGACGCCCAGCCCGGCTTTGACAACCAGAGCGGCGAACCCGCGGTGCACCTGAACCTCGACGGCACCGGCGCGCGCATTTTCCAGCAGGTCACCCGCGAAAACGTCGGCAAGCGGATGGCAATCCTGCTGTTCGAGCGCGGCAAGGGCGAAGTGGTAACCGCGCCGGTGATCCGCACCGAAATCGGCGGCGGCCGGGTGCAGATCAGCGGCCGCATGACCACCCAGGAAGCCAAGGATGTGGCGCTGCTGCTGCG
>JAIENU010000071.1 GCA_019751125.1 Burkholderiales bacterium | reverse complement strand
AGCCTGAATCCGTGGATCGATGATTTCGGGTGGTCATCGGCGGGTTCGGGCGAGTGGCGCTGGGGCGTGGACACTTTGGCGTGTATGTGATCCGCTGGCCTGCACCAGCTTTTCCTTTAGGGGTTCCTCGGGTCGGGCCTGGATGGCGGGGTGGACAGGGGCTGGCCGCTTGGTCAAGCGGCGCGGGGTTGCGCAGTCGGGTAGCCGATGACGCTGTCCCACAGGGCTTTCCACTCGACTTGCCGGGGCCAGTGGACGGGTAGGTGCAGCATCGGTTTGCGGGCCGGTGCGGCGAAGCGGGCGGGCACGTTGACCAGGTCGCGGCGCAGGGTGGCACCGCGGGCCACGATGTGGTGACCGCCGGCGAGGGTCCCGGTGGCGCGCAGCAGGTTATGGGCGATCACCGCGCAGGCCAACCAGGCGCAGTTCGCGGCGAACAGCCCTGAAGGGATCCGAGCCAGTGGGCCATCGATCAGGTCGGCGAAGGTGGTCTCGATGATGGCGTGGCGGCGGTGGGTGATGTCGGCCTCGGCAGTGGGCAGCTCGGAGTTGGTCAGAAATGGGTGATAGCGCCACACCGGAAACAACGCATCCGGGTAGCGGGCGTCTTTGACCCGGCGCACTACCAGTCGGGCCGTGATCTTCTTGCCCCGCCCCAGCCGTAGGGTGTAGGGAGTTTCGGCGACCTCGGCATCGGAGATCAGCGCCCCGGTGTCAGGGTCTTCGACCGCGCCCGGGTAGTGCACCGGGGTGTAGGCGGCCTCGTCGATGCCCTCGACCGCGGTGGTAATGGCCCGATTTCGGGTCATCGACAGGGAGAACTCGACGCCTTCGGCGATGCAGGCGCCGATCACCTTTTTATTGCCGAACGCGGTGTCGCCGCGCAGCATGATCTTGCCGGCCCCGCACCCGCGGGCGGTGGTGATGGCTTGTTTGACCTGCCAGGCCGCGGCGCGGCCGGAGCCGGCCTTACCGCTGCGCAGCCGCGCCTCGGCGATCACCGGTGGGGCCTGCGCGGTCGAGATCGTGGTGATCTGCGGCGACAGACCCAACCGCAGCAGCGCACGGCTGGCGATCTTGGCGTGCCCGAACGAAGCACCCTGCTTATGGCGCCCGTAGACCGGACGCAGCAGCGAGTCGATGTCCAAAAAGGCGCGCTCTTCGATGCCGGGCAACAGCGGCACCCGCTGCGCGAGCGCCACCAGATGCGCGCGAGCCACGGCCGCGAGCTGGTTGGCATGCCCGAAAGTGAACTCGCGCAAGAAGATCCCCAATGTCGAGGGCGCATACACCTCGTTGAACACCCGTGGCGTGCCGCCGGCACGCAACACGTCGACGTCGTCGATGCAGTCCGCGCCGCACATCATCCCGGCGATGATCGAGGTCAGCTTCCCGACCGGGTTGACCGCACCGGAGGCCACCCGTGTCGACGGCAGATCCACATGCTCACCGATCAATTCCGAAAGCCCGGTCTGCTCAGCCAATTCCAGCACCGGAACCAAACCCGCGGCCGACACCAGATTCGGCTCGTCAAACACCGCCGACCCGAGAGTGAACGTATACGATGAATGCACCGAAAATGCCTTCCTGAACACTGGAAAAAGACGACTTCAGCACTCGTATTATCCCAGGCCAGAAGGCATTTTCGCTGTTCACACGCCGATCAAACCACCAGCCGATCCACGGATTCAGGCT
>JAIENU010000271.1 GCA_019751125.1 Burkholderiales bacterium | reverse complement strand
GCCTATGCCAACAGTGATCTTGCCGGCACGCTGTTCGGCAGTTTCCGCACGGTTGCCGATGGTCCCGGAGTGGCCGACCTCACCGGGCACCTGACTCGCGGCGTTGCGCGCCGTGTCTCCGACTACCTGCCGTTGAAAGTCGCACCGTCCTCACGCGGCTGGCTCGACCAGGCTTTTGTCGCTGGCAGCTCCAATGACGTGCGTTTCCGGCTCAAGGGCAATCTGCGCGATTTTCCGTTTGCCAACGAACGCGCCGGCATCTTCGAGGTGGCGGCAAAGGTGCAGGACGTGGCATTGCAGTACGGCGAGGGCTGGCCGCGTATCACCGGTATTGAGGGTGACTTGCTGTTCCGTGGCCAGCGCATGGACATCAATGTCCGCCAGGCGATGATCGGCGATGTCCGGCTCGCCAAGGTGCGTGCGCAGATCCCCGACCTGGTGCACCACGAGGAGGTGCTCGAGGTCAGCGGGGAGGCCGAGGGGCAGTCGGCGGATTTCCTGCAGTTCATCGCGCAAAGCCCGGTGCGCGGCATGATTGACGGCTTCACTGACGGCATGCAGGCCCAGGGCCGCGGCAGGCTCGGCCTGAAGCTGACGCTGCCGCTGCGTAAACTGAAGACCGGCAAGGTTGCCGGCAGTTATCAGTTCCTCAACAACCAGATCGTGCCCGAGCCCGGTTTCCCGCCCCTGGAACAGGTCAACGGCCGCCTCGAGTTCACCGAGGCCGCGGTGCGTGTTCCGGGAGCCACTGCGCAGTTCCTCGGCGGGCCGCTGACGGTTTCGGCAGGCAGCCAGCGTGACGCGGCAGTGAGCATCCAGTTCCAGGGGCGCATCAATGCCGATGCCGCGCGCCGGGCCGGCAATATTGAATGGCTGCGCCACATGCGCGGTGCCACCGACTGGCGCGGCACGTTGACCATGCGCAGCAAGCGCGTCGATTTTGTCATCGACTCCACACTGCAGGGCCTTGCCGTCAGCCTGCCGGCACCGTTTTCAAAATCCGCGGCGGAATCGCTGCCGCTGCGCGTCGAGCGCCGCTTTACCGGCGCGCAGCAGGAGCGGCTGGCGTTTTCGCTGGGCAATGTGACCAACGGTGTATTGCTGCGCCGCCCCCAGGGCGGTGAGCTGCGCATCGAACGCGGCACGGTGCGTTTTGGCGAAGGCCTGGCCACTGAACCGGATCGGCCCGGCCTGCTGTTGGGTGGCGCGATCCGCCAGCTCGATGCCGATGGCTGGATCGCATTGCTGGGCAAGGACGGCGGTGGTCCAGGCAGCTTGCCGGTCACCGCCACCGATCTGCGCATCGGTGAACTGGGCTGGTTTGACCGGCGTTTCAGCGCGATTGCGGTGACGGCTACGCCGCAGCCCGGCGTGGTGCAGCTGACCTTGAAGGGACGCGAAGTCGAGGGCGCCGCGTCATGGCGCGGCCAGGGGCGTGGCCGGGTCACTGCGCGCTTGCGCCGTCTGGTACTGCCGGCACGTGACGAAGCCGCAGTGGCTGCGGCGGCGGCTCAGCCAGCCGCCGCTGTGGAGCAGGCGGCACTGGAATTGCCTGCGCTGGATGTGGTGATCGACGAATTCCAGCTTGCCGAGCGTGCAATGGGCAAACTCGAGCTGCAGGCGACGCCGCAGGGACGCGACTGGCGGATTGAACGCCTGCGAGTATCCAATCCCGATGGCACGCT
>JAIENU010000123.1 GCA_019751125.1 Burkholderiales bacterium | reverse complement strand
CCTCGGGCTTTCACACTGAGTGATCTTGATTGCGTGTGTTGAACGAAGAAAGGTGCTCTGAGCTGGGATAATTTGGCTTGCTGAAGGACCAGATCATCGCAAGAATCGGAGCACCAATCTGGTGGGCAAGTCTAGGTCGTGTTACCCGTCGTTGGCGTTGGATGGTCGTGCAACCGGTGTCGTGTCGCATGCTGGTGCGGTTGTGCTGCTGCGTGCCGCCGAGCGGGTGAGGCTGACCGGGGCGTTGTCGGGCGCGTTGGCGCCGTGGCGTAAACCGCTGGCCAGCCACGACCCCGGCAAGATCGTGCTCGATGTGGCTATCGCGCTGGCGCTCGGTGGGGACTGCCTGGCTGATGTCGGCCTGCTGCGCGCCGAACCCGGGGTGTTCGGTACGGTCGCATCCGATCCCACCGTGTCGAGGTTGATCACTTCGTTGGCCGCAGATGCCCCGAAAGCGTTGGCGGCCATCGGCTCTGCGCGGGCCGCCGCACGTGCCGCGGCGTGGGCGGCTGCTGGACAGGCCTCGCCGGGTCATGGGATCGATGCCGATCACCCGTTGATCATCGATTTGGATGCGACCCTGGTCACCGCGCACTCGGAGAAGGAGAAAGCCGCACCAACATTCAAGCGTGGCTTTGGGTTTCACCCGTTGTGTGCGTTCGTCGATCACGGCAGTGCGGGAACGGGGGAGTCGCTGGCGATCTTGCTGCGGGCCGGCAATGCCGGCTCTAACACCGCCGCCGACCACAAAACGGTCCTCGCGTGCGCGCTGGAGCAATTGCCCTTTCAGGTCGGCTATCGGGTCGGCAAGAAAGTTCTGGTGCGCACCGACGCCGCCGGGGCCACCCACGAATTCCTCAACTACCTGAGCGCGCGCCGGCTGTCCTACTCGCTGGGATTTGCCCTCACCGAGACGATGGCCACCGGCATCGACGCGATTCCCCAGACGGCGTGGACCCCGGCCTACGACGCTGATGGGCAGGTCCGTGACGGGGCGTGGGTCACCGAGGCAACCGGGGTCGTTGACCTGTCGGACTGGCCCGCGGGGATGCGGCTGATCGTGCGCAAAGAACGCCCTCATCCGGGCGCCCAGCTACGTTTCACCGACCGCGACGGGTTACGGCTGACCGCGTTCGTCACCAACACCACCCGTGGGCAGCTGCCCGATCTCGAACTGCGCCATCGCCGCCGCGCCCGCTGCGAAGACCGCATCCGGGTCGCCAAAGACACCGGCCTGGCCAACCTCCCCCTGCACGGATTCGACCAAAACCGGATCTGGTGCGCATTGGTGCAGCTGGCCATGGAGCTGACCGCCTGGTGCCAAATGCTGGCCTTCGAGGAGCACCCGGCGCGGCGCTGGGAACCCAAACGACTACGGCTGCGGCTGTTTTCGATCGCCGGCCGCCTGGCCCGCCACGCCCGCCGAACCCGGCTGCGCCTCGCCGCGCACGCACCCTGGGCCGACGTGTTGACCACCGCGTTGGCCCGCCTGCAACCCGGCTGACCAACTACCCAACCGTCCCCACGACCCCAAGAAAGGACCACCCGGGCCCAAGGAACCCCGCAGAAGCCGCTGACCCGGGCCCACCACCGCACCCCCCAACCGAAAATCAAGATCCAAAACCACAATCCGACCCGATCAGGCCACCACGTCAACCCCACGAAACATCCGGG
>JAIENU010000257.1 GCA_019751125.1 Burkholderiales bacterium | reverse complement strand
CTGCAGGCGATTGAGGCTGCCGGCTACCGTCCGGGCGAGGACGTGGCGCTGGCGCTGGATTGCGCCAGTTCCGAATTTTTCGAGGATGGTGAATACACCCTGCGCTCCGAGGGTCTGTCGCTGAAGGCGCCGGAGTTTGCCGATTACCTCGCGGCCTGGGTCGACAAATACCCGATCCTCAGCATCGAGGACGGCATGGCCGAAAATGACTGGGATGGCTGGAAGGTGCTGACCGACAAGCTGGGCAGCAGGGTGCAACTGGTCGGTGACGACCTGTTTGTCACCAACACCCAGTACCTGAAGCGCGGCATCGAGCAGGGCATCGCGAACTCGATCCTGATCAAGGTCAACCAGATCGGCACGCTGACTGAAACGCTGTCGGCGATCGAGATGGCGAAGCGCGCACGTTACACCGCGGTGATTTCACACCGCTCGGGCGAGACCGAGGACACCACCATTGCCGACATCGCGGTGGCCACCAACGCCCTGCAGATCAAGACCGGCTCGCTGTCACGCACCGATCGCCTGGCGAAATACAACCAGCTGCTGCGCATCGAAGAGGATCTCGGCGATACCGCGAGTTATCCCGGCCGTGGTGCGTTCTACCAGCTGCGCTGACGCCGGACGCCGCCATCGCGGCGACTGCCGATGCGCACGCTGACCCTGATCCTGGCCGCATTGCTGCTGCTGATCCAGTACCCGCTGTGGCTGGGCAAGGGCGGCATCCTTCGTGTCTGGGAAATGGAGCGCCAGATCGAGGCGCAAAAGCAGACCAATGAAAAACTGCAGACCCGCAACAACGCGCTGGATGCCGAGGTGCGCGACCTGAAGCAGGGCCTGGAAGCGATCGAGGAACGGGCGCGCAACGAACTGGGCATGATCCGCAAGGACGAAATATTTTTCCAGGTGGTGGATCCGGCGGCCCGCACTGAATCCGTGCCGCCGGCCGCGGAAAAATGATTCAGGAAATAACCGCAATCACGATTACCGAACCATGAGCGCAATACGGATTGATGGCGCCGCAATGGCAAAACAACTGCTGACCGAACTGGGTGAACGCGTCACCGCACTGCGCGCGCGCGGCTGCCAGCCGGGGCTTGCGGTGGTGCTGGTCGGGGACAATCCGGCCTCCGCGGTCTATGTGCGCAGCAAACAGCGCGCCTGTGACGCCGCCGGCCTTCACGGCAACGACATCCGCCTGCCGGAGACGGTTACCCAGGACAAGCTGCTGGCGGTGATCGACCGCCTCAATGCCGATGTCACCGTGCATGGCATCCTGGTGCAGTTGCCGCTGCCGCCGCATATCGATGCCGCCACGGTGCTGCAGCGGATCACCTTCGCCAAGGACGTTGATGGCTTCAACTGGCGCAATCTCGGCGCCCTGGTGGACGGTCATCCCGCACTGGCGCCGTGTACGCCCTCGGGCAGCATGCTGCTGCTCGAACGCTCCGGTGTGCCGATTGCCGGCAAACACGCTGTGGTGCTGGGCCGCAGCAGCATCGTCGGCAAGCCCGCAGCCTTGATGCTGCTGGAACGCCATGCCACGGTGACGGTCTGCCATTCACGCACCACCAATCTGGCAGCACATACCCGTGAAGCCGACATCCTGATCTGCGCTGTCGGCCGGCCGCGGATGATCACCGC
>JAIENU010000263.1 GCA_019751125.1 Burkholderiales bacterium | reverse complement strand
ATGTGCGGCGAATACGAGACCACGGTCACCGGTGCGAAGTCGCGGATGATGTCGAAGGGCAGCTTGGCAAAGACGCTAGGGCTGATTGCGAGGTTGCCGACGTCCATCAGTGCCAGGGTGTAACCGTCGGGCGCGGCGCGGGCCACCACGTCGGCGCCGATGTTGCCGTTGGCACCGGGGCGGTTGTCGGCCAGCACCTGCTGGCCCCAGGCTTCGTGCAGCTTGGCGCCGATCAACCGGGTCAGGATGTCGGAGGTGCCGCCCGCAGGGAAGGGTACGATGATGCGTATCGGTTTTGCCGGGTAGTTTTGGGCAGCAACCGGCGTGGCAATGCTGGCGGCAAGCATCGCCGCGGCAATCAGTGCTTTCATGTTCCCCTCCCAGGTTAAGGGCATCCCCGTGCTTGTAAGCGCATGGGTGAGGCCGCAGCGCCATCATAGCCGGGTTCCGCGACTGAAGTGCAGGGCAATCGTTTATGCTACGCCCCCGATGAATGCCACCGCTTTCCAGACCCTGCGCGCGCTCGCCGACGGTGCTTTTCACTCCGGCGAGGACATCGCCCGTCTGCTCGGGTTGACCCGCAGCGCGGTGTGGTACGGCATCCGCGACCTCAATGCCGCCGGCCTGCAGGTGGAGACGGTGCGCGGGCGCGGTTATCGCCTGGCGCGGCCCCTGTCGCTGCTTGATAAGACGGTTGTGGGGCAGGCGCTGGGACCGCTTGCCGGTGATTTTGAGCTCGAGATCGTCAACAGCCTGGAATCCACCAACAGCACGCTGTTGGCGCGGGCGGCTGAGGGCGCGCCCAGTGGCCTGGTGCTGGCGGCGGAGCAGCAGCTCGCGGGCCGCGGCCGTCGCGGCCGTGCCTGGCGTTCGCAGATGGGCCATGCACTGACTTTTTCACTGCTGTGGCGGTTTTCCTGCGGCGCGCGCGAACTGGCCGGGCTGAGCCTGGCGGTCGGCATCGCGCTGGCGCGGGCTTTGCGTGCGGCCGGTGCTGCCGGGGCACGGCTGAAATGGCCCAACGACATACTGCTGCCGGAAGGCAAGCTGGCGGGCATCCTGATCGAGATGCAGGGCGACATGCTCGGTCCCAGCGCCGCGGTGATCGGTATCGGCGTCAATGTGCGCGCCGATGCCGCCGTCAGCGCCGCGGTGGACCAGCCGGTGGCCGATCTCGAAGGCGCGGCCGGCATGGCTGTTGATCGCAACGCGCTGCTGGCTGCACTGCTGCGTGAACTGCATGGCGTGATCAACATTGTTGCGGCCCGGGGATTCGCGCCGCTGCGTGGTGAGTGGCAGGCGCTGCATGCTTTCCAGGATCAGCCGGTCAGCCTGCTGCTGCCCGACGGGAGCGAGTTGTGCGGCCTGGCCCGCGGCGTGGCGGATGACGGTGCGCTGCTGCTGGACACGGACGGCGAGATCACCCGCCATCACAGTGGTGAGTGCAGCCTGCGCGCGGCACAGGTGGCAGCATGAACGTGCTGGCCGTGGATATCGGCAACACCCGCATCAAATGGGGCTATGCCGAAACCGTCAAAGGCCGCGACAGCTCCTGGCTGCGTCAGGGCTGGGTGGCAACTGCAAAGCCGGCGGATCTGGCCGTCGACTGGGCCGGGCTGCCCGCGCC
>JAIENU010000240.1 GCA_019751125.1 Burkholderiales bacterium | reverse complement strand
GCCACCTACAACAGGACATATCTGCGGCTGGAATTACCCCCCGGCCGGCACGAGTTGCGCGGCATGGCCGGTGACAGCGGCTCGATCCGGCTCGACGTCCGCGCCGGAGAAATCTATTACGTCCAGCACAATACCTACGGCTACCGCAGCTTTGTCGGCTCGACCTACAGCCTGGTTGAACCCGCCTGGGGCCAGACCATCGTCCGCAGTGGCCAGATTGCCGGTCTGGTCACCCGCTGAGCGGTCCTGAAGCCCTGCATCTGCCCGGACTTGCCGGGAAGCCCGGTTTTAGTCATAATTACGGGTTTCCCGCCTCAGGGCGGGTTTATTCAGCAGACCCATTCAGCAGGATGATGCGATGAGAGCCGATATCCACCCCGAATACGTTGAAATATCAGTCACTTGCAGCTGCGGCAACAAGTGGCAGACCCGCTCGACCATGGCCAAGGACCTCCAGGTCGAGGTTTGCTCGTCCTGCCATCCCTTCTACACCGGCAAGCAGAAGATCCTCGATACCGCCGGTCGCGTCGAGAAATTCAACCAGAAATACGGCAAGCGCACCCCGGCCAAGGCCAAAGCCGCAGCCTGATGCGATTTGCGTTCTGACCAAGGGCAGCCCGTTGCGGCTGCCCTTTGTTTTTGTAGCCGCTTTTTGCCATAACACTGCTTTTTTAAAATGCCGGCATGCCTGATCGTGCCGGCCAATACCCGAGGAGAGCTGTAGATGAAATCGTTCCGCATCGCCGTGATTCCCGGAGACGGCATCGGCAAGGAAGTGATGCCCGAAGGCCTGCGTGTGCTTGAAGCCGTCGGCCGCAAGTTCGGCATCCAGTTCAAGTTCGACGAATTCGACTGGAGCTGCGACTACTACGCGAAACACGGCAAGATGATGCCGGACGACAGCCTGAAGATGCTGGAGAAACACGACGCGGTGTACTTCGGCGCCGCCGGCTGGCCGGACACCGTGCCCGACCACATCTCGCTGTGGGGCCTGCTGATCCCCTTCCGCCGCGGCTACGACCAGTACGTCAACCTGCGCCCGGTGCGGCTGATGCCCGGCATGAAGTGCCCGCTTGCCAACCGCAACGTCGGCGACATCGATTTCTGGGTGGTCCGCGAAAACAGCGAAGGCGAATACTCATCGGTGGGTGGCCGGATGTTCGGCGGCACCGACCGCGAATTCGTGACCCAGCAGGCGATCTTCTCGCGCCAGGGTGTGGATCGCATCCTGAAGTTTGCCTACGAGCTGGCGAACAAGCGCCCGAAAAAACACCTGACCTCGGCAACCAAGTCCAACGGCATATCGATCTCGATGCCGTACTGGGATGAGCGCGTCAAGGAAATGGCGGCGAAATACCCCCAGATCAAGACCGACCAGTACCACATTGACATCCTGACCGCGCATTTTGTGATGCACCCGGACTGGTTCGACGTGGTGGTCGCCTCCAACCTGTTCGGCGACATTCTTTCCGACCTTGGCCCGGCAGCGACCGGCACCATCGGCATCGCACCCTCGGCGAACATGAACCCGGAAAAGAAATTTCCGTCCCTGTTCGAGCCGGTGCACGGCTCGGCCCCTGACATCTACGG
>JAIENU010000221.1 GCA_019751125.1 Burkholderiales bacterium | reverse complement strand
ATCGGCCTGATTCCGTACAACCACACCGCGTTTTCGCCGCTGGCGATGCTGTTCGAGGAATACCTCGCGGTCACCGTGCGCGCCGATTCGCCGATCAAGAGCGGCCGTGACCTGGTGGAAATGCTGAAAAAGAATCCGCAGAGCGCGAGCTTCGGCATTTCAACCAGCCTTGGCGGCGCCAACCACACCACGCTGCTGACCTGCCTGCGCGCCGGCGGCGTCGACATCCGCAAACTGCGCGCCGTGGTGTTTCCCGGCGGCGCGGCGACCACTACCGCCGTGCTCGGCGGCCACGTCGACGTGGTCAACACCGGCCTTGGCAACATGATCGGGCAGATGCGCGACGGCAAGCTGCGCGTGCTGGCGATTTCCTCACCGAAGCGGATGTGGGGCGATTTCGCCAACGTGCCGACCTGGCGCGACCAGGGTGTTGCCGCTGATTCATCGAGCTGGCGCGGCATGATGGGCCCGCGCGGCCTGAGCCCGGCCCAGGTCGCCTACTGGGACAAGGTCTTCGCGGCGATGACGGCCACCGAGGAATGGAAAAAGGAGCTCGAGGAGAATTTCTGGGTCAACGGCTATGCCAATGCGCGCGACGCCAAACGCCGGCTTGACGAGGAATTCGAGGAGTACAAGGCCGTACTCACCGAAATCGGGCTGGCCAAGCTGAAATAGGCGCATTGGCGTAACCTTGGCGGCCATGAATCCGCGCTGCAGCTTGTTGTGCCTGTTGCTGGCCGCCATGCCGGCGGCGGTGATTGCGGCTGAAGCGCCGGTTTTCGAGCACCTCGCCACCAGTCCTTATGTGCATTGCGCGTTCTACCGCGGTTACGACCTAGACCCGCAGACCGGCGACCGGCTGCTGGTCGAGGGCCGCTCCAATTCACTGACCCATTACCAGCGCCAGCGTGACGGCAGCGTGCGTTCGGTAGACACCCGGCGCGCCGGTGCTGGCGCCGCGATGATGGTGCAGGGGCGTTACCTGCACTACATCGAGCGCAGTGGACCGATGTTCGTCGTCACCACGATCTACGCCTGTCTTGCACGTGACCCGCAAAGCGGTCATTGCATCAATTACGGCGCGGTCAACGCACGGCATTTTGATCCGCGCGTATTGCGCGAACCGGATCAGGTGTACGAGGAGTTGCAGGCGCAGGCCGAGCCGGGTTTCTGCGACCACAGCTTCATCCATCTGCGCGAAGCGGCGGCAGTTCCCCCCGGCCGCTGATCATCCGCCGAGGGCGGATGATCAATAAACCATTGTTTTTATTGAATTATTTTTATGCTGCCCGGAGCCGCCCGGCGCGGCAATCCTCGATCTTCCCGCGCAGGTAATTCGCCGCCCAGTCGATTTCCTCGGCGGTGTTGAAGCGGCCGACGCTGATGCGGATGGAGTTGCCGGCGATGCCGGCATCGGAACCCAGGGCCTGCAGCACATGCGACACGCCGCCGGTGGAACAGGCGGAGGTGGAGGACACGGCGATATCGCTGAGTGTCGTCACCAGTGAATCGCAGTTGGCGATGTCGAGGCTGATGTTGAGGTTGTTGGCGATGCGCTGCTC
>JAIENU010000121.1 GCA_019751125.1 Burkholderiales bacterium | reverse complement strand
TTATTTAACTTAATCTCAAAACACATCACTACCAAACTCACACCTTCAAATACTCATTCCTTCCCCCCAACCACCTCGCCAGATGCGCCTTCGCCGCTTCCGGCTGTTCGCGCAACAGCTGTTCCGCGGCTTCACGCGCGGCATCGAGCAGGTCGAGGTCGCGCGCGAGGTCGGCGAAGCGCAGCATCGGCACGCCGCTCTGCCGGGCGCCGAGCAGTTCTCCGGGACCGCGCAGGTTCAGGTCCTGGCGCGCGATTTCGAAACCGTCGGTGTGTTCATAGATCACCTTCAGCCTTTCCTTCGCCATCGGTGACAGCGGTGTTTGATAAAGCAACACACAGGTGCTTTCGGTGGCGCCGCGGCCGACGCGGCCGCGCAGCTGGTGCAGCTGCGACAGGCCCATGCGCTCGGCGTGCTCGATCACCATCAGCGAGGCATTCGGCACGTCGACACCGACTTCAATCACCGTGGTCGCCACCAGCAGCTGCACTGTACCGGCCTTGAATGCGGCCATCACCTCCTGTTTTTCCGCGCCCTTCATGCGGCCGTGGACCAGGCCGACACGCAGTTCGGGAAAGGTCTGCTGCAGCAGGGCATGGGTGTCGAGCGCGGTCTGCAGCTGCAGTTTTTCCGATTCCTCGATCAGCGGGCACACCCAATAAGCCTGGCGGCCGGCGATGCAGGCATCACGAACGCGCTGGATGACTTCGTCGCGGCGCTCCTCCGACACCAGCTTGGTGGTCACCGGCGTGCGGCCCGGCGGCAGTTCGTCGATCACCGACACATCGAGGTCGGCGTAATAGCTCATCGCCAGCGTACGCGGGATCGGTGTCGCGCTCATCATCAGCTGGTGTGGCTGCCTGTCGTTTCCCCCACTCTTGTTCGACGTGCTGCCCTTCAGGCGCAGCGCAAGCCGCTGGTGCACGCCGAAGCGATGCTGCTCGTCGATGATGGCGAGCCCCAGCTTGTTGAACACCACCTCGTCCTCGAACAGGGCATGGGTGCCGACGGCGATGGCTGCCTCGCCCGCAGCAATTTCTGCAAGCCATTGTTTTTTATCGGATTTTTTCAGACTGCCGGAGAGCCAGGCGACCTTCACCCCGAGCGGCTCCAGCCATTCCGAGAACTTGCGGTAGTGCTGCTCGGCGAGGATTTCGGTGGGCGCCATCACCGCGGCCTGATAACCGTTTTCCACACACTGCAGCGCGGCCAGCGCCGCCACCACGGTCTTGCCGCTGCCGACATCGCCCTGCAGCAGGCGCTGCATCGGATGCGACTGGCCGAGGTCGTCACGGACCTGCGCCAGCACGCGGTTCTGTGCTGCGGTGAGCTGGAACGGCAGCATCTTCAATAACGCCTTCACCAGCTGCCCCTTCACCTTCAGCACCGGCGCAGCGGCGGCACGGCGGCGCTGGTAATGCACGCGCATCGACAATTGCTGCGCGAGCAGTTCATCGAACTTCATCCGCCGCCATGCCGGATGTGTGCGCTCCTGCAACAG
>JAIENU010000008.1 GCA_019751125.1 Burkholderiales bacterium | reverse complement strand
GGGGCGCTTATTCAGCGTGTTCCGCAAGCAGGGCGTAGCGCCGGATCAGTTGCGCCAGCGATTCGGCGCCGAGCTTGTCGAAGAGATGCGCGCGGTGGGTTTCGACGGTGCGCGGCGAGAGTTCCAGCGCACGGCCGATTTCCTTGTTGGTAAGGCCGGCGACGATCAGCCCCAGCACCTCGCGTTCACGCGCCGAGAGCTGCAGGTAACGCTCGCGTGCATCACGGTCATCGCGGTTGCGTTCGCGTGATTTGACGTGGCTTTGCACTGCGGCCTGCAGCGCATCCAGCAGCGCCTGGTCATCCACCGGTTTTTCGAGGAACTCGGCGGCACCGGATTTGAAGGCTCGGCGGCACATCTCGATGGTGCCGTGGCCGGTGAGCATGATCACCGGCTGGTCGATGCCTTCGGCGGCGAGCTGTTCCAGCACAGCCATGCCGCTGACACCCGGCATGCGTACATCGAGCACGATGGCGCCGACCGCGCTGCGGTCGAACCCGGCGAGGAACTGCTGTGGTTCGGCCCAGGTTTGCACGCGCAATCCGACGGTGCCGATCAGCAGCGCAAGGCTCTCGCGCACCGCGGCATCGTCATCAATCAGGTGGATCAGCGGCGACAGGTTCATGGCGACTCCGCCAGAGGCAGTTCCAGGCGCAACACGGCACCCCGAGGCGAGGCCTGCGCCGCGCTGAGGCGGCCGTTCATTTCTGCGGCCAGCGATTCACAAAGGCTCAATCCGAGGCCGAGGCCACCGCTGCGGGTGGTGAAAAAGGGTTCGAAGATTCGTGGCAGCAAGTCGGCGGGAATGCCCGGACCGCTGTCGCAGACACTGAGCACGCCGCGCTGGCCTTCGGCCTGCATGGTCAGCTGCAAGCGGCGTTCGCCCGGCGCTACCTGGGCCAGTGCCTGCAGCGCGTTGGTGAGCAGATTGTGGATGAGCTGTTCCAGTGCCACCGGCTCGGCGAGCAGCAACAGATCATCGCCGGAAATCACCGGCTGTACACCGAGGCGGTTGGATTCCGGTTCGAGCAGATACAGGGCGTTGTGCAGAGCATCCTGCAGCCGCACGGGTTGCAGGCGATTGGCGATTTCCGGGCGTTCGACGGCGCGGCGCAGGCGGCCGACCACATCGGCGGCGCGGCGTGCCTGCTCAACGGTGCGCTGCATGGCCTCGCGTGCGGTGCCGAGCTCCGGTGGATCATCATCGAGCAGACGTTTTGCCGCCTGGCTGCCGGCGATGATCGCGGTCAGCGGCTGGTTCAGTTCGTGCGCCATGCCGGCGGCCAGTTCGCCCAGCGTATTGAGCCGCGCAACCTGGCCCAGCCGCAGCAGTTCCTCGGCGCGGCGCCTGGCGGTGCGTTGCCGTGCCAGCGCAAGCAGCGCGGCAATGATCGCGGAGGTTGCCATCGTCCACGCCAGCATCTTCAGCCAGGGCAGATCGGCCCAGCCGGCGCTGCGCGTCAACACGGCGTCAAAAGGCTGGCTGTC
>JAIENU010000128.1 GCA_019751125.1 Burkholderiales bacterium | reverse complement strand
GGCGCCAGCGCGACAAAGCCGGCGCGACGCGCAGCACGGTAACCGCAGTTTGAGCAATCCCAGCCTGCAGCGGCCAGCGGCTGGCCGCAGCCGGGACACAGCCTCAACCCTGGCTCCCGACGATGATGCCCAGCGTGATCAGCACCAGGCCGCCGATTTTCCAGGCGTTGACCGGCTCATGGAATACCAGGGCACTGGCCACCAGCACGCCGATGAAGGCGAGACTCATGAAGGGATAGGCATGCGACAGCTCGAGCTTGGTCATCGCCGCCATCCACGACACCGCGGCAAGCAAACCCGCAAGCAGGCCCGAGATGATCCACGGGTTCAGCATCAGCTTGGCCAGGAACCAGATGCGATCCGGCGTCGCCTCGGGCATCGCGCCGGCCGCGACAACCTGCCACTTGATCACGATCTGCCCGTAGACCGTCAAAAAAACAGTAATAAAAACAAATAGATAGCTCATCGTTGGGCTCATGGTGTCCACCGGTGATAGACATCGACGGGATGGCGCAGGCGGAAGCCCAGCGCCTGGTAGAGATTGACCGCGGCGATGTTGGACGCCGAGATCGAACTGCTGACTTCGGCATGGCCCTGCGCGTACAGCGCATCGATCACCGCCGTCCACAGGAATTTCGCCAGGCCGCGCCCGCGGAAAACCGGCGCCATCGCATGCAGTACCAAGCGGTTGCCCATCACCGCGATGAAACCGGCGAGCGTGCCGTCATGACGCAGGCCGTAAGCATCCCCTGCCGCATGCACCTGGCGCAGCCAGTTGTCGTAACGCAGGTCGGCCTGCGCGCGCGGCAGATTGAAATCGCGATGAAAGCGGCCGTGTTCAAAGGCGCCGTGGCAGATCGCCAGCAGATCTTCAAGTTTCTCGTTGCGCGTGCACCGTGCCCGCGGGTCTCGATGGCCGCCAAAATCTTCGCGCCGGCAGTGCGGTTCCAGCAGCGTATCGACATAATAAAAACCGTGGTGATGCAGCGCCGCCTTGTCTGCGAGCGGATCAACCTTGATCGCGTAGTGGCCAGGCCGCGAAGCGGCCTCGCGCAGTGTGACCTCATCAACGACGGTGATTTCGTAACAGTCGCGCGCGAAGGCCGCGCTGTCCCAATCAACGCGCCGGATCGCGGGGTGCATGATTGAAAGTGCTGTTCATCACGATGTACAGCGGCCGTTTTTTGGCCTCGTCAAAAGTCTTGCCGAGGTAGATGCCAAGCATGCCGAGGATGCTGATGATGATGCCGCCGATGAAGTACAGCGACACAAACAGGCTGGGCCAGCCGACCACCGGCGAGCCGTACAGCATCGCGCGCACCAGGATGAACAGGCCGGCGGCGAAGGACAGCAGCGACATCACAAAGCCGAAGCGCACCGCCAGCCGCAAGGGTTT
>JAIENU010000181.1 GCA_019751125.1 Burkholderiales bacterium | reverse complement strand
GGCTCCCGCCGCCAACGGACGAGCACGACGATGATCGCGGTAAAGGACAAGGCATTGAGCAGGAAGGCGGTCTGCGCACCCGAGACTGCCACCACCACGCCGGCGAAGGCGGGACCGATCGCCCGCGCCAGATTGACGCCGAGGCTGTTCAGCGCAATTGCCGCCTGCAGCTGCGGCTTCGGCACCAGTTCATGCACGGTGGCCGCCCAGGCCGGCACGTTGAGTGCCGCGCCACAGGCCAGCGCGAAGGTGAAGGCCAGCAGCACCCAGGCCGTGGTCCAGCCGAGCGCGGTGCAAACGGCGAGCAGCAGCGCGACCAGCAGCATCCACAACTGCACCGCAATCAGGTACTTCCGGCGGTCGATGATGTCGGCAAGGGCGCCGCCGGGCAGCGCGAGCAGGAAAATCGGCAGCGCGGTGGCCGCCTGTACCAGCGACACCATCACCGGACTGGGATCGAGCGTGACCATCAGCCAGCCGGCACCGACCTCGTGCACCCAGGTACCGATGTTCGACACCACGGTGGCGATCCACAGCGCGCGGAACAGCGGCTGGCCCAGCGGCGCCCAGGCTGAGGGCGGCGGTGCGGACTGCGGCTGATCGGGAGCGGGCGGGTTCATCGGGTTTTTTACTGTCGCCGGCCATCATAACCGAGCGCTTCAGTAGATTTTTGCGGCCCCGTCACTGTAAGCTGCGGCCTGCGAAAAAACCCTCACCAGGAGACCCCATGCTTTCACGCCGTTCGTTCCTGTCGCTGGCCGCAGCCGCTGCGGCCCTGAAGAGCATCGCCGCCAGCGCCCAGGAACGTTTCTCGCCTTTTGTCGGCAGCAATCCCGAAAACGTCACACGCATGGTTGAACTCGCCGCGCCCAAGGCCGGCGAAACCGTGATCGACCTCGGCTCGGGTGACGGCCGCATCATTTTCGCCGCATTGCAGGGGCGTCCAGGCGTGCGCGGCATCGGCGTCGACATCAACAACGAGCTGGTAGTCAAGGCCAATGCCGCGGCGCAAGCGCAGAAAATCGCCGACCGCGCGCAGTTCCTGCACCAGAACGTGTTCGATGCCGACCTGTCGAAAGTCGACGTGATTTTCATGTGGCTGTTTCCGGAACTGATGCGCCTGCTGCGGCCGAAGATCCTGCGCGAGGCGCGTCCCGGCACAAGGCTGGTCGCTGCGACCTGGGACATGGGCCCGTGGTGGCCGGCCGACACCACTGACGAACCGCCGGGCTCGTTCATGACCATTCGCCAATGGATCGTGCCGGCGCGGGTTGAGGGCGGCTGGGAATGGGAAATCATGCTGCGCGACCGCAGCTACCGCATGGAGGCACTGCTTGAGCAGCGCATGCAACAGGTCGAGGGCGCAGTGCGTTCGGGCAACCGCCGCGAG
>JAIENU010000019.1 GCA_019751125.1 Burkholderiales bacterium | reverse complement strand
ACCGGCACCTCGCCGCCGATCTCGAATTCCTGAAAGCCGGTGCGCTGCGTGAAAGTGGTGGTGCGCCAGGACGGGAGGATGGAGGGCGCAGCCGGCAGGAATGCCTGCGCCCCCTGCCGACGTGCCTCGATCACCGCGCGCTGGGCGACAAGGCCGCGGAGTTCGGCATTCAGCTCGATCGCCGCCTGAAAGCCAGCACGGATATCCGCGGCATGGCCGGGCGCGGCCCATGTGAGGGCCGCCGTAATCAACAGGATGTGGCGCATGTCTGGAACTCCGAACCATCCCTGTTTGCCGAACGAAGTGCGACAAGACCGCTCTGGATCATGACAAATTGTGTCAGGTGTAGCGGAGCAGCGTCTCCATGCCGCGCACCTGGTGGTAGAGGTGGTGGCAATGGAACGGCCACGGCCCCGGATTTTCGGCCGTGAAGGCGATGGTCACGCGCTGCATGGGAGGGACCAGAACGGTGTCACGCAATGCGCCGGCGAGGCGGCGGCCCTCGATGGCCACGACCTGAAAGTGATGGCCATGCAGGTGCATGGGGTGTGACATCATCGTGGTGTTGCGCATCTCGATCTCAAGGCGTTCGCCGCGGCGCAGCTGAATCGGACTGCCATCGCCCATGCCCCAGCGATAGGCCGCCATGTCGCCCGTCAGCGGCATGACGACCGTGCGCGAGGCGCGCGCCGGGGCTGAAGGGCCGTGGAGACGTGCCTCGAGCTCCATCCCAAGTGCAGGTGCGGCCGCGCCCATTCCATCCAGTCGCGAGATGGCCGCCCCGGGTGGCTGAAGAATCACCCCGGTACGCTCCCGTGCTCCCTCCCGACGGAACAGAATCGGCAACGCGGCGCCGCCTTCCGGCAGGTCGAGCAGCACGTCGGCGCGCTGTGCGACGGCAAGGGGCAGTGTGGATACCCGAACGGGTTCGGCCAAGTCTTCGCCATCCACCGCGACAAGTGTGCCCGTGACCGCGCCAAGATCAAGGTGGAAGCCAGTCGCCGACGCGCCGTTGATGACACGCAACCGCACGCGCCCCCGCCGTTCGACGGCGATCACTTCCGGGTCGTCCAGCGTCCTGTCATTGGCGAGGTAGGCATCGAAGTCGATATCGTTGATGTCCATCGCCATGCCGCGACGGCCGAGCCCAACCAGACCACGGAGCCGGTCCACGATTCCCATGCCGCCCATGGCCGCGTGGGGCGCAGGCGCCGGCAACTGCGCCGCACCGCCGCCATGAGGTGCCGCCTCAGCCGGACCACCCAACAGCCGCGCCAGCAATTCATCGGCCGGGGTGAAGCTGAAATCCTGCAGCAGGATCACGACCTCCTGCTCGTCCCGCGCATT
>JAIENU010000234.1 GCA_019751125.1 Burkholderiales bacterium | reverse complement strand
CCCGAAAGCTGCACCTGGCCGCTCATCCGGTCATCGGCCACCCGGCCGCTGAATTCGTGTTTCAGCGGCACGCCATTGACCTCGAGGCTCAGCGTAAAACTGATTTCGTCGCCGCGCAGCCTTGCATTGTCGATGCGCGCGCTCTTGTCGGCATTACGCGCAGTGCCGGTCATGAACTGGTATTTCTGGTCGAAGCTGAGTTCGTAGGTCTGCGGCTTGCCCGACACCGGCAGCGTCACCCGCCAGCTGCCGCCGGCCTTCGCCGGCACCAGCCACAGGTAGAGGTCGCTTTCGCCGCCGGCACCACCGTATTTGTCCGGCGCGGGCATACGCACCGATTCGTCGGGCTTCCAGTCGCCCATGTCGAAATCATGCGACACCAGCCGCGTGCCCGGCTTCAGGTCCAGCAGCTTCGGCCGCAGCGCAATGTTGACCCGCGGCAGCAGGTACATGGTGATCACCGTGGCCTGTGACAGATCCGTCTCGAACAGGTCGCGCTGGTAGAAGGCCACCTTGTCGGTCACGCGGTTCTTGCGCGCGTTTTCGTTGGCCTCGTCGATGCGCACCGGATTGATATCGACACCAAAGCCGCGGGTGCCGAATTTTCGCGCCGCGGTGACCACGATGCGCCCGTCGCCGGAGCCGAGGTCGATCAGATAATCCTGCCCGCTGACCTTGCCCATGGCCAGCATGCGGTCAACCACCGGTTGCGGTGTCGGCACATAGGGCACCGTGGGCGAAATCACCCGCGGTTCTTCGGCGGCCGCCACAGGCAGGCCGAGGGCACAACTGAACAGCAGGCACAACACGGCCCGCGCGTCGCATCGCAAAAATTGCATGAAGTCCTCCGCCGTTCGACCATCATCCGGAAACGCCAAAAAAGGTTCCGGAAGGCGTGTATTGGATTGGCTGCGCATTATAAACTGAGCGCCCGACCCCGCTGACGCATCGTTCATGCTTTTCGCCCTGATTTTCATCACCGGCGGCGCGATCCTCGCGCTGGAACTGCTGGCCTCCCGCATCATGACGCCGTACTTCGGCGTCAGCCTCTATATCTGGACCGGCATCCTGTCGATCACGCTGGTATCGCTGGCGCTGGGCTACTGGTGGGGTGGGCGCCTCGCCACCGCATCCGTCACACCGGCGCGACTGGGACGCCTGTTCGCGCTGATGCCGGCCGCCGCCGGTATCGCCATCGTCGCCGCCTGCCTCATCTACCCCCATGCCTTCCATGCGCTGGCCGGTTGGAGCCTGATCGGCGGCGCCTTCGTCGCCTGCCTGATCCTGCTGCTGGT
>JAIENU010000225.1 GCA_019751125.1 Burkholderiales bacterium | reverse complement strand
GGACCGTGGATGCTGACGCTGCTCACCGATTTCATGCGCCGGCTGATCCTGAGCATTCCCTACGCCGTCGGCTGAACGCCGCCGCAGCACCGTGATCACCCTGTCATCCGCCCAGCTTGCCGCCTGGCTGGCCGCATTCATGTGGCCTTTTGCGCGCGTGCTCGGGCTGCTCATCGCGGCACCGATCTTCGGCAATCCGCGCTTTCCGCTGCGCGTGCGCCTCGCGCTGGCGCTGATCATCACCGTGGTTGTTGCGCCGACCCTGCCGCCGCTGCCGCAGGTCGCGCCGGATTCACTGCCGGGACTGGGCATTTTTGCGCAGCAACTGCTGATCGGGCTGACCATGGGTTTCGCACTGCGTCTGATCTTCACCGCGGTGGAGATGGCCGGTGAACTGATCGGCCTGCAGATGGGTTTGGGCTTTGCCGTGTTTTACGACCCGCAGAACGCCGGACAGATGCCGCTGATCGGCCAGTTCCTCGGGGTGCTGACGACCCTGATCTTTCTTGCCGTCAACGGCCACCTGCTGATGCTGTCGGCACTGGCCGAAAGTTTCCGCGATCTGCCGATCGGCGATCTGCCGGGCCAGGGCACCTGGCTTGCCGTCGCCGGCTGGGGATCACGAATATTTGCAGCAGCACTGCTGCTGGCGATGCCGGTGGTCGCGGCGCTGCTCACGGTCAACCTTGCGCTGGCCGCACTGACCCGTGCAGCGCCCCAGCTCAATGTCTTCGCAATCGGCTTCCCGATCACGCTGGCGGTGGGGTTCAGTGCCCTGCTGCTGACACTGCCCTGGCTGACGCCGGTGGTCGACGGCATGCTGCGCGAAACCATGGAAGCGCTGCTGATCCTGCGCCGCTGATTGCAAAACGCTGTTTGCGGATGGAGGACTGCGCTGAGCTGAATCAGCGCAGTTCGATCACGGCGCGTGCCACTCGCCGGGCAACGGGCACCGTGGATTCAATGCCTTCGCTGAAAGCCGCAACCTCGAAGGATGCCGCACCCGCCTCCTGCTGCAGGCGGCCGGCTGCCCGCTGCAGCACCTGCCAGGCCTCGCCGTCTCCGCCAGTGACAAAGCGCTTCATGGTCAACGCCATCGCATACCGGCCTCCGCCAAGCACACGTGTTTCCACCTCCCAGTTCGGCGCCAGCGGGTCAATCACCACGAACAGGATGGCACCGGCCGCGAGCGCCTCCAGCGGCACCGACAGCGAAGGGCTCAGGCGCAATACCTTGTCCGGAATCAGCGGGGTGCGGCCCGCCTCGTTACCGGA
>JAIENU010000239.1 GCA_019751125.1 Burkholderiales bacterium | reverse complement strand
CAGAAATTCAACGTGTCCGGCCGCTACCAGCCGCAGCAGGGCAAGGTGCTCAACCTGGCCTATCGCGAAACCATCAATACCGTTCGTCAGGTCGATTTCTCGGCGCAGTGGCCGGTCAAGCCGGGCTGGACTGCCGTCGGCCGCTGGAACTATTCGCTTCAGGACGACCGTGCCCTGGAAGCCCTGGCCGGCGTCGAATACAACGACCGTTGCTGGGCCCTGCGCGTGGTCGCGCACCGGTTTGCCACCACCACCAGCGCCGCCAGCACCTCGATTTTCATCCAGCTCGAACTCAACGGAGTTTCGCGTATCGGCACCAATCCGCTGGAAGTGCTCAAACGCAACATCAGCGGCTATCGCCAGTTCGACCCGCGCAACCCGGCGCCGGTCGAATACAATGTACCTGGTCTGCTTTACTAGGCGTCCGCCGGCCCAGTGCCGCCGCCCTCCCGATCCGGATTACCGATGCGCAAATTTTTTACCCCCGCCTGCCTGCCTGTTCTGCTCGCCCTGATTGTCGCCGGCCCCGCCGCCGCACAGGCCCCGAAACCACGGCAGATCATCACCATCGACCGCATCGTTGCAGTGGTCAATGAAGAGGTCATCACCGAACGCGAACTCGCGGCCCGCGTCGATTTCGCGCTACGCCAGCTGCGCGACCAGAAGGCGCCTGCGCCACCGCGTGAAGTGCTGGAGCGCCAGGTGCTGGAACGGCTGGTCAACGACCGTGTGCAGATGCAGCACGCGCGTGAAATCGGCATGCGGGTCAGCGATGTCGAGCTCGACCGCGCCCTGGCGCGTATCGCCGAGCAGAACAAGCTGACCCTGCCCCAGTTGCGCGAAGTACTTGCGCGCGACAACGTACCTTTCGACAAATTCCGTGAGGACATCCGCGGCGAAATCACCATTTCCCGGCTGCGCGAACGCGAAGTCGCGCAGAAGATTGTGGTCACCGATTCGGAAGTCGACACCCTGATCAAGGCCCAGCAGGGAGAATCGTCACGCGATGAATTCAACCTGTCGCACATACTGGTATCAGTGCCGGAAAACGCATCGCCGGAACAGCTGCAGGCGCGCCGTGACCGCGCCGAACAGGCACTGCGGCAGCTCCGCGAGGGTGCCGATTTCCGCCAGGTGGCGGCGGCATTCTCCGATGCGCCCGAAGCCCTGCAGGGCGGCCAGCTCGGCTGGCGCGAGGCGGAGCGGCTGCCGACGCTGTTCCTTGAGGCGGTACGGCCCATGCAGCCGGGTCAAATCAGCGAAGCGCTGCGCAG
>JAIENU010000106.1 GCA_019751125.1 Burkholderiales bacterium | reverse complement strand
TGCGTGGGTGCTCAGGGCAGGGCGCTGCTGCGCCACGGCTCCTCGTTGAATACCGTCACCAGAAAATCGATGAAGGCACGGTGTTTCGGCGCCAGATTCTGGTAGTGCGGGAACAGCACGGAAATCTCGTAACCACCAGCCTTGTGCGCAGGCAGCACCTCGATCAGGTCGCCGCTTGCCAGTTCCCGGCTCACGTAATAATCCGCAACCTGGATCAGGCCGATGCCGGCCAGTGCGGCCGCGACCAGCGCTTCATTGCTGTTGAAGGTCATCGCGCTGCGGATGGGCCGCGAGTAATCACCGCCGGTGCCCTTGAAGCGCCATTGCCGTATGCGGCCATTACGCGGCCGGCGATAGGTCAGGCAGACATGCTGGTCGATGTTTTCCACGGTTTTTGGCGTGCCGTGGATTTCGAAATATTCCGGCGAGGCACATACCGCATAACGGCATTTTGCCAACTGCCGTGCCGCAAGACGCGATGGCTGGAGTTCTCCCGAGCGGATCGAGATATCGAGTTCGCTGTCCCGGGTCTGCGCACTGAAGTCGCGGCAGACCACCTCGAGTTGCACCGCCGGATACTGGCGTGTGAAGCGCGGCAGCTGCGGTATCAGCCACATCCGGCCAAGGCCCTGTGGCATGCCCACGCGCAGCAGCCCGCCAGGCTCGCGCCCGGACTGGCTGACCACGCGCTCGGCATCGTCGAGGTCCTTCACGATCTGGCTGCAGCGCGAATAGAACTCAGAACCCTCCGGCGTCATCGCCACGCGCCGCGTGGTGCGGTCGAGCAGCCGCACCGACAGTTTCTTCTCGAGGCGGGCGAGTGAGGCGCTGACCGCTGCCGTGGTCACCCCCAGCTTGCGCGCGGCACCGCTGAGAGTGCCCGCTTCAACAACGTTCAGGAAAACAAGGATGCCGTGCAGATTGTCCATTAAATGCCATGACTATTAACCGGGAAGTTAACAGTCATTCTAGCCCCTGTGGACTTGTGCGACACCCGGTATCGGCAAAAAATCAGCCTTGCAGTCTGCCGTTACCGCGTGTGACCTGCGGCGCGGCTGATCCGAACAATACCCAGAACAGATGCCCCGCTGCGGCAAAGCCGGGCCGAGGAGACTTCATGAACATCATCGGCAATAACGGGTGGGGCTGTGCAGCGGCTCTGATGTCGGCATTGTTGCTGTCGCCCGGCGTGTCGCCGGCGCAGGCATGGCGTCCGGACCGGCCCGTGGAGATCGTGGTGCCCACCGGTGCCGGCGGCACCAACGACGTGAT
>JAIENU010000018.1 GCA_019751125.1 Burkholderiales bacterium | reverse complement strand
CACGCCACCGCGCCGCTGCTCGAAGCGGTCAGCAAACTGTACGGCGGCCGCGTGCCGCAGATCTGCTCGGGGCTCAGCGACTATTTCCGCGACGTGTCCGACCACCTGGTGCGCATCAACCAGAGCATCGACGCCGCGCGCGACATGATCACCACCGCGATCTCGGTCAACCTGTCGCTGATCACGCTGCAGGAAAACGAGGTCACCAAACGCCTCGCGGGCTACGCCGCACTGGTCGCGGTGCCAACGATGATCGCCGGCATTTACGGCATGAATTTCGATCACATGCCCGAGCTGCGCTCGCCCTGGGGTTATCCGCTGACATTGGCGGCGATGGTGCTGATTGACGCCTACCTGTTCTGGCGCTTCCGCAAGGCGAAGTGGCTTTAGCGACATCGGCCGGTGCGGCCGTCATCGGCGGCGGCCCGGCCGGCCTGATGGCCGCCGAAACACTGCTTGCCGCCGGCATCAGCGTCGATCTTTACGACGCCATGCCTTCGGTGGGCCGCAAATTCCTGCTCGCGGGCAAGGGCGGCCTGAACCTCACCCACGCCGAGGATTCCGCGCGCTTCATCACCCGTTATGGCGCGCGCCAGGCGCAGATTGCCCCGCTGCTTGGTCAATTCGGTGCCGCGCAGCTGCGTGACTGGGTGCACGGCCTCGGTGTTGAAACTTTCGTCGGCAGCTCGCAACGGGTATTCCCGAAAGAGATGAAGGCCGCGCCTCTGCTGCGCGCCTGGCTGCACCGTTTGCGCGGCGCCGGACTGCGCATCCATGTCCGCCATCGCTGGCAGGGCTGGAATGATGAAGGCGCGCTGCGCTTCAATACGCCCCAGAGTGAAAAGACCGTGAATGCCAGCGCCACCGTACTCGCACTGGGCGGGGCCAGCTGGTCACGGCTGGGCTCCGACGGCGCCTGGGTGCCGCTTCTTGAAGCGCGCGGTATTGCTGTAGCTCCACTGAAGCCCGCGAATTGCGGTTTCGAAATGGCGTGGAGCCCTTTTTTGCGCGAACGCCATGCGGGTCAGCCGCTGAAGGCCGTTACCGCCTTGTTCACCGACACCACCGGCACCACACATCGCCGCAGCGGCGAACTGATGGTCAGTGACTACGGCATCGAAGGCAGTCTGGTCTATGCCTTGTCGGCGCCGCTGCGCGATGCGATTTTGGCGCAGGGATCAGCCACACTCCTGCTCGACCTGCTGCCTGGTCATGAAGCGCAGCGGGTGGCCGACGAAGTCGCCCATCCGCGCGGCTCCCGTTC
>JAIENU010000241.1 GCA_019751125.1 Burkholderiales bacterium | reverse complement strand
TGACGTGACTGGCTTTTTCTGTGCCAGGTTGAATGTTGTATTTTTCAACTTGGATGAAGGAGTCATTAGATGGCGAACAAGCAATATAGCCCCGAGCAGGCGGTCGCAAAATTGCGGCAAATCGACGTGCTGGTGGGCGAAGGGAAGTCGATTCACCAAGCCTGCAAAGAGGCCGGCATCACGGATGTCACCTACTACCGCTGGCGCAAGGAGTATGGCGGCCTGAAGGGTGACCAAGCACGCCGGCTGAAGGAGCTGGAGCGGGAGAACCAGCGGCTCAAACGCATCGTGGCCGATCTGTCCGTCGAGAAGGCCATCCTGAAGGACGCTGCCGAGGGAAACTTCTAAGCCCCGAGCGGCGACGGAAGGCGGTGGCACAGGCCATCGAGCGCCACGGCGTCTCGCAGCGCCGTGCCTGCCGCATCCTCAGCCAGCCCCGGGGCACACAACGCTATCGACCCATCCTCAGGCCCGATGATGATCAACTGACCCAGCGCATCATCAGCCTCGCCTGCCAGTATGGCCGCTATGGCTATCGCCGGATCGCGGTCATGGTCAACCGCAGCGGCCTGCGGGTGAGCCGCGACCGGGTGGAACGCATCTGGCGGCGGGAGGCGCTGCAGGTGCCGCGCAAGCAGCGGCCCCGGGGCCGGCTGTGGCTGAACGACGGCAGTTGCATCCGGCTACGGCCGGAGCGCCAGAACCACGTCTGGAGCTATGACTTCGTGACCACCTGGACGCATGGTGGCCGGCCGGTGCGTCTGCTCTGCATCATCGACGAATACACCCGGGAAGCCTTGGCGATCCGCGTGGAACGTAGCATCGGGGCGCAGGTGGTGATCGAAACTCTGGCCGATATCATGCTGATGCGCGGGGTTCCGGACCACATTCGTTCGGATAACGGGCCGGAGTTCACCGCCAAGGCGCTGCGGGCATGGCTGGCCACGGTAGGTGCCCGAACGCTCTACATCGAGCCGGGCAGCCCTTGGGAGAACGGCTATTGCGAGAGCTTCAATGGCCGGCTGCGGGATGAACTGCTCAATGGGGAGATCTTCTACAGCCTGCGGGAGGCCCGGGTGGTAATCGAGCGGTGGCGGAAGGAATACAACACCGTCAGGCCGCACAGTGCGCTGGGCTACCGGCCGCCGGCCCCAGCGGCGATCAACCCGAAACCGCCTGTCTTGGAACAGGCAGCGGCTATGCAGTAAAGTGCGTCAATGAACTTGGCACAAAAAACCAGTCAGGCCA
>JAIENU010000207.1 GCA_019751125.1 Burkholderiales bacterium | reverse complement strand
GCTTCGTCGCGGGTCAGGAAGACATGGATACGCACGTCAGGGTTGCGCGTATCCACATCGGGACGGCTGCCCGCGGCTTCGCGCAGCACGTCGCAGACCGCGTCCTTCACCCGCAGCGTGACGATATCGAGGCTTCTCAGTTCACTTTTGATCGCTGCGGTATCGACGCGGATGGTCTGCAGCGGGCCGAACCATTGCGCCCAGCGGATGCGTTTGGCGGCGTTGAAGATGTCGATTTCACTGCGGTAGCGCGCCTCGCCGATGCGCCACAACACGCGGCTGGCGATGCGGCTGTGCAGATTGACCGTGCGGCACAGCGCATAAGGACCGCTGAACCCGACGCCGCCATCGACAGGCTCAACCCTGGAAGCGGACAGGGACTGCAATTCCCCGCCGAGCACGCCTTCGAGCCCGCGCGGGCAGGTCGCGAAAAAACGTTCCATCAGCGCTTCACCATCGGCATTTCGGCATAGACCTCGAATTGCACCCGTTGCCAGGGGTTGCGTGCCTCGGTCAGGCGCACGATGCGCGCCTGCAGTTTTTCGCCGCGGTCCATCTGCCGCGCGATGTCGGTGTTGTCACGCCGCGGTACATAACCCAGGGCCTGTCCTTTCCACTCGACGCGCACCGCGTTGCTGTCATGCGGATTCTGCGGTTCGCGCACCAGCACCAGCGTGTCGCCCACTTTCATCGTGTCCCACAGCACCTTGCCGTCGTAATACTGGAAGCCGGCGAGCGGCGACTGCTGGATGATGATGCGCGCCTCGGCCGCGGCGGCGTGCGGCACGGCACCGGCGAGCAGGCAGAGCATGGCGCTGATGCGCAGGATGTTCAGAAGGGTTTGACCACGACCAGCACCAGTGTTGCCAGCAGCAGCAGCACGGGCACTTCGTTGAACCAGCGGTACCAGACATGGGAGCGCGTGTTGCGCCCCTGCTCGAACTTGCGCAGCAGGCTGCCGCAGGCGTGGTGGTAGCCGATCAACAGCACCACCAATGCCAGCTTGGCATGCAGCCAGCCGCCGGAGATGCCGTAACCCAGCCACAGCCACAGGCCGAAACCCAGCGCCGGCACGGCGAGGATGGTCATGAAGCGATAGAGCTTGCGCGCCATCAGCAGCAGGCGCGTGCGTGATGCGGACTGCTCCTCCTGCGCCAGGTTGACGAAAATCCGCGGCAGGTAGAACAGGCCGGCGAACCACGACATGACAAACAGCAGGTGGAAGGTCTTGATCCAGAGCATGGCG
>JAIENU010000051.1 GCA_019751125.1 Burkholderiales bacterium | reverse complement strand
CATCCCCTGTTCAAATCCTTTGTCGAGGCGGCGCTGAAAAACGCCGGCGCCAGGCAGTCGGCGGCACGACCGGCACGTGCCACGGCGGCAAGCTGAGCGCGGCCGGAGCCTGTCCATGAAACTCTGCGGATTCGAAGCAGGCCTTGACCGGCCGATGTTCCTGATTGCCGGCCCGGACACGCTCGAGAGTGAGCAGATGTGCCTCGATGTCGCCGGCCATCTGAAGGAAAAGACCGCGAAACTCGGCATGCCCTATGTGTTCAAGGGCTCCTTCGACAAGGCCAACCGCACCTCTGGCAAAAGCTACCGCGGCCCGGGCATGGAAGAGGGCCTGCGCATGCTCGAATCGATCAAGCGCCAGATCGGCGTCCCGGTGCTCACCGATGTGCACGAAGACACGCCACTGTCTGAAGTGGCGGCGGTGGTGGATGTGATCCAGACCCCGGCCTTTCTCTGCCGCCAGACCAATTTCATCCGCAACGTCGCCAGCCAGAACAAGCCGGTGAACATCAAGAAAGGCCAGTTCCTGTCGCCCTGGGAAATGGCCAATGTGGTCGACAAGGCACGCAGTACCGGCAACCAGCAGATCATGGTCTGCGAGCGTGGTTTCAGCTTTGGCTACAACAATCTGGTGGTTGACATGCGCGGCCTCGCGGTGATGCGTGGCACCGGATGCCCGGTGGTGTTTGACGCCACGCACTCGGTTCAGCTGCCCGGCGGACAGGGTGGCTCCAGCGGCGGCCAGCGCGAACATATCCCGGTGCTGGCGCGTGCGGCAGTGGCCGCCGGCGTCTCCGGTGTTTTCATGGAAACCCACCCCAAACCTGACGAAGCCCTCTGCGACGGTCCGAATTCCTGGCCGCTGGCGCTGATGGGTGAACTCCTCGACACACTCCATGCCCTCGATGCCACGGTCAAAGGCCGGCGCTTCGTGGAGCAGCAGGTGTAAGGACACAAAAGGAAAACGGCATGAGCGCAATTGTTGACGTTATCGGCAGGGAAATCCTCGACTCACGCGGCAATCCAACGGTGGAAGCCGACGTGCTGCTTGAGTCCGGCATCCTCGGCCGCGCCGCAGTGCCTTCCGGCGCCTCCACCGGCAGCCGCGAGGCGATCGAACTGCGCGACGGCGACAAGGCACGCTACCTCGGCAAAGGCGTGCTGCAGGCCGTTGAAAACGTCAATACCGAAATCTGCGAGGCGGTGATCGGTGTTGATGCGACCGAGCAGGCGTTTGTCGA
>JAIENU010000188.1 GCA_019751125.1 Burkholderiales bacterium | reverse complement strand
CGCAGCCGCTCGAGGATGCGGATGCCGTAGACGGAACCGGATGCGCCGGTCATCGCGACGATCAGGCGGCGCGGCGCGGCATTTCGCGTGGCATTCATTGCTCAGCCTCTTTTTTCCAGCGGAACAGATAATCTTCCAGCGGCCGCAGGATGCCCATTTCGAGCACGGCCATCATCACCACCAGGGTCAGGGTCCAGGCGAACACCTGATCGGTCTGGATCAGGTCGGCGGCCTGGCGCAGCCGGTATCCTACACCGCTCGAGGAGCCCAGCGTTTCGGCGACCAGCGACACCCGCCAGCCGAAACCGAAGGCGAGCCGTGCCCCGGAAAAGAAGTAGGGCAGGATGGTCGGCAGATAGATCTTCACCATCACCTTCCACGACGGCATGCGCAGCACGCGCGCCAGTTCGATGAAGTCGGCGTTGACGGTGCGGGTGCCCTGCCAGACGTTGGTGATGATAAGCGGCATCGCGGTCATGAACACCACGAACACTGTGGTCGCGTTCGAGACGCCGAACCAGATCAGCGCGAAGATCGCCCAGATCGCCGAGGACACGGTGTTCATCACCGGGATCACCGGTTCGAAGAACTCGCCGACGCGGCGGTTCGCGCCGAACAGGATGCCCAGCGGCAGGCCGATCAAGGTCGCCAGCACGAATCCGATGCCGACGCGGTACAGCGTGATGCCGAGGTTGTGCCAGAGGTCGCCGCTGGCGGAAATCTGCATCAGTGCATTCCACACCCGTGCCGGACCGGGCAGGATGTAGTGCGGCACCCCCAGCGAGCAGACCCACCACACGCCGAGGATTACCGCGACCAGTCCCAGGCGCTGGGCGATGATGCCGGCGCGGAAGCGGCTTGGTGTGCCGCGCAGCGGTGTGGCTGGGGTCTCGGACATGAAGGATTACTTCGGCGGCGCGGTGAAGTAGGTGCCGCGGCCGCTGGCGACCAGTGCGCCGTCCTTGTCATAAACGTAGGCTTCGGCGGTTGAATACTGGCTGCCGCTGCGCACCACGCGGCCCTTGGCGGTCAGGTCGCCGGGCATCGCCGCCTTGTGGTAATCGACGCGGATGTCGATGGTCGGCACCGGGCGGCCGAGCTGTGCGGCGATGGCGTAGTCGGCGACCACATCAACAATCGCGGCAAGGATGCCGCCGTGGGTGTATTTGCGTTCCGGATTGACCACCCATTCCTCGCGCCAGCCGGCCTTGACCTCGAT
>JAIENU010000057.1 GCA_019751125.1 Burkholderiales bacterium | reverse complement strand
CGCGCCTGGCAGGCTGCTGAAAAACTTCTCGCGGCGTTCGATCTGACGTGATTCGCTCTCCCTGGCATTTGCCTGAGGAGCGAGAGTGATGCGTGGCTGTGATCAGCCTGGCGCGGATGCCTTGTTCAGCTACGTCAGCGCTGAGGCGCGTGTACCGGCGTCGCACCCGCTGCGCCTGATCCGCGCGGTGATGGACGAGGCATTGGAGGCGCTGTCGGCAGAGTTCGAGGTGCTCTACGCTCGCGTGGGCCGCTCCTCGGTGGCGCCCGAAAAGCTGATCCGCGCTTTGCTGCTGCAAGCCTTCTTTTCGATCCGCTCCGAGCGGCAGTTGATGCAGCAGCTCGACTATAATCTGCTGTTCCGCTGGTTCGTCGGGCTTTCGATGGACGCGCCGGTGTGGGATGCGACCACCTTCTCCAAGAACCGCGACCGCTTGCTGGAGGCAGACATCACACGCAAGCTGCTGGCCGCGGTGCTGGCGCAGCCGCGGGTGGCGGCAGGGTGGCGGCGGCGATGAACCGCCCGCCGGACGCAACGCCGAGCGCGACTTTCGGGGTGAGAAGCGCAGCAACGAGACCCACGCCCGCACCACCGACCCCGACGCGTGGCTGGCGCGCAAGTCCAACAATACCGCCGCCATCCTGGCCTATGCCGGGCATGTGCTGATGGAGAACCGGCACGGCCTGGTGGCGCAGGAACAGCTGACCCATGCGACGTTCAGGGCTGAACGGGAGGCAGCACTGGTGCTGCTTGATCGACAATCGGGTGGCGGCAGCACGCTGGGCGCGGATCGAGGCTACGATACGCAAGGCTTTGTCGAAGCCGTGATCGCGCGCGGCATGGCCCCGCACATCGCCCGGGACGTCCGCGCGAGCAAAACCGGCCGGTTGCGCCATTCGGCCGTACCGGCGGCCTTGACCCGGACCGAGGGCTATCAGGCCAGCCAGCGCATCCGCCCGCGGATCGAGGAGGTCTTCGGCTGGATCAAGCAATCCGCCGGGCTGCGCCAGACCAGGCACCGCGGGATCAGACGGGTGGGCGCGGTGTTTTCCCTGGCCGTCACCGCCTACAACCTGATCCGGCTGCCCAAACTGCTGCGACAACCCGCCTGAACCGTCGCGGTGGCGACGGAAAGCAGGAATTCGCCACCACACGGGGCACGGATGAAGCTCGTCCCAGCCGAAGCTCGCGCGCTA
>JAIENU010000205.1 GCA_019751125.1 Burkholderiales bacterium | reverse complement strand
CTGGCCGAGCGCAGCTTCGTGGTGTCGTCCTTCGGCAAGACCTACAGCGTCACCGGCTGGAAAACCGGCTACGTCGCCGCTCCCAAGGAACTGATGGCCGAATTCCGCAAGGTCCACCAGTTCAACGCCTTCGTCGCCAACGGTCCGCTGCAATACGCCTTTGCCGAATACATGAAGAACAGGGACGCCTACCTCGAACTGTCGGCCTTCTATCAAAAGAAGCGCGATTTCTTTCTGGAAGGCCTGAAAGGCTCGCGCTTCAAACCCCTGCCCTCGCGCGGCACCTTCTTTCAGAATCTCGCCTATGACGCGATCAGCGATGAGAAGGACACCGATCTCGCGGTGCGGCTGACCAAAGAGAAAGGCATCGCCTCGATTCCGGTATCAGTGTTCTACCGCCAGCCCCCGGCGCACCGCGTGCTGCGTTTCTGCTTTGCCAAGTCTGAAGAGACGCTGGCGAAGGGGGCGGAGATACTCAGTGGGCTTTGACAAAATATCAATAAAAACAATGACTTATTTGATATTCCATCCTGCTACGCCGCGGTAATCCCTACATAGACATAAATGACCGCGATGCAGATCGCCGTCACCTTGATGCTGAACACCCGGTTCAGCTTCAGCAGTTCGCCGAAGGGCAATCCGTAACGCCCCGCCATCGCCAGCATGGTGTTCGACATCGGGCAGGCAGTGAGGCCGACGCCCCAGCTCATCAGGAACACCATCGCCAGCAACGTCTGGTCGGGTTGCAGCGGCAATATCCACGGGCCGAGCACCGACACCAGGATGATCGGGTGCAGGCCCAGCCAGGCAGCGATGTTCATCACGATCAGCACCAGGCTCGCTTCGAAAGCGCCGAAAGCGGAAAACGGCAGTTTGAGGTCGAGCACGTCGATGGCGCCGTTCATGCCGGCGGAGAGGATGCCGGCGGCGAGGAACAGCGTCAGTTCGCCGTTCATCGCCGGCAACCGCGTCCGGCCGTGTCGCAACAGGATCACGGCGGTGGCGTCACCTTCGCGTACCAGCAGAGTCAGCACCGTCACCAGCAGCGCCATCGCGGCAATCACCGCCAGCACCGGCCACGCCGGCTGCCATTCGTGGATGGCGAGCACACTCGCCGCCAGCACCGCCGGCACCCACAGCGCCTCAAGGTGCAGCGGGTAGCCGACAAAATCGCG
>JAIENU010000060.1 GCA_019751125.1 Burkholderiales bacterium | reverse complement strand
GGGCAAGGTGGTGTGCCCGGGCCTGGTCGACCTCGCGGTGCGGCTGCGCGAGCCGGGCTTCGAATACCTGGCGACGCTGGAAACCGAAATGAAGGCGACGATTGCCGGCGGGGTGACCAGCCTTGCCTGCCCGCCCGACACCGACCCGCCGCTCGACGAGCCGGGGCTGGTGGAAATGCTCAAGTTCAGCGCCAAGAACCTGAACCAGGCGCATCTTTATCCGGTCGGCGCGCTGACCACCGGCCTCAAGGGCAAGAACCTGACCGAGATGGCGGAATTGCGCGATGCCGGCTGCATGGCCTTCTCGCAGGCCGATGCGCCGTTTGCCGACAGCCAGGTGCTGCTGCACGCGCTGCAGTACGCGGCGACCTTCGGTTTCCCGGTGTGGCTGCGCGCCCAGGACCCGGCGCTGTCGCGCCACGGTGTGGCCCACGAAGGCGAGGTCGCCACCCGCCTCGGCCTGCCGGCGATTCCGGTGATCGCTGAAACCGTGGCCCTGTCGACCATTCTGCTGGTGGCACGCCAGACCGGCGCGCGCATCCATATCGCAAGGCTGTCCTCCGCCGAAGGCGTGGCGATGGTGCGCGAGGCGAAATCACGCGGCATCGCGGTAACCTGCGACATCGGCATCCACCACGCCCATCTTTCCGAGATGGACATCGGCTACTTCGATCCGAACTGCAACCTGACCCCGCCGCTGCGCAGCCAGCGTGACCGCGACGCACTGCGCGCGGGCCTTGCCGACGGCACCATCGATGCGCTGTGCTCCGACCACACACCAGTCGATGAGGATGCAAAACAACTGCCCTTCTCCGAAGCCGAGTCCGGCGCCACCGGCGTCGAGCTGCTGCTGCCGCTGGCGCTGAAGTGGGCAACCGAATCAAAACTGCCGCTCGCCGCCGCCATCGGACATATCACGGCAAAACCGGCAGCCATCCTCGGCATCGATGCCGGTCACCTCGGCGTTGGCGCCACCGCCGATGTCTGCATTTTCGATCCCGCTGCCGACTGGCGCGTCGAACCGTCGGCGTTGTACAGCCTGGGCAAGAACACCCCCTTCTCCGGCTACGAGCTGCGCGGCCGTGTGTCCCACACACTGGTCAGCGGCAACCTCGTATTCGA
>JAIENU010000209.1 GCA_019751125.1 Burkholderiales bacterium | reverse complement strand
GCCACACCCTGGCGCACCACGTCCTGGCTGCCGATGCGCCGGCCGAAGCCGCCGCCGAGATCCATTGCATAAACCTCGCACTTGTCGAGCGGCACACCTGAGCTGCTCGACAGCACCGCCATCGAAGCTTCGGCACTCTGCGTCGGAATCCACAGCTCGGCCTTGTCGGCTGACAGCCGCACCGTGCAGTTCATCGGCTCCATCGTGGTGTGCGAAGTGAAGGCCACGCGGTAATCGGCCTCGATTTTTTTCGGTGCCGCGGCGATGGCCTTGATCGCATCGCCGGTATTGATGTCGGCGAAGGCATCGTTGGAAGCCAGGCCGCTGCGCAGGTGGTCGTCGATCGAGGCGCTGGTCACCTTGGCATTCGGACCTTCATCCCAGACGATGGGCAGTGCGTCCATCGCCTTTTTCGCACGCCACCAGGTGTCGGCCACGACAGCGACCGTGTTGTCGTTAAGGCGGAACACCTTTTTCACGCCCGGCATGCCCTTGACCTTGCTGTCATCGAAGCTGGTCAGGCGGCCGCCAAACACCGGGCACTCCTTGACCGTGGCATGCAGCATGCCCGGCAGCTTGACGTCGATCGCGTAGACCTTGCTGCCGTTAAGCTTGCTCATCGTGCCGTCGATGCGGCGCAGCGGCTTGCCGGCGATCTTCCAGTCCTTGATCGGCTTCAGCGTCAGCGACTTCGGATCGGGTGCGGCGAGTTTCGATGCCGCGGTAGCCACCTTGCCGTACGTGGTCTTGCGGTTTGACCCGGTGTGGCTGATCACGCCATTGGCGACACGCAGCTCGCCGACAGGCACCTTCCATTCCTCGGCCGCCGCCTGCAGCAGCATCGTCCTTGCGGCGGCGCCGCCACGGCGCACATAGTCATGCGACTGGCGGATGCCGCGGCTGCCGGATGTGGACATGTCGCCCCATGCGCGCTTGCGCGCGAGGTTCTGTCCGGGGGTGATCTGTTCGGTGACGACCTTGCTCCAGTCGCATTCCAGTTCTTCGGCAACCAGCTGCGCAAGACCGGTCAGCGTGCCCTGGCCCATCTCGGCGCGCGCGATGCGGATCACGCAGGTTTCGTCGGGCCGCACCACCAC
>JAIENU010000111.1 GCA_019751125.1 Burkholderiales bacterium | reverse complement strand
CCCCATGCCTTCCATGCGCTGGCCGGTTGGAGCCTGATCGGCGGCGCCTTCGTCGCCTGCCTGATCCTGCTGCTGGTGCCACTGGTGCTGACCTCGGCGATGAATCCGCTGCTGGTGGCCCTGCGCGCGGAAAAAAAGGAAAAAAGCGGTGACGGTGGCGCAGGGCTGGTGTTCTTCGTCAGTACGCTGGGTTCGGTCGCCGGCGTGCTGATCACCGCCTTTGTGCTGATTCCAACACTCAGCAATTTCACCGCGACGCTGCTGGTTGCCGCGCTGCTCGGCCTGCTGTCACTGATTGCCGCCAGTTCGAAAATGACGATGACCGGACGCAACAGCGTGCTGGCCTGCGGCGTGATCGCCTTGGCGGGGGCCTTGCTGCTCGCCTGGCAGGCCGACCGCTACACCGGCCGCAACGGGCCGATCGCATTCGCCGGCGCAACCTGGCAGATCGAAGACCAGAAAAGTTCGCTGTTCGGCACCGTAAAAATCCTGCGCACTGAAGCCGACGGCAACGGCCGTTTCCTGCGCATGTATTTCCACGACGGCCTGGTGCAGAACATGATGGAATCCAACCAGCGCTCGGTCTCTTTTTATACCTGGGCACTGGAGGCGCTCGCCCGTGCCTACCAGCCGCGGCCGGACGCGGTGCTGATGCTCGGACTGGGCGCCGGCGTGGTGCCGGGCCGTTTTGCCGCCAGCGGCAGCAAGGTCGATGTCGTCGAAATTGATCCGTCGTCGATCGCGGTAGCGCAGCGCCATTTCGGACTCGACACGCGCAAGGTGAATGTCATCGAAGCCGACGCCCGCGCCTTTGTCAGTCGCTGCAAGGGCAGCTATGACGTGGTGCTGGTCGACCTGTTCCACGGCGACGGCACACCCGACTACCTGATCACCCGGGAATTTTTCCGTGACCTGGGCGGCTGCCTGCGTGAAAACGGCGTCGCGGTGTTCAACACCTTTGCCCACCTCGACCAGCCGCTGGCCTATGCACACCTGATGGCGACACTCACCAGCGAGCTGCCGCAGGCGGTGGTGCACCGCCCGCCGCTGCCCGGCGCGCGCCACATCAACAGTTTCATCGTCGC
>JAIENU010000006.1 GCA_019751125.1 Burkholderiales bacterium | reverse complement strand
GGCTGTAGCGCCTGCACATCGCAGGTCAGCTGGCCATGGAGGAAGTCACGGGCGTCGCTGCCGGTGAAACGCAGCAGTGCAAAATCATTGAGTTGGTGGAGGGGCATGAGTGAACCGGTGTGAAAAGCAGGAGGGCCCGCAGGCCGCCGTGCGCGATGATAACGCCCCTCCCAACCGCAAACAAATTTATCAATAAAAACAATCACTTATAAATACGAGTCGATGATTGTCCAAATCCGCTGAATGGGGTGCAATGCCGGCATGGATCAACATCGCCTGCCCGAGCTGGAATTACAGGCTTCGCCACGTCTGGCCGCACTGCTGGCTGTCGCGCATGGCGCAGTGCTACTGCTGCTGTGGACCTTGCCGCTGCCCTTGCTGCCGCTGGGGCTGGCCGGCCTGGCGCTGCTGATCAGCGCCGCACTGAGCATTCGCCAGCATGCCTTGCGCCGGGGTTCCGCCGCCGTGTGTGCCCTGCGTTTTGAAGACAGGCAGACCCTGCAGATGCGTCGCGGCAACGGCCTCTGGCAGGCCGGTCGTATTGCCGGCAGCAGCACGGTCGGCCCCTGGCTCATCTTACTCAACATCGAACACCAGCCGAAGGGCATCAGCCACGTTCTGCTGCTCGGTGATGAACTCGGGGCGGATGAATTGCGGCGGTTGCGGGTATGGCTGCGCTGGGGGCCTGCGCCGAAGGCTGAGGATGGCGCATGATTGATGGCTGGTGATTTGATGGCCGGAGATGCGGGCTCAGCGTTCTTCCGGCGGTTTGACGCGGCTGAACATGCGCAGCAGCGTCAGGTCGTAGACGATTTTCAGCGAGCCGCAGATCACCAGTGGCCAGCCGAAGGGGCTGGCCGCCAGCAAGGCACCGGCCAGTGAAGGGCTCAGCGCACTGGCAAGGCTGCGCGGTACTGCGGTCAAACTTGCGGCTGCCGCACGCTCCCCCGGCGTCACCACCGCCATCACATACGACGTGCGCACCGGCACGTCCATCGACGACAGCGCGCTGCGCATCAGCAGGAACAGCAGCGCCAGTTCCAGCGTCGGCATCAGCGGCACCAGGATCAGGAACAGGTTGG
>JAIENU010000120.1 GCA_019751125.1 Burkholderiales bacterium | reverse complement strand
ACCTTGTAGTTCTCCACCAGCACATCAACACCTTTGGCCAGTTCGCGTACCAGTTGCTGGCCCTCGGGCTTGCTCAGGTTCACGGTGATCGATTTCTTGCCGCGGTTGGCGGCGCAGAAATACGCGCCCTCTTTGGTTTCATTGCCCTGCTCGTCTTTCAGGAAGGGCGGCGCATAGGCCCGGGAGTCATCACCCTTGCCGGGACGCTCCACCTTGATCACCTCGGCGCCGAGATCGGCGAGGTTTTGCGCGGTCCACGGGCCCGCGAGTACACGCGAGAGATCGAGCACCTTGATATGGGATAACGGTCCGGCCATGATGATTCCAGTCGAAAAAGAAAATTTGAATAAAATCAGCGCCCTGCAAAACGCGGCTTGCGTTTGTGGATGAAGGCATCGTAGCCGATGCGGTAATCCTCGGTATTGAAGTAATCGAAATTGGCGTCGCGCTCCGCCTCGGTCAGCGGCTCGGGCTTCGGTGTCAGCCGGCGGATGAACTGCTTGTGCCAGCGCGCCACCAGTGGAGCGCCGTCGCAGATGCGACTGACCGTGGCAACGGTTTCTGCGGCCAATGCATCGTCATCCACCAGCCGTGTCAGCAGGCCCTTGTCGTACGCCTCCTGCGCGCCCCACATCCGGCCTTCCACCAGGATTTCCAGCGCGGCGGCGCGGCCGATCAGTGGCAGCAGCGCATCGAGTTCATCCCAGGCAATGGCAAAACCAAGGCGGTTGATCGGCACGCCGAAGCGCGCACTTTTCCCCGCGAGCCGCAGGTCGCACTGGCAGGCGAGCTCCAGACCACCGCCGGCGCAGGCGCCGTGGATCATTGCCACGGTCGGATGCAAACATTCACCGACGGCGCGCAAGGCGCCGTACACCAGCTCACGGTGATAAACCTTGCCCTGCTCGACGGTATTCCGCTCGGTGGCGAATTCGGCAATGTCGGCACCGGCGGCAAAGGCCTCGCTGCCGGCACCGCGCAGCACCACGCAGCGCAGTGTTTCATCCACTGACAGCGTGTTGAACACCGCAGCCAGCTCGCGCCACATTGCCAC
>JAIENU010000031.1 GCA_019751125.1 Burkholderiales bacterium | reverse complement strand
AAAAGGAAACGGCCGGGCAGAGCCCGGCCGTCCCTGAAGACTTACGCTTCGGATCGCTTACTGGATGACGATCTCGACGCGGCGGTTCTGCGGCTCGCGGACGTTGTCGCCGGTCTGGACCAGCAGGCCCGCTTCGCCACGGCCGATCACCGTGATCGCCTGGGCCGGCACGCCTTCACGCACCAGGGCGTCCTTCACGGCGTTCGCGCGACGCAGCGACAGCGCCATGTTGTAGGCTTCCGGGCCCGACGTGTCGGTGTGGCCGGTCGCCGTGATGCGGGCGTTGCCCTTGCTCTTGAACGCTGCAGCAGCCTGCTTGATCGTGTTCAGCGCCTGCTGGCTCAGGTTCGAGCGATCCCAGTCGAAGAACACCATGAACGACGGCGGCGCAACGGCCGGCGGCGGCGGCGGCGGCGGCGGCGGAGCCGAGCCGAACTTCAGCTGCAGACCCAGCATGATGCTGAAGTTGTTGTTGGTCCACTGCTGGCCGTTGATCGTCGGGTTCGACGTGCCGTAGTAGCGGCCGTCCAGGTTCACGCGGAAGTTCGTGTCGACGTTCCAACCCAGACCGACGATGCCCTGATAGGCAAACACCGTGCTGCCCAGCGAGGTGTTGCTGTCGACCAGGCCAAGACCCGCACCAGCGCCGATGTACGGCGTGATCACCGAAGCCGGCATGAAGTCGTAGTACAGGTTCGCCATGATGCCGAGCTGGCCGATCTGGTTGTTCAGAGCGGTGCCAGGCAGGCCGATGTTCGTCGAATTCCAGCGATAGATGCCTTCCAACTCAACGCGCGGGCCGACAAAGTCGTAGCCGATCACGCCGCCGGCCATCCAGCCCGTGCCCGGCGTCACGCCGACCACCGGCGCCGCCGGAATGTTCGTGTTGGCATTGAAGTTCAGAAGCCAGTTGATACCGCCTTCCGCACCGATATACACGCCCGGCGACGGAGACTGCGCCTGAGCCATGACCGGCAGCGCAACCAGCGCCGCAGCAGCCATCAAAGCCTTCTTCAT